>NZ_JBEPLZ010000006.1:0-326521 GCF_040545455.1 Enterocloster citroniae | reverse complement strand
AAGAAGACGAGGTAGATAGGTTAGAGGTGGAAGTGCAGTAATGTATGTAGCTGACTAATACTAATCGGTCGAGGGCTTAACCAAAAGGTTTAGGGGAAAAGAAGGAAGTTTCAATTCGGTTTTCAATATGTGGTTTTGAAGGTATGTATTTTGCATAAAAACTGCAAAAGTTTCATACAATATCTTCAGAAAGGTACTTGATGAATCTTTGTTTATACAGTATAATAGAGACTCAGAGAGCACTTTAAATATTCCTCGATAGCTCAGTCGGTAGAGCACGCGGCTGTTAACCGCGCTGTCGTAGGTTCAAGTCCTACTCGGGGAGTTTTATTTATATTTTTGCAAGGCCCCATGGTCAAGCGGTTAAGACATCGCCCTTTCACGGCGGTAACAGGGGTCCGAATCCCCTTGGGGTCATTTATAATTAAATATGGCGACGTAGCCAAGTGGTAAGGCACGGGTCTGCAACACCCTCACCACCGGTCCGAATCCGGTCGTCGCCTCTCATGAACCTTGAAGGATTAAATCTTCAGGGTTTTTATTATTTCTTAAAAATCGTTCCATGTATTATCTGTACATCCAGGATCATCACAAAATTGAAGAAATCCACAAATCTGCAAAAAATCTGCATAAATCCGCTCAATCCGCAAAAACCACTTGACCTGGACTTAACTCCAGGTAGTAGTCTATAGTAGTAGCTTTTAAAATTAGTACATGGATGAATATGGAAAGGAGTTTATAATGAGTAAAAAGGTTCTGATTCTATCCGGCAGCCCCAGAAGGGGAGGAAATTCCGATACGCTATGTGATGAGTTTATGCGTGGGGCAGAGGACACTGGAAATACTGTGGTAAAAGTTTTTTTAGGAGATTATAAAATCAACTATTGTACTGGGTGCGGTGTCTGTAACGGGACCCATCAATGCGTGCAAAAGGATGATATGGCAAAGATATTGGATAAAATGGTGGACAGTGATGTGATCGTCATGTCTACGCCAGTATACTTTTATTCCATGGATGCACAGATGAAGACGTTGATCGACCGGACAGTACCGCGTTACGCAGAAATACGGGATAAGGACTTTTATTTTATTGTAGCGGCTGCGGACACGGATAACAATATGATGGAGCGTACCGTAGAGGGATTTAGGGGATTTACGGAGGATTGTCTGCCTAATGCCAGGGAAAGAGGAATCATATATGGCACAGGTGCCTGGCAGAAGGGAGATATAAACAACAGTCTGGCTATGGTACAGGCTTATGAAATGGGACGTGGAGTATGAATACATGGGATATAGCCATTAAAACCGACCAGGAGGAAAATAATATGTCAATTGTATATAAGACAAAGGAAATTACACCAGAGGGCTTAGTCCGCGTTTACGAGGCGTTAGGCGTGTCCCTGAAAGGTAATATAGCAATAAAGATCTCCACAGGTGAACCGGGAGGCCATAACTTTCTCCAGCCGGGATTGATCAAGGACCTGGTGAATAGGTTGAGTGGGACCATTGTAGAATGTAATACCGCTTATCCGGGCAGACGTAATACGACACAGGCTCATTGGGAGACGATCCGGGACCATGGGTTTTTGGCCATTGCCCCCTGCGATATATTGGACGAAGATGGTGACATGGCAATTCCTGTTGAGAGTGGTTTTCATTTACAGGAGAACTATGTAGGCACCCATTTAAAGAATTATGATTCCATGGTAATGCTGTCCCACTTTAAGGGGCATGCCATGGGTGGATTTGGAGGTGCGCTGAAGAATATGTCCATCGGCCTTGCATCGTCCAGGGGTAAGATATGGATTCATACATCCGGTACCAGTAATGTTTTTGAGGACGCGTTTACGGCAGATCATGACTCATTCCTGGAGTCCATGGCAGATGCGGACCGGTCTGTAATGGATTTTATGGGACGTGAAAAAATTGTTTATATTAATGTGGCCAACAGACTGTCGGTGGATTGTGACTGCGATGCACATCCCCATGACCCGGAAATGGCGGATATCGGTATATTTGCATCTGCAGATCCCGTTGCTTTGGACCAGGCATCCGTGGATGCGGTGTATGGCTCTGAGGATGCAGGCAAACGTGCCCTGATCGAACGTATGGAATCCCGTCATGGAATCCATACAGTGGAGGCCGCCCAGGCCCATGGCCTTGGAAACCGTAAGTATGAGCTGGTGTGTATAGATTAAAATTGCTTGGCGAATCCGGATATTCAAAACAGGTCTGAATCACCTGATCCGGCCCAGAAACCGGCCCAGAAACCAGTCCAGATACCGGCCCAGAAACCAAATCAGGAATCGTCCCAGATACCGGGCCGAAGCCAATCCCTTGGTTATTTGACTTTTTACAGGTCAAATGATATGATGATAAAGATATTTTGATATTAAAATAGTCTATCACAGATTGTTTGCCACAAACAGATAGATAAGAAGTCAGAAGGGGAAACATGGATCATAACAATAAGAAATGGAAAAAGCGGCTGCTGGGCCTTTTGGGCTGCCTGGCTGGACTGGTGATCATTATAGTATTGGGAGGAGCCTTTATGTTCAGGCATGAAATCAAGACATTGGGTACGCTGGAAAAGATAGATGACAATGTACTTTATTCCATGAGGTATGATGGGGACTACGGATTTGATGATTTTCTGGAAATTGGAGCCAGCACGGACGGAGAACTGGTCAGGTTCGTGACGGAACGGCTTTTAAAGGGGCTGCCCTTTGAGTTCTCCATACCGGATCTTGGCTGTTCCACATTTAGCGCATGGACCAAAGAAGGGGACTATATATTCGGACGTAATTTTGATCTGACCTACTCCCCGGCTCTGATAGTGGAGACAGCACCTGATCATGGATACAGGTCCCTGTCAACTGTAAATCTGGCATTTCTAGGCTTTGGGGAAGATAATCTGCCGGATTCACTGAAGGAAAAGCTGATCGCCCTGGCAGCTCCCTACGCTCCTTTGGACGGTATCAATGAAAAGGGCCTTGCGGCGGCAGTGCTGCGCATTGCAGATGAGCCCACGAATCAGGATACGGGAAAGACGGATATAACCACCACTACTGCTATCCGGTTGATGTTAGATAAAGCGGCCACGGTGGATGAGGCAGTGGAATTGCTGGAACAGTATGACATGCATTCCTCCGCGGGAAGCTGCTATCATTTCCAGATTGCCGATGCCGGAGGGAACAGCGCGGTGGTGGAGTACGTGGACAATGAGTTGGTTGTGCTGAAGGCGGAGCAGGACTATCAGATGGCAACGAATTTCCTCTTGTCGGATAAGAAATATAATTTTGGAAACGGCCAGGACAGGTATGAGATATTAGAGACATCCCTGGACAGCTGCAATGGTGTGGTAGAGGATGAGCAGGCCGGCATGGATCTGCTACAGGCAGCGTCCAAGGATTGGCACGTGTCTGAGTCATCGGGAAGGATGAACGCCACCCAGTGGTCTGTTGTTTTTAACTGTACGGACCTGACAGCAAAAATAATAACCGGCCGTCAATATGACAAGCCGGCGCATGAATTCAGTCTTGATCAATGAGGATCAGCAGCGGAAAGCAGTGATGGAACAGGCTTTCCGCTGCTGTTTTTTGGAAGCTCTTTTGTGTAAATGATCCTGCGGGGCAGTTCATAGGGATTCAGGCGCTGTTTAAGCTGCTCCATCAGAAGACAATAAGCAGGAGTGCCTTCGGACTGCGGATTCAGTACCACATAGGCGGTCAGGGCGCCATGCTCCAGCGTCACTGCGGCTTCATCCACCTCATCCAGTGCCATCAGTGCGTGTTCGATCAGTGAAGCAGAAATCTTGCGCCCGTGGATATTATATACATTGTTTTTGCGCCCCAGCAGGTACAGGTATCCGTCCGCACCCGTATATCCCATATCCCCAACGCTGCAGGGGGTGGGAAGGCCCAGGGCCCTGTATGGCGTATCCACTGAGATCTCATTGTTTTTGATCATTATATTTATACCGGGAAATGGGAGTCCCACGCATGCGGGGTCGTCATTCATCTGGGAGTCCCGGATGAATGAAACAAAGCTCAGTTCGCTGGCTCCGTAGTAAAGGGTGCATTGATTGTTTGGGTATGCTGTCCTTAACAGACGGATATCCCCCAGTCCCAGGCTTTGAGAGCCGGATACAATGGTCTTTATATATGGGTTGCATCCGGAGGCTGTTCTGGCCAGCAGGCGCAGTTTGGAGGGGATCAAATATACCCCATTGGCCTGATAATCAACCATGGCCTGATTCCATGCAGGTGGATAGACCGGTGAGCAGGTAATGGCGGATGCCCCCTCTGACATCAAAGACAGGTACATATTCAGGTTTCCTGTAAAGGCCAGACTGCCGTGGACCAGCATGCGGCTGGAGCTGTTTATGCCAAATATATGGTTCTGTGTGGGAAAAAAGCTGTGCCAGCTTTCAAAGGTGCGAAACCATATTTTGGGGACCCCCGTGGTACCTGACGTGAGGACACCCATGCAGGCTGTGGATGGGACAGGAGAGCCGGGAATCGGCCTGCGTGTTGTTTCCCTGGATATAATCACGGGGACTTTGTTTGTGCCGCTGTAAGCAAGGAATCGGATCAGCTGTCCGTACACAGAGGCTTCGTCTATCCATTCCAGCCCAGGGTCAAGAAGGTCGGACTGATGCCTGATCTCATCCGCGTCCCTGACGATACTTCCATATGTATAACAGTTGGAATCTTCAATAAGGGCTGTCCTGTGAGCAGGTACAGCCCTTATCATTTCAAGGTAATCCATGATGTTCTCCTTAGGTTTTATGGTTCTTCACTATCTTAATGATTGCTCTCTGTTGCTCCGGTAGGGTCCCTACCGCTCCAGCATCAGGGCGGTCCCGATGCCTCCGGCGGCTGCCACGGAACAAATCCCCTTTTGGCTGCCGGTACGCTCCATGGCTTTTACCAGGTGGAGGAAGATAATAGCCCCTGAGGCGCCGTAGGGATGTCCATAAGCAAGGGCCCCGCCAAACTGGTTATAACGGCTGAATGTACCCGGATAGGCTCTCTCAAAAAGGACGTCAATGACAGCAAACGCCTCGTTGCATTCAATGCATCCGATTTCGTCCATGGAAATGCCGGTACGCTTCAGCAGGTTTTCTATGGATGAGACAGCGGACACCGGGCTCATAAGCGGATTGGTCCCAATGCTGCAGGCATCCAGGATCCGGCAGCGGGCTGTCAGGCCATGGCGGGCCAGATACTGGTCTGAACAGAGTACCACAAAGGCCGCTCCATCGTTCATTGTGCAGGCGTTGGCGGCATTGAGGGATCGTCCGTCCTGTAATACGGGGGGAAGCTTGTCCAGCAGCTTCTGGCTCATTCTGGGACGTATGCCTTCATCGCGCTCCAGGCCGAACACGGGAAATATTATATCGCTGAGTATCCGGGACTGACGGGCCATAAGGGCCCGGCGGTGGCTCTCCAGTACCCAGCGGTCCAAATCCTGTTTGTCCACGCGGTAATGGGCTGCAGTCCGTTCAGCACCCTGGAGCATTACATCCTCCCTGTGGGGACCGGGTACAAATTTTGCGGTGGTATAAGGAGTGGTATCCCTGTAGTCAGGATGATTGGGGTGATAGGAGCGAAGGGGCTGCGTGGATGTACTCTCAAATCCGCCGGCAATTACCAGGTGGCAGAGTCCGCTTTCGATCATGGCGGCGGCAGTGGTTATGGCCTCCAGGGAGGAGGCGCACTGCTGGTCCACTGTAAAAGCGGGAACGGACTGATCAAGCCCCGCCTCCAGAGCCATAAGCCGGGTGATGTTGCCGCCGCTGCCCGCGCTGTTGCCGCAGATGACCATATCAATATCCCCGGGAGAGATTGTACCGGGAGAGATTACCCCGGGATCAACAGCCCCGGGAGCGTAGCCATCACAGCCGCATTGTCTGATCAGCCCCTTTAATACGGCCGCACCCAGACATTCGGCCGGGATATGGCGGTAAGCGCTGTTCCTGATACCGATATAACTTCTGAGTCCGCCTAGTACAAAGACATGGTCCATATCATACCTCCCCGCATTAGATGTGTACTCTCAGAGCCTTCTGGTCCCCATTTTTGCGGTTGATTTTTCGCCGGTCACACACAGAGCGAATCAACGATACACCGTATATGCCTCATAGATTGGTGCACAACAGGCAAAAATTCATTACGCAGATCTGATTAACATCCGAGAGTACGCAGATTCAAATAGAAGTTCCAGCCTTCAACAGGCTGATCTGCACCGGCTTTGCGATAGCGGCAGCGGCAGCGCATTTAAACAGGTCCAGAGGGATAAATGGGAGTACGGCAACCGTAAACACGGATACCCAGTCCATGCCTGTTACAAACTTCATATAAATGCTTCCAAGTATCAAAGTCACAGGCATCCCCACCAGCATGGTCACAAGACAATAGCGCCTGAAGCTGTAACGTTTTCCCTTCAGCCAGGACATCAGTACAACGGCTATCAGCCAGGCCATAATGTACCCGCCGGTAGGGCCAAAAAGTTTTCCGGGTCCTCCCACTCCGCCGGAGAATACGGGGAGGCCGGAAAGGCCCAGCAGCATGTAGACCACAATGGTGAAGGCAGCCTGACGGGGAGTTAACAAAAGCGCAATAAGGTTGACCACCAGTGTCTGGGCGGTCAGGCTTGCAGGGGAAAATGGCAGGGGTATCACAATGTATGCTGATACGCAGATCAGTGCAGTGAGAAGAGCCATTTTTGTCAGTTCCAGGGTGCTGAAGTTTTGTTTTGTATTCATAGTTGCCTCCATGTCATAGGTTTTTTATTTGAAGGTGAAAATGTACAAGGCCATCGCAGCTTCCTGTGACAGTGTTGTTTTCACATTTCAGGTAAATGGGTTGGCCCGTATAGGTTGGACGGATCAGGCGGATACTGTATTCTATGGGCAGATGGATTCCGTATTCTATAGGAAGAACAGGAAGAGGGCTGCATGCCATATGGGAAAAGGGTTCATACAGGCGCGTGAATATCCATAATCCTGGCACCAGGGCCGGATCACCCCGGTGAATGGGGTTGGTGTCGCCGGATGCTTTCAGAAACTGTCTCAGGTCCGTCTTAAGAAAGCACATGGAAGGCGGATCTGTGGAAGACGGATCTGTGAAAGGCGGATCTGTGGAAGATGATTCTAAGGAAGATGGTTTTGATGTAGCTGATATTTGGAAATGTAGCTGCGGGGCATCACCCTGCTGGTTTTTATCCTTAGATACGTCCATCAGAAGCACTTCCAGGCTTCCGGCTGGTGCCGCGGCTTGTGTGTATCCCGTTGTTTCCAGTACTGCGGCATATCTGTGGCTCTTTTTCCGCTGTGTATGAAAACAGACAGCGGCTTCATTGCTGTATTTGCGGTAAACAGCCCGGGCCATGACCCAGCCGTCAAAGCGGTGACGGCCCCATAAACACGTTTCATATATCAATTGTCTCATTTATCATACCCCAAATGTTATCTAATAGGTAGAAACAGGTTTACAATTCATTGATTATTATAGGGTCTCAAGTTGAAAATGTCAACCAAAATAAGATAATTGGTTAACAAATGTCTGGGCCGATTTTGTACAGTGAATGGGAGAAAAAGGTAAAATAGAATGCCCCTTTCCATATTCTGTGCATTATGATAAGATAGGTAAGTAAATTAAGATTATAGAGTGACAGGATGAAAAAATGAACTACATTGTTTTTGACCTTGAATGGAACCAGAGCCCAAATGGAAAGGAAGATTCAGTGGACCACCTTCCATTTGAGATTATTGAGATAGGCGCTGTAAAATTGGATGAGGGATTTTGCCAGGTAGGGGAATTCCATAAGCTGATCAGGCCTCAGGTATATAAGAAGCTGCATTTTAAGATATCGGAAGTAACGCACATGGATATGAGGAAGCTGTGCCAGGAGGGGCAGCGTTTTGAGGATGTTATAAGGGAATTTGTGGAGTGGTGCGGGGAAGAGGAATACTGCTTTTGCACATGGGGGTCCATGGACCTGACAGAGCTCCAGAGGAATATGGCTTACTATGGCCTGGATATACCTTTTCCCCGCCCTCTTTTGTACTACGACATACAGAAGCTGTTCTGCTTCCAGTATGGGGACGGAAAGAATAAGGTGTCCCTGGACCAGGCAGTGCAGCAGATGGCCATGGAGGAGGAACGGCCGTTTCACCGCGCCCTGGATGACGCTTACTACACGGGAAGGGTGTTGTCCGCCCTGGATATGGACTTATATGGGGTGTATGTTTCCGTTGATTATTACGGCCTTCCGGATGAAAAGGACAAGGAATTTTACCTGTACTTTCCCGAATACACCAAATTTGTATCCAGGGAGTTTGACTCCAGGGAAGAGATCATGAAGGATAAGAATATTACGGACATGGTGTGCCTTAAGTGCCGGAGGATGCTGCGCAAGAAGATACGCTGGTTTCCCTATGGACAGAGGTTCTATTTCTGTCTGGCATACTGCCCGGAGCATGGCTATGTGAAAGGAAAGATCAGGGTTAAAAAGTCCGAGAAAGACAGATATTATATTGTCAAGACCACCAAGATGGCGGGGGACGAGGATGTGGAACTGCTGACCCAAAGAAAGGAAGACGGGCGCAGAAAGCGCAGTGCCAAGAGCCACACTAAAAAATATGACAACAATTAGCAAAACCTGCAGGACGGCTGACCAGCGATCCTGCAGGTTTTATTTTTTGCTATTCCTTCTGCTATTCCTTCTGTTATTCCCTCTATTCTTCCCTCATACGGTAACCCACGCCGATCTCTGTGAATATATATTGGGGCTCTGCGGGATTTTCCTCCAGCTTTCTTCGGATATGGGCCATGTTCACACGCAGGATCTGATTGTCGCTGTCAGCATAGGGGCCCCAGATTTTGGATATGATAGTTTCGTAGGTCAGCACCCTTCCCGCGTTCTGAGCCAGCAGGGAGACCAGTTTGTATTCGATCTGGGTCAGATGTACGTCCTGATCCTTTACCTTTACCAAACGGCGTTCAAAATCGATCATCAGGTCCCCGACCTCATAGCGGGTATTCTCATTGGCTGTCTTCTGGCTGTGGCGCAGTGCGGTGCGGATGCGCGCCAGTAGCTCCGCTGTGCCAAAGGGTTTTGTGAGATAGTCATCGGCTCCCATATCCAGGGCAGCTACCTTGCTGCGTTCCAGGGTTCTGGCAGAGATAACAATGATGGGCACGGAGCTGTATGTCCGAACCTCCTCAATGATCTCAAGTCCATCCATATCAGGAAGGCCCAGGTCCAGTAAAACAACATCCGGTTTGTGGGTATTGATCTGCTTTAACCCATCGGCTCCTGTATATGCACAGACCACATGGTAGTTCTGAGGTGTCAGGACTGTTTCTATAAAATTACATATATTTTTTTCGTCTTCAATGATGATAATACTGGCTTTTGCGTTCATAAATCAGTATTCCCTCCAATCTGGTAAGGTAAAAGTAAATTGGGCGCCATTCTGATGATTGCCGGCCCGGATCTGGCCGCCATGTGCGTTTATGATGGTTTTACAGAGAGACAGGCCGATCCCCATTCCCTTATGGCTGTCTCCCATCTGGTTGGCATAAACCCCTCCTCCGTCAAACAGGGTGTCCAGCAGATCCGGACGGATACCCTTTCCATAATCCTTTATGGTTATGGATACGTAAGGTCCGTCTGTGGTTACGATCAGATCAATGGGACCGTGGCTTCCGGAGTGAAAGAATGCGTTTTCCAGAAGATTGTTAATGACCTGTTCGATGAGCGTGGCGTCCATGGGAACCATGATAAAGATATCCGGTATGGAAACATGGACAGGAACATCCATAAAGCGTTTTCTGAACCTTCTCACTGCGGAAGAGACGATCTCCTCCAGCGACTCGTCCGCCTTGATCACATTGGCCACACCCCGCTCATCCTGGATCCTGGTAACGGTGAGGAGATTTTCCACCATGGTCAAAAGCCACTGCGCATCCTCCTCAATGTTCTGGACCAGTTTGTGCTTTTCATCGGGTGACATGGTCTCCTCCTGTTCAAGATAGGTGGAACTGGAACCGATGATTGTGGTAAGAGGCGTGCGCAGATCATGGGACATGGCCCTCATCAGGTTGGCTTTCATGGTTTCCTTCTCTGCATTAAGCAGCATCCGGTCCTTTTCCTGGATCTGGGCATTCTGCTTTGTGATCATGATGCAAATGCTGCTGGTAATACAGGAGATCAGCATCATGCCCACAAACGTGATCGGGTATCCTGACATGGTAAAGTTCAGCGTCATGTAGGGATATGTGTATGCAAAGTTTACCCAGAAGACCGCAAATAAAGAGGCAAGTATTCCGGAACCGTAGCAGCTGGTGGCGCGGGCGATCAGGATAATGGCCAGAGTAAATATGATGGAAATGTTGGTGACATTGTTGCTGAAATGAAAAAATATGGTGGAAACTAAGGTGGCGGCAGCCATATATTCGATGGTTATAGGAAGGTTCCTTACCAGGTTTATGACAGCTGCTTTCAAATCCTCCTTATCCGTTTGGAAAAGTTTCATTTCTCTCTCCCCTGTAAATTGTGGTTACATACATGATTGATCTCATGAATAGCCCCCCTACATTATAACCCATGGATATGGGAAGTTCAACGGAAAAAGGTCTTTTTACGCCGGCCTCTCCTGTTTCTCCGTTTGGAGGGAGAGGGGACCCTGCGCTCGGCCACCAGTTTGTCAAAGTCGGCAGAGGAGTAGCCGATATCCTCCAGGCGTTCAAGCCTGCGCTGGCGGCGGAGCGTCAGGTCGGCCTCCTCCTTCTTTTTAACATGTATTTTTACGGCGGCCACAATTGCCACAATAACACACAGGGACAGCGCGATCCCCAGAATGGTCAGGGTATTGGCGGGAATCCGGATACTGGAAGCAGTGCCTTCCTTTGTGGTGATGTCCGGCCGTGTGGCAGGAGGTGTCAGGTTCCCATCTGTTGAGAGGCCGTTTCCCTGATCCTGGAGATTTCCCTGGCCCGGCTCATGGCCCAGGTTCTGACCTGAATCCTGCCCTGGATTCTGACTTGAATTCCGCCCTGGGTTCTGGCCCGGAACAGGCTGGTTTCCATTGCCTGCCGCTGCCTGTGGAGGTGTGGCGGCCGCAGCCATGGGATCGGCGGAACTTTCCATGCCTGATGAACAAAGGTATACAAAGCCCACCTGGCGCCCGTTGTAGGTGTAGCGGATACAGGCAACCCCGTTCCTGGGACTGCTGCTGTCCAGGTCATAGGTCAGGGTGGATTCCGTGTCCGTAAAGTCGGCATCCTTTGGTATGACCACACGTCCGTTCCGGTCAAGCTCCAGGGAAATGCTGTCCCGGGCCGTCATGCCGGCAATGGTCATGTCATTTTCCAGGGATTTGTACCGCGTCTCATAATCCACCGCTTTCAGGGACTGGAAATTGCGGAAACCGAAATCGAACAAGGCCTTTGTGTCTGCGTAGTGGGACTGGTGTCCGTTCAGCACAACGGCAATCAGGGTCATGCCATCTTTTTTTGCACAGGTTACAAGGGTATTGCCCGCAAGGGATGTGTATCCTGTCTTTCCTGCAAAGGCGCCCGGATAGTAGACGGATTCGTTCTTATTAAACATCTTGTGGTGATTGGCCACATATCCGCCCTCAGGTGAACGCTTGGTAGGAGCCAGTCTGTAGCTGCGGGTTATGTTGATGGTAAGAAATTCAGGATTTTTAATGGCTTCCCTGGTAATGAGAGCCATGTCATGGGCCGTGGTGTAATGGTTCTCATCATTTAAGCCGCTGGGGTTTGTAAAATTGCTTCCTGTACAGCCCAGGCTGGCGGCCTTTTCATTCATCAGTTTGGCAAATGCCTCCCGGGAGCCGCTTACATGGCATGCCAGGGCGTTGGCGCTCTCGTTGGCAGAGGCCAGCAGCAGGGCATAGAGACAGTCGCGGACCGTGAGCACATCGCCCTCATCAATGCCGGCGCTGCTGCTTCCCGCTTCCACATTATAGACGTCATCATGGGAAAATGATACCATTTCATCCAGACCGCAGTGTTCCAGCACGATCAAAGCGGTCAGTATCTTGGTGATACTGGCCGGGTAATACTGCTGGTCCATATTCTTCCCGTATAATATAGTTCCTGTATCCGCATCCATGACAATGCCGCCGTCCGCCTGTATGGAAACATGGTCGGGCCACTGGGGCGCTGCCAGGCTCTTCATGGTAACTATGCCCATGGAGAGACAGAGACACAGGAACAGCGTGAAAAATCGCTTCATCCAAACAATCTCCAATCATATAATAGCCTATGGTACAGTATAAAATATTTCCGGCTTTAAGTAAAGCCCGGTTAGGATTTAAGCGGCTTTTTTACGGTTTTTTATGGTCAGGAACAGGCAGAATCCAAACAGGATCAGGGATAAAGCGCCGAAAAGACCGGCAATGCGGGCGGCTGTATCCATAAAAAATCCTTCAGGCACAATGTTGATGAGCATATCTGTGGCAGGGTCCAGGATCCACAGGTCATTGGTAAAGAATATATGGTGGAACATGACAAAATATTTGGAGAAATCAGTGGAAATGATCAGGGCCAGGGCGGTGATCAGCCCAAAGAACAGGCCGCATCCAATACACAGGGATGAGGGAAGGGTCTGTCTCATCCGTCCTTTGGCGGCAGCCATAAAGATAAGTAATAAGGCTGCCGCTGCCAGACAGATACGGCGTATGGACATGGCTTTTAAGAACAGCACCTGCACGTCCTCCATATGGGCGATTTCCCGCTCATTAAAAAATTCCCGCTGCTGGCCTCCCATGGTGGTGGTCACGTGGAGATCCTCACGGTCGCCTTTTAAGTAATCCATCATCTGGTCCGTTACTTCCAGCAGGTCGTCCATGGTCATGGCTGGAAGGCTTTCCAGCACATTGTATTTGGTATACTCTTTTTCAAAATATCCAGGGGTCCAGTACACCACGGCTTCCACCGAAGTGATGAACAAAATGATCATAATGCAGAATGCGGCCGCGATCCCGGCAAATCTGTGTAAGTGTTTCATAGTTCCTCCTGACTCAGAATAGAATATAATCTGTAAAAAGTTGTCTGTAACAAAGAAAAGCCCGACCCCGCAGCTTCCTGTATCTGCAAAGTCAGACCTTTTAGTGCGCCTTCAGGGACTCGAACCCTGGACAAATAGATTAAGAGTCTACTGCTCTACCAACTGAGCTAAAGGCGCATATGTTTAATTTAATTCTTTTGAGTGACACGTCCACTATTATATAGCTTGGAGAAGGAAATGTCAATAATATTTTAAGAAAAAATTTATTTTTTAAAATATACCTTTTAAAAATATAGCTTTGTCCCAGATGTGTTTGTTCTATTAAGGCACAAAAAAGTCCGACCCCGCAGCTTCCAATATCTGCAAAATCAGACCTCTTAAGTGCGCCTTCAGGGACTCGAACCCTGGACAAATAGATTAAGAGTCTACTGCTCTACCAACTGAGCTAAAGGCGCATGCCCGTGTTTTGTTATAACCCGTCCGGGCGACACGAACGACATTATATCTCTTTCATAGACAAATGTCAACGGTTTTTCGGAAAAAAAATAATTTAAATGATTTTATTTTCCTTTTTTATCCTTTGCCTTGGAACCTGTGCCCAGAACTTTGTTCACTTCCTTGAAGGAGCGGCTCAGGCGGAGGGCCTGCTTGTTCAGGTCGGTTTTGTCGCTGGTTGCCTGCATTAGTTTTTTGGTGATTCCAGGAGATAATGCCATAGGATCTGCCTCCGGCAGGTAATTTACTTAGTAACAGTATATGGCGTGATCTGTCATTTTGTGCAGGTATCCGCATTAAGACCTGCTTACGCCCTGGCGGCCACCAGTTTACAGATGGGTTTTCCCTCGGCGGCAAACTTTGTCTCATATTCGGTCATAATATTGCCTTCGGCCATGGGGCTGTTATGGAGGTCAAATGTGTGGGACAGGATCTTCCAGCCCGCGGATGGGATGGATTCCAGAGAATATTCAAACAATTCCCGGTTGTCGGTCTTAAACTCCACCACTCCGTCACGGGCCAGTATTTTGTCGTACACTGCCATAAAGTCAGGCGAGGTGAGGCGCCGCTTGGCATGCCTGTCCTTGGGCCAGGGGTCTGAGAAATTGAGGTAAATACGGCTGACCTCTCCCGGGGCAAATAGTTCGGGCATGGTTTTTGCATCAACGCACATGAAGTATATATTGTTAAGATCCAGCTGTGAGCGTTTCTCCAACCCTCTTAAAAGTACGCTGGAATAGCGTTCGATCCCTATATAATTAATATCCGGATGGGCCCCTGCAAGCTCCATGATAAAGCGTCCTTTACCCATTCCCACTTCAATCTCCAACGGGTGGAGGTTTCCAAATACCTGATGCCAGCTTCCGCGTTTTGTCTCTGGTTCCTGGACCACATAGGGGCTTGTGGCAATGGTTTCTTCCGCCCCGGGGATATGACGTAATCGCATGTCTTTTTTCCTTTCTTCCGGAGAGGCGTTCACAATATGCCCCCGGCAGTGATTTTTTTGTTGGTGCAGGCCTTATTTTATCATCCGAAGTGCCTATTTGCAACAAAATTTACTTTTTTCTTATTTTTCTGATTTATTACAATTAGTAGTGCAAAATTGGCAAAAATCGATTATACTATACATAATAGACGGATATCTGCGGATACTAAGGAGGAAGGCTTATGTCGAATGTGGAGCGGACGACCAGCTGGCAGCAGATCCAGTTGGGCGTTAAGGACGCGGAACGGTTGATCGTACGAAAAGAATATAATCTTGTGATGGTTAAAGCAAGGCAGGTTCTGGAATATATGGTAAGGTGCATGGCTGAGCGCGCATGCCTGGTGGAGGGGGATCTGTCGGACACCATTGACCAGCTCTATGAGGGGCGCTGGATCAACAAGGCGACCAAGGATAACTACCATACCATCCGCATACTTGGCAACAAGGCTGTCCATGAAGGGGATGACACTGCATATGATGCCAATCAGGCGTATCAGCTCCTGACCCAGGAGGTCTATGTGTTTGCCAACGAGTTCTCCGGAGGACGCTCATCAGCCAGGGCGCCGCAGACAGGAAGAACTGCATCGTCCAGACAGACGTCCCAGCGCCAGGGATCATCATCCCGGTCAGGCGCCCGAAGCCCCCAGAGCGGCAACCGCCGTCCTGCCCAGTCAGGAGGCCAGCGCCAGGGAGGTCCGAGAAAAAAGAAACGCAGGCGGGTATCACCCGTATCTTATATCTGGAGACTTTTGATCCCTGTACTGATCGTGGTTCTTCTCATTGTTGTGATTCGTACCATGGTTCCTTCCGGGGACAAGGATAAGGGAAATTTAACCACGGCACCCACAGTTACCACGGCGGCCACTGAGCCGGCGCCCACACTGCCCCCTGAGCCGGAGACGGTTCCTGAGACAGAACCTCCGGTGGCGGTATACAGGATTAAGGGCAGCAGCGTGAATGTACGCACGGAGCCGTCCACGGACAGCCGTATCATTGTGCAGCTGACCAACGGCACCGAGGTGGATTATGTGAAGCGCTACAGCAATGACTGGGATGTGATCAATTACGATGGACAGGAAGCATATGTATCCAGCCGGTTCCTGGAAAAGGTGGAACCCGTGGCTGAGACAGAGGTTCCGGCAACCAGCGGGAGCGGTCAGAATAACTGATAAAACATGTTTGTAAAAACTGCATAGATAAATTTGTCACATACGTTGGTAAAAAGAGGAAGGACGAAAAATGTTCTTCCTTTTTTTGGCATTCTGCCACAGGTAATTTGTTAATTTTTTATTTTAATTATTAAAAAACCCTGGTATTTTTAAAAAAAAGGAGTATCATGAAGTGATATAAAATTATATATAAGGAGGAGCTCTATGGATACTGTGATCAACAGATTATCGGAAATAGAAGAAGCAGCCGGTGCCATTGCAGATGAGGCGAATGTGCGTAAAAAAGCGTTTGCCAAAGAGATGGAAGACAAGACAGCCTCTTTTGATACGGATCTTGAACAGGAAACAGCCCGCAGGATAGCCGAGATCCAGCATAAGATGGAGGCGGACATGGAAGACATGCTTGCCCGCCAGAAAGCGGATTTTGAGGCGCTTTTAAAACAGCTGGAAGGTAATTACAATCAACATCATGCAGCGTATGCAGAGGCTCTGTTCCAGAACATGATAAAGGGGTGAGGATATGGGCAGCCTGATAACTTACAGCGGCATTGCCACCAAGGTCAAGGCCATGGAGCGGTGGCGGATCAAGGATGAGCAGTTTAAGGAAATGGCTTCCCTGGAGACAGTGCCTGAAGCAGTGGAATATCTGCGGCGTTTTCTGCCTTACCGGGAGATTTTCCAGGAGGCGGAGGACAAGGACCTGCACAGGGGCAATATTGAACAGCGTCTCAACCTTTCGCAGTACAGGGATTTTGCAAAGCTTTATAAATTTGCCAATATCAGGCAGAGACGTTTCCTGGACCTGTATTTTATGCATTATGAGATAACGATCATAAAGACATGTCTGAGAAATGCGGCGGGACACAGGGAACAGCGCCAGGACCTGTCCATGTTCCAGGATTTTTTTGAGCGCCATTCCAGCATTGACCTGATCGTTTTATCCCAGTCCCCATCCATAACAGAGTTCGTGGGCAATCTTAAGGGGTCGCCTTATTATGAGCCCTTAAACATGATGCTGCAGAACGGGACCGTAAGCCTGCCCGCCTTTGAGACGGCGCTGGATATGCTGTATTTTAAGACTATGTGGAAGATCAAGGACAAATATCTGTCCAAGGAAGAGCGTAAGATCCTGGCCCAGTGTTTCGGCACCAGGATGGATATGCTGAACCTGGAATGGCTCTGCCGTTCCAAGAAATTTTATAAGCTGTCTCCCGGAGAGATCTATGCAATGATGATTCCGGTCCAGCTTCATCTCACCAAGAGCGAGATCAATAAGATGGCTGAAGCCGAAACCCTGGACCAGCTCTATGGACTGATCCGTTCAAGCTGGTATGGAAAGCTGGACTTAATAAGCCACTCAGAGGAACCGGATCTGGACCGCCTGACCTATGAGATCATTGACAGGATCTATCAGATGACCAGAAGAAAAGACCCGTACTCCATCGCCATCCTTAACTCCTACCTGTATTTTAAGGAACGGGAGATTGCGCGCATTATCAACACCATTGAGCGCATACGGTATGGCTTGGCTGCAAATTGACTAAAGGGGGTTAAGACGTGATTGAAAAGATGAAATTCTTGAGTATTACCGGTCCCAAGGATGATATTGACCGGGTAGTGGACACGTATCTGTCCAGATACGAGATACACCTGGAAAATGCCCTGTCGGAGCTCAAGACAGTAAAGGACCTCCGGCCCTATATTGAAACCAATCCATATAAAGAGGAACTTTTAAAAGCAGGGGAGCTGATGGAGAGCTATCATGAGCTTTTGCCTGAACATACGGACAGGAGGCTTAAGCTGGGGGATGCGGTGCAGCTGATCCGCAGCCTGGATAAAGATTTAAAGGAACTTACGGACAAAAAAAGCGTTCTGGTAAACCAGAGGAACGAGCTGCAGGCGTCCAAGGACAAGGTGGTTCCCTTTGCAGGGCTGAACTACAGTGTGAAGGAGATACTTGGATTCCGGTTTATCAAGTTCAGGTTCGGGCGCATTTCCAAAGAGTACTATGAAAAGTTTTCCACCTATGTGTACGATACCATTGATACGGTCATGTTCAAATGCGAAGAGGACGGGGACTATGTGTGGGTGGTCTACTTTGTGCCGGAAAAGCTGGCAGACAAGATCGATGCCATCTATGCATCCATGCATTTTGAGCGGAGTTTCCTTCCGGATGAATATGAAGGGACCCCGGTGGAGGCCGGCCATGTGCTGGATGACCGGATCAGTGCGTTCCAGAAACAGATTGATGAAGCGGACCAGGCCATTGTGGAATCCATCAGCAACCGCAAGGACGACCTGGTGGCGGCCTATCATGTGATCCGGACATTTTCCACTAACTTTGATGTGAGGAAGATGGCAGCCGTCACCAAGCATGACCTGCACAATTTTTATATCCTGTGCGGGTGGATGACACAGAAGGATGCAGCCGACTTCCAAAAGGAGATTGAGCGCGACAGCGATACGTTCTGTATCATAGAAGACGACCATAACAATATAATGAGCAAGCCGCCTACCAAGATGAAGAACCCGGGGCTGTTTAAGCCCTTTGAAATGTATGTGGAGATGTACGGACTTCCCTCTTACAATGAGCTGGACCCCACTATCCTGATCGGGATCACTTACTCCATCCTGTTTGGTTTCATGTTCGGGGACGCGGGGCAGGGATTGTGCCTGCTCACAGGAGGATTTCTTCTGTACCGGTTTAAGAAAGTGCGCCTGGCCGGCATTATTTCCTGCTGCGGTGTATTTTCCACCATATTCGGATTCCTGTTCGGCAGTGTGTTCGGATTTGAGGATATCATAGACGCAGTTTGGCTCAGGCCGCAGGAGGCCATGGTAAACCTTCCTTTTATCGGGAAGCTGAACACTGTGTTTGTGGTGGCGGTGGCCATAGGTATGGGAATCATACTCATGTGCATGGTGCTGAACATTATCAACAGCGCCCGTGTCCATGACACGGAAAAGATTTATTTTGATACCAATGGAGCGGCCGGATTTGTATTTTATTTTGCATTGTCCTGTGTCATCATTCTTTATATGACAGGCAACACGCTGCCTGCCACGGCCATACTGGTGGTCATGTTCCTGATCCCCCTTCTGATCATGTTCTTTAAAGAGCCGCTTACAGCAGTGGTGGAGAAAAAATCAGAGAAGATCGAAGGCGGGATGGGTATGTTCATCACCCAGGGGATCTTTGAACTGTTTGAAGTTCTGCTGAGCTACTTTTCCAATACCCTTTCCTTTGTCAGGGTAGGAGCCTTTGCGGTCAGCCATGCGGCCATGATGCAGGTGGTCCTGATGCTTGCAGGGGCAGAGGCGGGAGAAAGTACCAACTGGGCTGTGGTGATAGGAGGAAACCTGTTCGTGTGCGGTATGGAGGGCCTGATCGTGGGCATCCAGGTACTGCGTCTGGAATACTATGAGCTGTTCAGCCGGTTTTACCGGGGAAGCGGACGTGCGTTTGAACCATATGGAAAGGCTGCCGGAGAGCAGTAATACAATATAAAACTAAAATAGCCGGGAAACAGGCCATTTTAAGACCGGGCCGGGTAAAAAAGGAGATAAGAGATATGAGTTTATTAGTTAAGATCACACTGAGCGTAGCATTGATTTTAAGTATCGCAGTACCGTTTGGCGCATTTGCAATGGGTGAGAAATCCAAGGGACGTTATAAGACAGCATTGGCTGCCAACCTGTTCCTGTTCTTTGGCACCATGATGTTTGCCGCCGTTGTCATGTTCTCCGGCAATGCGCAGGCAGCTGAGGCCGGGTCTGAGGCGGTTTCCGCAGCCGGCATGGGATATCTGTCGGCTGCCCTGGCAACCGGGCTTTCCTGCCTGGGCGGCGGTATCGCTGTTTCTGCCGCTGCAAGCGCTGCTCTGGGAGCGATCAGTGAGGACAGCTCCATTCTTGGCAAATCATTAATCTTCGTAGGTCTTGCCGAAGGTGTGTGTCTGTATGGCCTGATCATTTCCTTTATGATCTTAGGAAAGCTGTAAGCCTATGAAGATGTACCTGATCAGTGACAATGTGGACACCCTGACAGGGATGCGCCTGGCAGGTGTGGAGGGCGCCGTGGTCCATGAGAGGGAAGAACTTAAGAATGAGCTGGATAAGGTCCTGGCCGATAAATCCATTGGCATCATCCTGCTGACTGAGAAATTCGGCAGGGAATTTCCGGAGATCATAGATGATGTAAAGCTGGAGCGGAAGCTCCCTCTGATCGTTGAGATCCCGGACCGCCATGGCACCGGCCGCAAGCCGGATTTTATCACCTCTTATGTAAACGAGGCGATCGGACTAAAACTGTAAAAATATGGGATAAGAAAGCAGGTGAGGCAGCTTGACAACAGAGGAAAAGCTGAAACATTTCCAGGATATATGCATGGAGGATGCCAGGGAGCGCAGCGCAAAGATGCTGGACGATTATATGAACGCCCTGGAAAAAGCCTACGAGGAACATACCGCTGATGCCAGACGGCGGGCTGACATGCAGGTGGAGGCAGAGACGGAAAAGCTGGAGCGTGAGATCAATAAACGTCTCTCCATCGGGCAGCTGGACCTTAAGAGGGAATTCAGCCACAGGCAGGAGGAGCTTAAGGATAAGCTGTTTGTGGAACTTAAGGATAAGCTGGCTAATTTTATGGAAACCCAGGAATACCAGCAGCTTCTGGACCGCCAGGTCAAGGAAGCCAAAGCATTTGCAGGGGATGAGGAACTGATCATCTATATGGATCCCTCCGATGGGGATAAGCTGCAGAGGATTGCAATGCATCACAATGCCAGCATTAAACTGAGCGAATATTCCTTTACCGGAGGCATCAGGGCGGTGATTCCAGGCAAACATATACTGATAGACAACTCATTTGAGACCAAACTCAGTGAAGCGCGGCATGAGTTCAAATTCGATTTAGGAGGTAAGTAAAGTGGCAAAGACAGGTGTGATTCACGGCATTAATGGTCCTGTCGTTTCCTTGCTGGGTGACCCGGGATTCCAGATGAACGAGATGGTTTATGTGGGAAAGGAGAACCTGGTAGGTGAAGTCATTGGACTTACTTCAGAGAAAACCACCATTCAGGTGTACGAGGAGACCAGCGGGATCAAGCCGGGGGAAGAGGTGACCGGTACAGGGGCGCCTGTGTCCGTAACCCTGGCGCCCGGGATCCTGAGTAATATTTTCGATGGGATCGAGCGGCCCTTAAGCGAGATTGCAAAGGGGAGCGGATATTACATCAGCCGCGGTATTTCTGTGGACAGTCTGGATACTTCCAGGAAATGGGATACACATATGGTGGTAAAGCCGGGGGACCGGCTGATGCCCGGGGCCATCATCGCAGAGGTTCCGGAGACAAGAGCCATCATTCACAAGGTGATGGTGCCCCCTGATGTGGAGGGGTATGTACTGGATGTGGCGGAAGACGGACAGTACACCATCCAGGACCCCCTGGTCACGGTACAGATGATGGACGGAACTGAGCGGAAGCTGACCATGACCCAGAAGTGGCCCATCCGTATACCCAGGCCGTCAGCCAAGCGTTTCCCGGCTGTAAAACCGCTGATCACGGGACAGCGTATCCTGGACACCATGTTCCCCCTTGCAAAGGGCGGTACGGCAGCGATCCCGGGAGGGTTTGGAACCGGAAAGACCATGACCCAGCACCAGGTGGCAAAATGGTCGGACGCGGATGTGATCATCTACATTGGCTGCGGTGAGAGAGGCAATGAGATGACCCAGGTTCTGGAAGAATTCTCAGAGCTGATCGATCCCAAGTCAGGCAACCCCCTGATGGACAGGACCACCCTGATCGCCAATACGTCCAACATGCCTGTGGCTGCCCGTGAGGCAAGCCTTTATTCCGGTCTGACCCTGGCTGAGTATTACAGGGATATGGGCTATCATGTGGCTATTATGGCTGACTCCACCTCCCGCTGGGCGGAGGCGCTCAGGGAACTGTCGGGACGTCTGGAGGAGATGCCCGCGGAGGAAGGATTCCCTGCCTACCTTGCATCCCGTCTGTCGGCATTTTATGAGAGGGCGGGCATGATGCAGAATTTGAACGGCACGGAAGGGTCCGTGACCATTATTGGAGCCGTGTCGCCTCAGGGCGGCGATTTCTCAGAGCCTGTGACCATGAATACCAAGCGTTTTGTGCGCTGCTTCTGGGGACTGGACAAATCCCTGGCCTATGCCAGGCATTTCCCGGCCATCCACTGGCTGACCAGTTATTCTGAGTATATCAATGACCTGTCCTCCTGGTACATGGATAACGTGGATAAAAAATTCGTGGACTACCGCAACCGTCTCATGGGCATCCTGACCCAGGAGAGCAGTTTGATGGAGATCGTAAAGCTGATCGGCTCAGATGTGCTCCCCGATGACCAGAAGCTGGTGCTGGAGATCGCCAAGGTGATCCGTTTGGGCTTCCTGCAGCAGAACGCGTTCCACAAAGAGGACACATCCGTGCCCTTGATCAAGCAGTTTAAGATGATGGACATCATCCTGTATCTGTACAAGAAGTCCCGTGCCCTGGTGAATATGGGCATGCCGGTTTCGGTTCTTAAGGAAGAGAATATTTTTGATAAGATCATATCCATTAAGTATGATGTACCCAACGACCGCCTGGATATGTTTGATGATTACAAGAAACAGATTGATGCGTTTTATGACAGGGTAATGGAAAAGAACGCGTAGAGGAGGACGGACATATGGCAATTGAATATTTAGGTTTAAGTGAGATCAATGGCCCTCTGGTTGTCCTTGAGGGCGTTCAGAATGCGGCGTTTGATGAGATAGTGGAGATGACTGTGGGAGGCAATACCCACAAAATCGGCCGTATCATAGAGATTTACGGGGATAAGGCCATTATCCAGGTGTTTGAGGGCACCGAGGGCATGGCGCTGCGCAACACCCACACCCGCCTTACAGGCCATCCCATGGAAATACGGGTGTCCGAGGAAATGCTGGGCCGTACCTTTAACGGTATCGGCCAGCCCATAGACGGATTGGGAGACATCATATCTGATGTGAAGCTGGATATCAACGGAAAGCCGTTAAACCCGGTGACCCGTGAATATCCAAGGAACTATATCCGTACCGGTATTTCCGCCATAGACGGGCTGACCACCCTGATCAGGGGGCAGAAACTTCCTATTTTCTCAGGAAACGGCCTTCCCCATGACCAGCTGGCTGCCCAGATTGTACAGCAGGCCTCCCTGGGTGACAATTCAGATGAAAAGTTCGCCATTGTGTTTGGCGCCATGGGCGTTAAATATGATGTGGCTGATTTCTTCCGCCGCACCTTTGAGGAGAGCGGCGTGTCAGAGCATGTGGCCATGTTCATCAACCTGGCCAATGACCCGGTGGTGGAGCGTCTGATCACACCAAAGATCGCCCTTACCCTGGCGGAGTATCTGGCATTTGAAAAGGGGATGCATATCCTGGTCATCCTGACCGACATGACAAGCTATGCCGAGGCCCTGCGTGAGGTGTCCTCATCCAAGGGTGAGATCCCTTCCAGAAAGGGCTTCCCCGGGTACTTGTACAGTGACCTGGCGTCCCTTTATGAGAGAGCGGGCATTGTGGCGGGACGGCAAGGATCCGTTACCCAGATCCCCATCCTTACCATGCCCAATGATGACATTACCCATCCCATACCCGACCTGACGGGGTATATCACAGAAGGGCAGATCGTTCTGGACCGCCAGTTAAACGGACAGTCCATCTATCCGCCCATCAATGTTCTGCCCTCCCTGTCACGTCTGATGAAGGACGGCATCGGCGAGGGATACACAAGGGCTGACCACCAGGATGTGGCTAACCAGCTGTTCTCCTGCTATGCAAAGGTGGGGGATGCCAGGGCCCTGGCATCGGTTATCGGTGAGGATGAGTTATCGCCCACGGATAAGAAATACCTTGTGTTCGGACGGGAATTTGAGGAGAAGTTCATAGGGCAGGCACGCCATGAGAACAGGACCATCCTGGAGACACTGGACATTGGATGGAAACTTCTGGCAATGCTTCCAAGGGAGGAGCTTGACCGTATTGATACAAAGATACTGGATCAGTACTATCAGCCGGCAGCCGAAGAGACGAGGTGATGTAAATGGATCCAAATACATTTCCCACAAAAGGTAACCTGATCGCGGCCAAGAATTCCCTGAACCTGGCCAATATGGGCTATGGGCTGATGGATAAGAAGAGGAATATCCTGATCCGTGAGCTCATGGGGCTGATCGATGAGGCAAAGGGAATCCAGTCTGAGATCGACACTACCTTCAGGGCCGCATATGAGGCGCTGCAAAAGGCCAATATTGAGCTGGGCATCAATTATGTGCAGGAGATCGGCGCATCGGTGCCCGTGGACGACCGTGTGAAGATCAAGGCCAGAAGTATCATGGGAACGGAGATTCCCCTGGTGCAGCATGAGGTAAAGCCCCTGGCCCTGACCTATGGTTTTTATAACACAACCGAGTCATTGGATGAGGCCAGATATCATTTTGAAAAGGTAAAGGAGCTGACCATTAAGCTGTCTATGGTTGAGAACTCCGCCTACCGGCTGGCCAACTCTATTAAGAAGACACAAAAAAGGGCCAATGCCCTTAAGAATATCACCATTCCCCATTACCAGGAGCTGAGTAAATCCATTTCCGATGCATTGGAGGAAAAGGAGAGGGAAGAGTTTACAAGGCTGAAGGTGATCAAGAGGAATAAGGGGAGGTAAGGTGAATTTGAGTGAACTTGAGTACGTTGGAATGAGAAGGAGGCTGCGGTGTGCATACGTTTGATGAGCTGAGGGGAATTGTCGCTAAGCTGCGCTCTGAGGAGGGATGCCCCTGGGACAGGGAGCAGACATTTGAGAGTTTGAAGAAGTGCCTGGCCGATGAGACGGAAGAGGTGTTTGAGGCCGTGGACAATAAGGACATGGAAAACCTGTGCGAGGAGTTGGGGGATGTGCTCCTTCAGGTGGTGCTTAACAGTGAGATCGCAAGTGAGCAGGGAAGCTTTACAATCGATGATGTAATTGACGGAATTTGTAGAAAAATGGTGCGAAGACACCCCCACGTCTTTGGAAATGTAAAGATTAATTCTGTGGAGGAAGGGACCGCTCTTTGGAATCAGATAAAAATGCAGGAAAAAGCCAAAAAACCTTGACAAATCATAGCAAAAAGGCTATAAATGATTAGGTATACTAGACTTTAAATAGTAATGAATCCGGGGGGCTTCCCGGGACTATATTTAGGAGGAAAAATTGATGAACAAGACAGAATTGATCGCAGCAGTTGCTGAGAAGGCAGAACTTTCCAAGAAGGATGCAGAGAAGGCTGTTAAGGCTTTCACTGATGCAGTAGCAGAAGAACTTGTAAAGGGCGGCAAAGTACAGTTAGTTGGATTTGGTACCTTCGAAGTTGCTGAGAGAGCTGCAAGAGAAGGCAGAAATCCTAAAACAGGCAAGACCATGACCATCGAAGCTTCCAAGACACCTAAGTTCAAAGCTGGCAAGGCTCTGAAGGATGAGGTTAACAAATAATTCATGAGACTGGACAAGTTTCTCAAGGTTTCCCGTCTGATAAAGCGCAGAACCGTGGCAAATGAAGCCTGTGATGCAGGCCGGGTGCTGGTGAACGGCAAGCCAGCCAGAGCATCCCTGAGCGTTAAGACCGGGGATATGATTGAGATTCAGTTTGGTGCCAAAGCCGTTAAGGTGGAGGTTCTGGACGTACAGGAAACCGTTAAAAAAGATGAAGCCAAAGAGCTTTACCGTTATATCTGAGATAAAAGGCATAGAATGGCCAACCTCCCCATATATTTAACATAGGTTAGATATGTGGGGAGGTTTTTGTATGGAAGAAAAGATGGTTGGCGCACGCCAGCACAAGCTTATATTGCAGAACCGCGGAGTGGGTAATATCACAGGAATCTGCGATGTGGTATCCTTTGATGAGAACGCGGTGGTCCTGGACACGGATATGGGGCTTTTGACCATCAAAGGCAAGGAACTCCATGTGAGCAGGCTGACCCTGGAAAAGGGCGAGGTGGATATAGAGGGGACCATTGACAGTATGGTCTACAGTTCCAACGAGGCACTGCGCAAATCAGGGGAATCCCTGTTTACCCGTTTATTTAAATAGGAGGTGTCATCAGTGAGCAGCAGGATTCAATATGAAACCTGGCTGATGGTGCTGAGCCTGGTGACCGGAGCATGGCTGATGCTGGCCTATGACACCCTGAGAGTGTTCCGCCTGGTTATCCACCACGGCCCTATCTGGACAGGAATAGAAGATTTCCTTTACTGGCTGTATGCAGGGCTTGTGACCTTTATCCTTCTGTATGAGCAGAACGATGGAGTGTTCCGGGCGTATGTAATCGGCGGAGTATTTATAGGGATGATACTGTATGACAGATTCATCAGCAGAATTTTCTTTAAATGCTTGAAAAAGATAAGTAAATGTCTTAAAATGATAATTAACAGAAACAAACCCGGCGAGGTTTGTAACCGGGAACAAAGTGAAGTTGGTGATTAACAGATGAAATCCTATGGCAGATCAAGACGTGTAAGACGTGATAAATGGGCAAACCGCATGGCTATCATGGGGATTACCCTTGTTGTTA
The DNA here is from genome assembly GCF_040545455.1 of Enterocloster citroniae. NCBI lineage: Bacteria > Bacillati > Bacillota > Clostridia > Lachnospirales > Lachnospiraceae > Enterocloster > Enterocloster citroniae. The sequence continues at coordinate 300,212 of NZ_JBEPLZ010000006.1, read as the reverse complement.
TGTGTCTTGCGGTGGCTATTAATATAAAGGGCGCTGATCTAAAGCAGTCGGACCTGGATTACAAGGTCAGAGAAGAGAATCTGGACGCCCAGGTCAAGGCTGAGGAAAAGCGGACCGAGGAATTGAAGGAGTACAAGATTTATGTAAAGACCAAGCAATATGCCGAGGAGGTTGCCAAGGAAAAGCTGGGTCTGGTGAATCCGGACGAGATCCTTTTAAAGCCCACGGAATGATGACGAAAAGGGGCGAAACATTTTTAAGAATCCAAGCATGATTAGACATTTATTTCCCTCCATGATGCGTATACTGAAAGTTACGCGGATTAGGAGGGATTTTTGTGTTTTCGAGGAATAATAAGGATGTAAAAAACAGATTGGATGTGAATCATTATACGGCCAGGAGACTGGGGGATATGGCTGAGTCCTTAAACCAGCTGGCCAAGGCGTTTGATGACGAGATAGAGAAGAACGGGCAGCTGTCCCGGGGAGACGGACTGGCTGCCATGCAGGCCAGCGCTACTTTGGTGTGTGAAAACTGCAGCCAGTGCAACCTGTACGCGGACAGTGAGAAGGAGGACAGCTATTACCTGTATTATCTGCTCCGTGCATTTGAGCAAAAGGGGCATATTGACCATGACGACATGCCCCAGATGTTCCAGACCGGGTGCAGGAAGCAGGACGCTTATCTGGCACAGTTAAACCGGAGTTTGGGACGGGCTACCATGAACCTGTCGTGGAAAAACCGGTTTCTGGAAAGCCGTGATGCGGTGGTGTCCCAGTTCAGGGAAATGTCCGTGATACTGGAAGAATTTTCCCACCAGATCGATCAGGCAAGAGACATCACGGAGGAGTACGAATACATAATAAAGAAATATTTCAGGAAATATCATATGGCGGTGGGAAATCTGCTGCTGCTGGAATATGAAAATGGCCAAAAGGAGGCATTTCTCACTGTCAGGACAACCAATGGCAGGTGTGTGACTTCCAAGGAGGCGGCGGAGCTTATGGGGGACGTGGTGGATGACAGCCGCTGGAGGCCTGCGGGGGACAGCCGCAGCATCATAACAAAGCAGTATGCCACCATACGCCTGCTGGAGGATGGGGGATACCATCTGATCTATGGGGCTTCCAGGATACCGAGACAGGGAGAGCGGTATTCGGGAGACAATTATACTTTTTGTGAGAGCCAGGGCAGTCAGGTGGTCATGAGCCTTTCTGACGGTATGGGCAGCGGGGAGACTGCGTCCAAGGAGAGCAAGCAGGTGGTAGAGCTTACCGAGCAGCTTCTGGAGACAGGATTCTCAGCCAGGGCGGCCCTTAAACTGGTCAATACGGTCCTGCTTCTGGCAGGGGTGGAACAGCACCCGGCCACGCTGGATGTAAGCTGTATTGACCTGCATACAGGGGTGCTGGAGGTGATGAAGCTGGGGGCGGTACCCACCTTTATCATAGGGGATGAAGGTGTGGAGATCCTGGAGGCCGGACAAGTTCCCATGGGCATTATCAATGGTGTGGAGCCTGTGCTCATGTCCAGGAAAATGTGGGACGGCAACCGGATCGTTATGGTCAGTGACGGGGTGCTGGATGCCCTTCCCGGGGATGACAAGGAACAGGTAATGAAGCAGTATCTGGAAAGTGTGGAGGAGATGGGGCCTCAGGAACTGGCAGATCAGATACTGGAATTTGCTGTTTCGTTCATCCCCGCTCCCAGGGACGATATGACCGTGCTGACCGCCGGATTGTGGAAGCGGCATTCCTGACGGAATGGGGTAAAGGGTGCGCGCAGTATATATTCCCGGCGGATATTGCTGTATTACCTGCATTATGGGGCTTGCACGGTTGAGGTTTTACGGGTATATTATAGAGAGAACATCCGGCCGGGCCCGGCCTTTCGGGGTCCGGCCAAAGGGATGTCCATGATACAGGTGGGATAAATGGAAGAGATGGAGCATAAGGTCCGAAGGACCATAGAAGAATATCACATGCTGTCACCCGGTGACCGGGTCATTGCAGCTGTATCAGGAGGGGCAGATTCCGTCTGCCTCTTAGCGTTGTTATACGGCATGAAAGAAGAATGGGATCTGCAGCTGAGAGCCGTCCATGTCCATCACGGTCTCAGGGGACAGGAGGCTGACCGGGATGCGGATTTTGTCAGGACGTTGTGTGCAGAACTTGATGTCCCCTGTCATATCATAAAGGTAGATGTACGCCGGTTTGCGTCCGGGTCCGGCATGTCTGAGGAGGAGGCTGGACGTCATCTGAGATATGAGGCCCTGGAACAGGAGGCGCAGGAGTGGGAATCCGGGGACAAGGGCCGGGCCAGGATCGCTGTGGCCCACCACAGTGATGACCAGGCGGAGACCATCCTGCATAACATGTTCAGGGGAAGCGGATTGGCCGGGCTGAAGGGAATCCCCCATGTGAGGGGACGGATCATCCGGCCGCTGTTGGATGCGGACCGCCGGGAGATCATAGACTGGCTCAGGAAAAACGGGTTTTCCTGGGTACAGGATTCCACCAATACATCAGACCACTATACACGCAACCGCATACGCCGCCTTCTTCCTATGATCGAGGAGGATATAAACCAGGGGGCGGTGGGGAATATACTGCGAATGGGAAGGCTGGCCGGCCAGGCGGATGAATATTTGTCCATGAAGGGGAAATGCTGGATCAGGGAATACGTGAAACAGCTGGGGCCACAGGCCGCGGTGCCCTGTGCGGCACTCACGGCTGAGCCGGAGATCATCCGGTCCTATGTGGTGATGGAACTATTAAAAGACCTGGCCGGTTCGGCCAAAGATCTGGGATGGATCCATGTTCAGCAGGTGCTTGGGCTGACCGGGCGTCCGGTTGGAAAGGAAGTCCATCTTCCGTATTCCCTTGTGGCCGTAAGGGAATATGAGAGTATTTTGATCGGCAGGAACATTTCGCCGGATGAGGAAGAGGAAGGGGAAATGGCGCTGCCCAAGGTGGAAATGAGTATATTTTCCTATAAAAAAGGGACACAATTTCCCAAAAACATGTATACGAAATGGTTCGACTGTGATAGAATAAAGGGTACGCCCGTGGTGAGAACAAGGCGTCCGGGGGATTACATGACCCTGGCGGACGGAAGCCACAAGGCGTTAAAACGGTTTATGATCGATGAGAAAATACCGAGACAACTGCGGGACCAGGTCCCCCTTCTGGCAGACGGCAGTCATGTGATGTGGATTATCGGATACAGGATCAGCGAGTTTTATAAGATCGGTCCGGATACCACACGGATACTGCAGGCAGAGGCAGGCAGGAGAAAAGAATAAGTGTACGCTCGGAATCTCCCAGGGTACGCAATAAGTGAAACGGAGGATAAAGTAATGGCGGATAAGATTCGTGTATTGCTGACCGAAGAAGAGGTTGACAAACGCATCAATGAGGTGGCGGCAAAGATCAGCGAGGAATATGCTGGCAAGGAGATTCACCTGATCTGTATTTTAAAGGGCGGGGTATTCTTTACCTGTGAACTGGCAAAAAGGCTTACGGTACCCGTATCCCTGGATTTCATGTCCGTATCCAGCTATGGGGCTGGGACTGAATCCAGCGGTGTTGTGCGGATCCTTAAGGACCTGGATGAGCCGCTGGCAGGAAAGGATGTGCTGATCGTGGAGGATATCATTGACTCAGGACGCACGCTGGCATATCTGATCGAGGTCCTGAAGCAGAGAGGGCCAAAGAGCGTCCGTCTGTGTACCCTTCTTGATAAGCCGGAGCGCCGTGTGAAGAAGCAGGTCAAGGTGGATTACACCTGTTTTACAATACCGGATGAATTTGTAGTGGGATATGGGCTGGATTATGACCAGAAGTATCGTAACCTGCCCTATATCGGAGTCGTGGAATTGGATTAGGGCATTTAAAAGCCATGCCCTGGAACGCAGAAAGAAGGTCTAAGGAGGCAATTCGTTGAGACAGCAGCAGACATTTAGAGGTTTTATATTTATACTCCTGATGCTGATTTTAATCGCCACGGCAGTTCGGCTGCCATATGCAAGACAGGCGGATAAGGTTACGAATCAGGATTTTATTCAGATACTGGATGATGGGCAGGCATCAGAGGTTGCCATCCATCAGAATCCACAGACGCCCACCGGCGAAGTGGTGATCACCATGGCGGACGGACAGGTAAAGCGCCTGTATGTGACAGATGTGAAGGACACCCAGAAGATCCTGGATGACCATAAGATGGAGTATGTGGTAATGGATGTGCCCCAGGAGAATTATCTGGTGACCATTATCCTGCCCTTTATGCTGTCCATTGTGGTGGTGGTGATCATTATCATGGTTATGAACCGCAGCGCGGGAGGCGGCGGCGCCAATGCCAGGATGATGAATTTCGGCAAGAGCCGGGCAAGGATGAGCCGGGACAGCAAGGTGAATTTTTCCAATGTGGCCGGGCTTGTGGAGGAAAAGGAAGAGTTGGAGGAGGTTGTGGATTTCCTCAAGAATCCCCAGAAATACACCAGCGTGGGAGCCAGGATACCCAAGGGACTCCTGCTTGTGGGACCTCCGGGAACAGGTAAGACGCTGCTGGCAAAGGCAGTGGCCGGAGAAGCAGGTGTTCCCTTCTTTTCCATATCAGGTTCTGATTTTGTGGAAATGTTTGTAGGCGTGGGAGCTTCCCGTGTCCGTGACCTGTTTGAGGAAGCCAAGAAGAATTCCCCGTGTATTGTATTTATAGATGAGATCGATGCGGTTGCCCGCCGCAGAGGCACGGGCATGGGCGGCGGCCATGATGAGAGGGAGCAGACCTTAAATCAGCTGCTGGTCGAGATGGATGGATTTGGCGTTAATGAGGGCATCATTGTGATGGCAGCCACCAACCGTGTGGATATACTGGATCCGGCCATTCTCCGTCCGGGCCGTTTTGACCGGAAGGTTGCAGTGGGCCGTCCTGACGTAAAGGGCCGTGAGGAGATCCTTAAGGTACATTCCAAGGATAAGCCCCTTAGCGAGGATGTGGATCTTCACCGCGTGGCCCAGACCACTGCGGGATTCACAGGCGCTGACCTGGAGAACCTGATGAACGAGGCAGCCATTGTGTCTGCAAGGGAGAACCGCAGGTTCATCAAGCAGAGCGATATAGACCGGGCATTTGTGAAAGTGGGGATCGGCGCTGAGAAAAAGAGCAAGGTGATTTCTGAAAAAGACAAGAAGATCACCGCTTACCACGAAGCAGGCCATGCGATCCTGTTCCATGTGCTTCCCGATGTGGGTCCGGTACACACCGTATCCATCATACCTACGGGAATCGGAGCAGCAGGCTACACCATGCCCCTTCCTGAAAAGGATGAGATGTTTAATACCAGGGGGCGCATGCTTCAGAATATTATGGTGGACCTGGGCGGACGTATCGCAGAGGAACTGATATTTGACGATATCACCACCGGCGCATCCCAGGACATCAAGCAGGCCACCCAGATCGCCAGGGCCATGGTAACCCAGTACGGTATGTCTGATAAGGTGGGTATGATCCAGTACGGCGGTGATGATAATGAAGTATTTATCGGCCGTGACCTGGCCCACACAAAGTCATACGGCAACGGCGTTGCGGACACCATTGACAGCGAGGTGAAGCGCATCATCGATGACTGTTACCAGAAGGCCACGGATATCATCAAGCAGTACGATTATGTACTCCATTCCTGTGCGGCCCTGCTGATTGAGAAGGAAAAGATCAACCAGGAGGAATTTGAGGCATTGTTCGCTCCTGCACAGTGATCAGTTAATTGTGATCAATCATAAGAGAGACAGGGCGGTTCCCGGAAATGGGAGCCGCCTTCTGTATCCGCTGTCAGCTTTGTTGGGAGCGGGCATCTATGGGGCCTCGGAAACGTACTGGCAAGAGGCGGACAGGTGTTCCTGATCAGAGGAAACGGCTGTATCCTTCTCCTGGCCTTTGTGCTTATGGCAATAAGCGCAATCTTGGCAATGAACCTTTACTGGGAACGCTGGGCGGGAAATTCATAAGCCCCCCTCCTTTGTGTATTTTTACCACAAACATCCAGGAAAATAATTGATCTTTGTGCACACTTTTTCCGCCCCCTGTGCTATTATAATAAATGTAACCCCCCCCAATACATTATATAGTTTTTGCTACACCCCATAAGAAACGAAATACCTTCTCCTGAAAAGCCTGGCTACCCCGCCAGGCTTTTCACTTTGTGGCATCTATGCAAAAACGTCACCATTAAAGCGGTTTTTCTACTATTATTCGCCTTGTGCAAATAAAAAAATTCATATACAATAGATGATGGGAAAATGGATTTAAACAAATAAGGAAAAGGAAATCAACAGTGGGAGACAATATAAACCGACTTATCAACAGAGACGCCCTCTTTTCCTCAGAGACAGAGGATTACCGTTTTCCGGCTGAGCCGGACGCGGATGATGACGTATTACTTCGTATGCGGACCGGTAGGGGCAATGCAGATCATGTATATTATGTGGAGGACAAAGCAGAAGTTGAGATGGCCAAAGTGCTGTCCGATGATTTGTTTGACTATTATGAATATGAAATTACAGTAGGCACCGATCAGGTGCTTTATCACTTTAAAGTTGTATCCGGACAGGATGTCTGCCTTTATAACAGGCTGGGACCCGTGGATGATGGCCAGGCATGTTTTGATTTTAAGATCACACCGGGATTCCACACTCCTGATTGGGCCAAGGGCGCGGTTATGTACCAGATCTATGTGGACCGCTTTTGCAATGGCGACAAGGATAATGACGTGGAGTCATGTGAATATGTTTATATAGGACGCCCGGTACAAAAGATTGAGGATTGGAGCAGGAATCCTTCCGCCATGGATGTGGGATGTTTTTACGGAGGAGATCTTCAGGGAGTATGGGATAAGCTGGATTACATCAAGAGTCTGGGGGTGGAGGTCATTTACCTGAACCCGATTTTTGTATCTCCTTCCAACCACAAATATGACTGCCAGGATTACGAACACATCGATCCCCATTTTGGCAGGATCGTCAAGGACGGCGGAAGCCTGGTGGATAAGAATGCCACGGATAACAAGGGAGCGGAGAAATACATCATCCGCAGCGCGGGCTGGGAAAATCTGGAGGCCAGCGATGCATTTTTTGCAGAGTTTGTCCAGGAGATTCATAAACGGGGTATGAAGATCGTGCTGGACGGCGTATTTAACCACTGTGGTTCTTTTAACAAGTGGCTGGATGCGGAGGAGATCTATAAGAACTCAGGGGACTATGAACCAGGCGCTTATGAGACCAAGGACAGTCCTTACCACAGCTTTTTCCAGTTCCATGACGAGAGGGACCAGGCGTGGCCCTGCAACGCTACCTATGACGGCTGGTGGGGCCATGACACCCTGCCTAAACTGAACTATGAGAATTCCGGAAAACTGGTGGAATATATACTGAACGTTGCAAAGAAATGGGTATCACCGCCCTATTCCATTGACGGCTGGCGGCTGGATGTGGCGGCCGACCTGGGCCACACGGCGGAATACAACCACTCCTTCTGGCGCAGGTTCAGACAGGCGGTCAAGGAAGTGAATCCACAGACCCTTATACTTGCGGAACACTATGGGGATCCGGCAAGCTGGCTGGAGGGAGACCAGTGGGATTCCATCATGAATTATGATGCCTTTATGGAGCCGGTCACATGGTTCCTGACAGGGATGGAAAAACACAGCGACAGCTATAACGGCAGTGTGTGGGGAGACGGAGAGGCGTTCTTTAATGCCATGAAGTACCATATGAGCCGTATGCAGACCAACACAGTGCTCACTGCCATGAACCAGCTGTCCAACCATGACCATTCCAGATTCCTTACAAGGACCAATCAGGTAGTGGGGCGGACCGGCACCTTAGGGCCTGAGAAGGCTTCGGAGAATGTAAAGCTTCCCGTGTTCCGGGAGGCGGTGGTGATCCAGATGACATGGCCGGGCGCTCCCACTTTATATTATGGCGATGAGGCTGGTGTGTGCGGATGGACAGACCCGGACAGCAGAAGGACCTATCCCTGGGGCAGTGAGGACTTGGAATTGATTGAGTTCCACCGCTATATGACAGGCATCCACAACCGGCTTCCCGTGTTCAAGAAGGGCAGTGTAAAGCCTCTTGTGGCAAAGCACCAGCAGATCGCATTCGGCCGCATGTACCGGGAATACCAGGCAGTGACCGTGGTATCCAACAGCCCTGAGATCCAGATGATGGAAATTCCCGTGTGGCAGCTGGGTATCACGGATGATATGATCCTGGGCCGTCCCATACTTACCATGGAGAGCGGTTATAATGCGGGAATCATGATGTACCGGGTTAAAAACGGTTTGTTAAAGGTGAATATGCCGTCTTACAGCGCGGCGGTGTTTATCTCCAAGCCGGAAGATTTTTATCCGGTGGTGGATTCCAGGTTTGCAGATGGGGTTGGGGAAGAAAAGTAGAAGGAACAGAGTACTCCTGACAGGTAGTGTCAGGGGTACTTTTTCCTTCTGGTATCTCCGGAGATTTTTCCTGTGTATGGTGATTTGCATAAATTACGATGAAAATAAAAACAGATCCAAAACATGAGAGAGGGACAGCCGAAACCGGCTGTCCCTCTCTCATTACCTTAAAAATATCGAATTTGTTTTAATGCGGGTGGCCGGACTTGAACCGGCACGGTATCGCTACCGAGGGATTTTAAGTCCCTTGTGTCTGCCTATTCCACCACACCCGCATAAGCACAGGTGTACTTACTGTGCGTGCCACGGCTGAAAACCAGGACCTTTACGCGCAATGCACTGATGTCCTTAAGCTATAACTGACACGCTAGTGGGCGAAGGTGGATTCGAACCACCGAAGCTATAAGCAGCAGATTTACAGTCTGTCCCCTTTGGCCACTCGGGAATTCGCCCAAATATTGCTTTGACAAGCAGTGATTATAATACCACAGACAGGGGGAAAAATCAAGAGGTTTGCACAATTTTTGTACGTATCAGGGTGCATTTTAGGTGCTGGAACAGAGCACGATTCCGGTTGGATGGGGCAGTGGGGAAACGTCCTGAACTGTTACTATAATTTTTAATAAAAAGAGTATTGACAAATAAATAACGAAGTGATATATTAAAAAAGGATTCAGTATCCATTTTTTATTAAATAGTTTGTTTAATAGTTAAATAAAGTCCGGCAGATGCAGATTGCAGACATGAGAATAAGTGCACTTGCAAACGGCTATACACTTTTGTTGGCTAGTTTGTTTAATACATAAACAAATAAATGGAGAACATTTAACAATGGGAAGAGAAGGATTTAAATATCACTGGTGGGGCAAGGGCGATATTGATGCCTCCTTTGGGATCTTCTTTGATGGATTTTCAAAGATCCTGACAGCCACAGGTATCATGACAGTGGTGTTCGGCATGCCGGCGTCCATTGTCATCGGCAAGGTGGTGCCGGGGATCGGACTTGCCATATTCCTGGGAAATCTGTGGTACTTTTTTGAAGCCTCACAGCTGGCCGGCAAGGAAAAGAGGCAGGATGTCACATCCCAGCCCTTTGGGATCGGCGCATCCCAGCTTTCAGGCTGGCTGTATCTGATCATCGGCCCGGTGTACTGGCAGACCAGGGATGCCCAGCTGGCATTCCAGGTAGGACTGGCTGCTGCTTTTATCGGCGGCATGGTAGAGGTGGCTGGCGGTTTTGCAGGGAGATGGATCATCAATAATGTGCCCAACTGCGCGCTTATGGGAAATATGGCCTCATCGGCCATGGTATGGCTGTCCATTGTTGGACTGGCCATGGTGTTTGACAAGCCGGTGTATGGGCTTTTGCCGCTGTTCATTATTATCATCGATTACCTGGGCAAGGCGGATAAGCGGTTTGCCAAGATCCCCTCCGGAGTGGTGGCTATCCTGATCGGCACAGCCGCTGCCTGGGCGGGAGGATACCTGACTTGGGGCCAGTTTGAACAATCCTTTTCCAGTCTTGGGTTTTATCCCCCTTCCCTCAGCCTGGGGGATGTGACGGCTGGATTTAAGGGGATCGTGCCATTTCTTCCGGTGATCATCCCGCTCCAGATCAACAATTTCCTGTCCACTCTTCAGGGGCTGGAATCAGCCAGAATGGCGGGGGATGCATATCCGGAACGCCGGTCCATGATCATGGATGGGGTGTCCACCATTACCGGCTCCCTGTTTGGCAACCCCTTTCCCACCACGGTGTACTTCGGTCATCCGGGCTGGAAGGAGCTGGGGGCAAGGGCGGGATTTTCCCTTGTGAACGGTATCCTTTACCTTGTCATCTGCACCACGGGAATGACCGGGGTGCTGATGGCCCTTATTCCAACAGAGGCTGTGATGGTGCTTCTCATCTTTATCGGTTTTTCAGTGACCGACAGTACGTTCCGGTCCATGGATAAGAAATACTATCAGGTGATATTTTTATCCCTGATGCCCATTCTGTTCCAATACATGCAGACGCTCATCAGCTCGTCCGTGCAGGCGGCAGGGGCAGCCATGGAAAACATATCCTCCGCAACATTTGCCGAGTATTCCGTGCCCATTGAGGGCATCATGTATCTTGGGAACGGTGGTTTCCTCACCAGCCTTTTGCTGGCAGGTCTTCTGGCCTGTGTGGTGGACCGGCGCTACCGGATGGCAGGCGGGTTTGCCCTGGTGATGGCGGGCTGTGCGGCCATAGGAATGATCCATTGTCCGGAGATCGCGCTGCTGTCCGGTCCGGGGATCGTGTTTGGGATCATTTACCTTACGGTTGCCATTTTCCTGTTTTCAAAGGGATATTATTTTGAGCAGCAGACAGAGGAAAAAGGACCGCACCCCATGGTGCAGGATCATATATAATTTTCATTACAGGAGGAAATAAGTATGGGAAAGGCAATACCTTTTTTCAAAAAGGCAGACCTGGATGCATCCATTGGCGTGTTCTTTGATGGATTTTCCAAGGTAATCGTGGCGATCGCCATTTTAGCAGGCACATTTGGGCTGGATGGAAGGACCATCTTCGGCACCATGATGCCGGGTGTATTTCTCACCGTGGTCATCCTAAACGGAGGGCTTTGGCTCTATTACAGGAAGATAGCGGCTGACCGCAACGACCCGAACCTGACCGCGATCCCTGCCGGTCTGCAGGCAGGCCGTATGTTTATCTGGCTTTACAGCATCATGCTTCCGGTATTCATAAGCACAGGCAGCGCGGACCTTGCGTTTAAGACAGGCGTGCTGGCCCATCTGGTGGGCGGGATCATCTTTATTATCGGCGCATTTGTGGTTCCGGTCATCTTAAGGATCGTGCCGGCCGGCGCACTGTTCGGCTCCCTGGCCGGAGGGGCCATGGCATTCCTGATCATGCAGTCCATGAACGGCGTTCTGAAAATGCCTCTGGTGGGATGGCTGTCCCTGATGGTACTGTTTGTGATCTATCTGGGCAAGGTGGAGGTTAAGCTTCCCGCAGCCCTTATAGCCATTGTGATCGGCTCTGTTGTGGCGTGGATCAGCGGTGTCATGGGATTTGGCGCAGTGACGGAATCCCTGAGTAACCTGAGTTTCTACATACCACTCCCGGTACTGGACATTTTTAACCCTGACGTTATCAGCGCCATGATCCCATTCCTGCCCATTATCATTGTGTTTTCCCTGAATGAGGTCATCACAGGGATCCAGGCAGTGGAGCAGGCCAAGGAATGCGGCGATACCTTTTTTACAACAACCAAACCCCTTGTGCTGTGCGGTGTGGCCAGCATTGTGGGGGCATGCTTTGGAAATCCTCTGGCCGTGGGCCTGTACTGGGGATATCCGGGATGGAAGAAAATGGAATCCGGAACGGGATATCATCTTGGAATCGTTGCCCTGTATGCTCTGGTGGGACTGACCGGACTTTCAGCCATCATCAATGCTTTTATCCCTGAAGCGGTGGTTCTGCCTATTCTGGTATTTGTAGGAATATCCAGTTATTCCCAGGCTTTTGAGGTGGTGGATAAAAAGTATTATCCGGCGGTCATCATGGCTTCCCTGCCGGTTGTCATGGACTTTATTGTGGACAACATGAAGGAAGGCGCCCTTCCCGGATTTACGGCCTTTGACCCCGGCTCTGCATTTGTGGGACTTCTGGTGGGCTGTGTTTTCGTATTTATCATAGACAACAATTGGAAAAATGCCTCCATTACCAATGGGGCGGCCCTGGCCCTGACAGCAATTGGAATGATCCATTCCCCGGGGATACTGGGCACGGAAGGATATGCGCCGGATATGGGATTTATTCAGGTGTACATTGTGCTGATCATTGTATTTGCAGTAATGCATGTCACAGGTTTTAACAGGAAAAAAGCTTGAATCAGGAGGAAGTAAAGGTGAAGACACTTGTAATTATAGGAGCGGCAAGAAAAAACGGGCATACGCGCCAGATGGTGGATCTGTTTCTGGAGCACCTGGATGGTGAAAAGGAGATCATCGATGCCTACCGCACGGAAGTAAAGCCCTGTGTGGACTGCCGGTTCTGCTGGAAAAAGAAGGAATGTGCCATCAAGGACGGCATGCAGGAAATCTATCAGAAACTGGAGGAAGCGGACAACATCATCCTGGCCTCCCCCATGTATTTCCACTCCATCACAGGGAGGATGAAGTCCCTGATCGACCGTTTCCAGGTGTATTGGGCAGGTCATGTGAGAAATGATATGCCGGAAACATTTTTGCGCAAAGGCGCCATACTGATGGTGGGCGGCGCTCCCTCCTTTGAGAACCAGTTCCTGGGCGGGGAGATCGTGCTTAAGAACCTGTTAAATGATCTGAGCACAGAGTGTCTGGGCCAGGTCTGTCTGCCAAACAGCGACAGGGACAGTCTTGAAACCAGGCCTGATATCGCGGCGCAGGTTATTGCTTTGGCGGAAAAGATGAATCGGGCAGTAAAATAAGCCGTCCTGAACAGTTACAATAAAACAAACATAAATAGGAGGAATTATCATGCAGGGTTACACTTACACAAAGGGAGAGCATTATCCGGTAGAACATTTGGTTTTTAAGGTAGCGCCGGAGGACGTGGAGCATTATCTGGCGGTTGACCATGAGATCTGGACTTTAAAGGAGGCATATGCGCCTGGATTTGACCATATCCCCTTCCTTTACAAAGAGGTTTGGGTCAATGACAACAAGCCGGGCGAAATCCACTTCATCTTTGTCTGGGAGAGCATTGAGTCCTGGAGAAAGATCGATGACAAGGAATACCAGGCTAAACTGATCAAGGAGTTTGACGAGAAGTTCGGCCGGCCTTACGAGTTCATCCGCTGCGTGCAGAATGAGGAGAACTTCGGCGTTCACCGTGTGAGCCGTTTTGAGAGAATCTAGTAAAGGAGCGAGGAAAAGAATATGAGATTTGAAGATAAAGTAGTGATCGTTACCGGCGCAAGCTCCGGTATCGGTGAGGGAGTTGCCAGGAAATTCCTGGATGAGGGCGCTTTGGTTGTGGGATGCGGCATTGAGCCTGAGATGCATATTGAGAGCAGCAGGGCCATCTATGTACAGGCCAACCTTACTGAGTTTGCCCAGGCGCAGCATGTGGTGGAGGAAGCAGTGAAGGCATTCGGCAGGGTGAATAAGCTGGTGTGCTGCGCAGGGGTTACCTTTGTGGGTTCCCTGGAGACAACGGATTATGACACCTTTATGAGGGAGCTTTCCATTAACATGGGCGGCGTGTTCAATATGTGCAAGGCAGCCATTTCCGAGCTTAAGAAGCAGGAAGGTTCCACCATTGTGAACGTGGGATCCGACCTGGGAGTGCGTCCCATTCCGGAGCGCATCGGCTACTGCCCGTCCAAGGCTGGCGTTATCATGCTGACTAAATGCATTGCCCTGGAGTATGCTCCGTCCATCCGTGTGAATGCCATCCTTCCGGGACTGGTGCGCACACCTATGATCGAGCAGAGGTTTACAGAGGCAGAGGATCCAAAGGCTCTGGAAGAGTCATACGCAAGCCTGTACCCCCTGCACAAGATGGGGAAGATCGAGGATATGGCCAATGCCATTGCATTCCTGTCCAGCGATGAAAGCGGGTTTATCACAGGAGAGATCATGCAGGTCTGCGGCGGCAGTCTGATTTAAGGAGGAATGACATGGCAACATCTTTATTTAAAATGCCTTTTGATATTGAAAAGACCAGGGTGAAGCAGATCTACAGAAGCAGCTCCCTGGACCAGGCGCAGGTGGAAACCATAACATGTGAGGAGATGAAGGAAATCTACGGGGACCTGAAGTTTGAGGCTCTCCACGAGGACCGTCCCTATACATATACGTCCCTGGTCACATCCATTGACGGCAGGATCGCATTTACGGACGCACCCCAGGGGCCCCTCATTGCAAAGCTGAACAAGTATGACGGGGATGGGGCCGGCGCCGACTGGTGGATCCTCAACATGCTCAGGGCCGTGTCTGACGGAGATATCATTGGTGCGGGCACCATGAATGCGGAGAGTGACTATACGGCCCATGTGTTCTCGCAGCAGCTGGAGGATGCAAGGGTGGCGGCCGGCATGGAGCCGGTCCCATGGAATATCATCTCATCCCTGGATGCAACAGACATTCCTTTTGACCATGTACTGTTTAAAACAAAGGAAGTTCCCGTGATGATCAGCACCAGCGCTGCCGGTGTTCCTGTTATCCGGGAAAAAATGAAGGAAGATTACTACCTGGTGGGGCCTGTTAAGGATATTTCTGAGGTCACCGGGGAAATGATCGAGTCCATGAAGGCAAACCGGAACAAGGTACTGGTGATCGCCACAGGCGACAAGGCGCCGGATTCCAAGGTTGCCCTCTATATCATGAAGAAATTCGGCCTTAACAAGGTGCTGGTGGAGACTCCCTCCTACATGCATTACCTGGTATCCCAGGGCATGATGGATGAGCTGTTCTTTAATTACTCCTGCATTTATGTGGGCGGGCAGGCGCTGACCATCGGCAAATTCGGGCAGGAGTTTGGCTCTGAGGACCACCCCCATACCAGGATGCTGAGCATCCATTCCCACAGCGATCATTTCTTCTATTTCAGGCATAAGCTGATTTATGGTTAGGGAAAGGGGCAAATAAAATGCCGTGCATACAGGTAAAAACAAACGTTAAGACCTCCCGTCAGGCTGCGGAGGAGATCAAGGAAGCATTGGGGCAGGCCATCAGCTGTCTTCCGGGAAAAAGCGAGGATTGGCTTATGGTGTCCATTGAGGACGGATGCCAGATGTTCTTTGGAGGAAAGGGCAGCCGGCCCATCGCCATGGTGGAGGTAAAGATTCTGGGAAATGCCGTGGATCAGGAAGGCGCCAAGCGCATGACCGGGGAAATGACCAGAGTATTAGGCGGGACTTTGGGGGTATCGCCTGATAACATGTACATTAAATATGAAGCATCTCCTGACTGGGGATGGAATGGAACGAACTTTTAATAGGCTGGCAGGGACGGTGTGATGCAGGATCTGCCGGCAGTTAAAGAGGGGACTGGATCTTCCAGGTGCCCCTCTTTTTGTATGGTCATGTTTCGGTTTACATATCCGCCTTAACCATGGGCTGATAAAATCTCAAAAAATTCCTCAATGGCTTTGAGGGAGGCCCCAAGGATCGGCCCTTCATTTCCAAGTGAGGAGATCAGGATCTCCTGGGTATGGGTGATGGGGAGGACAATATCCTTCATGATCTCAGGCAACAGGTAAGGGAGGGACTGGATGAGATGGGAGTTAAGGATGATCATTTCGCAGTTTACAAAAAATATGATGTTGGACAATCCGATGGCCAGGTTGCGGATGTATGTGTCCAGGATGGCCAGCGCAGAGGGATGCTGCTTTTTAACCAGCTCTATAAACTCATCAATATCCTCCAGGGGTTTCTCCAGATGGAGGTTGATCTCGTCCAGAAGGTATTGGTCTGAGCAGTACTGTTCCCAGCACCCGTATTTACCGCAGGAGCATTGCTTTGTCTCCTGGATGTTGATGGTGTGGTGCCCAACTGCATTGGCAAATCCCAGGTAACCGCGGATAAGCTGGCCGTTGGAGATCATGCCGCAGGATATGACATCGGAGATGCACAGTACGGTCAGCTCCTCATACTGGGGATGAAGGCGGGATTCCATGGAAGCTGCCAGGTTCCCGTCATTGTCAATGTACACAGGTACATTGTAGCGCTGTTCCAGCAAGGACTTAATATCGATGTTGTGCCACTGGAGCTTGGGAATAAAGCGGATGACCCCGTCCAGATCAATGATCCCACGCACAGCCAGGCTGATGCCGATCAGCCCGTAGGGGCAGGGCGGTATTTCCCTGATCATTTTGTCAATTGCCACATAGATCTGCTGGTACACGTAGGAAAACGCCTTTTTCTCAATGAACAGGGACCGGCGGCTGATAATATCGTTGTTCAGGTCCGTGAGGATGAGACTGATACGGCGCGCCCCGATATCAACGGCAATGCAGTAACCCGCCTTGGCAGCCAGGGTAAGGATGATGGGGGGCCGTCCTCCGCTGGAATCACCCATGGTGGTTTCCTCCACCAGCTTCAGGCTCATCCATTCCTTTACAATGGTGGAAACAGTGGCCTTATTAAGCCCCGTCTCCTCGGAAATACGGGCGCGGGAAATCTGCTTTTTGTTTAATATATGTTTGATAATGGTCAGCCGGTTGGCTGAGCGTATGTCCTTGGTCTGTGATATTTTCATGGGTATGCCTCGATGTTAAAGTATGATTCCATATCAGGAGATGATTTTAATTAGTCATATCATAACATACAGAGGAAATGACCGCAAGTCAAAGCCGGGACCCGGCTCACGGACTGAGCCATGCAAATGCAGGAAGATTGCGCAGTATGCCGAATAGGAGGAGGAAACCGGCCATGATGTAAAGGACCAGGTTCTGGGCCCTTGTGGGCTGCAGCCTGCCGCTTTTTATATACCGGAAAGCCATTTGAAATGCGATTATAAGGCCGGGTGGAAGGATCAGCATGACGGCGGCATTAGCCTGAAAGGCCGACTGAAAGTCCAGGGACAGCAGGGACAGACACATGCGGCTCACTCCGCAGCCGGGGCAGTACAGTCCTGTAATGGTATGGAACATGCAGGGGATAAGGGGATGGCCTGCCAGAATACAGAGTAATGCATAAAACAGGCCAGCTCCCAGGAGCCCGCCTGTTTTTATACATAATCGTATCAAACGCTTATGCATTGGGAAGGTATTTGTTTAACTCGTTCTGCAGCAGGGCATAGGACACAATGCCCAGGCCGAACAGGCTGAGAAGCAGATAGACCACAGGTGCGCTTCCCCTTGGTTCACCGTGTTGGTCGTGAAGCATCTCCACTGCATTTCCCATCTGGTACATCCAGAAAAGCCCGTAGATACCGCAGGTGATCAGTGTGAACAGGAAAACCATTCCACCGCTTGTGCCCTGTCTTCCGGAGAGGCTGTTTGTGTCATCATTGAGCACAATCATCCAGTAGATGCCGTATAAGCCGCAGGTAATCAGGCTCAGCAGGATGCAGACCACAATATTGCGCTGTTTCATACGTATTTCCTCCTTGGTATGTTTTGATATGCAATACAGGTAGATTCTATCACAGGCTCTGCGTATTATCAACAAAAAGCATGTAAAATAAGACATTTTCAGACACCGGCCATATGGTGCATTACTGGTAAAAACTCATTTTTATGGACGAATGGGGCTGGATATGGTATACTAACTAAGATAGGCGTATTCCGATTATGGATACGAATGGAGGCAGACTATGAAAGATAAAGGAAGGACGCGGGGGACATTTAAGGTCTACCTGCAGTGGCCGCTCTTCTTGTCGGTCCTTATGGTCATATTGACTGCCGCTGTTGGAGCGGTGTCCATAAAGGCCGGCATTATTGTATCGGTATTTACCATTGTCTATATAGGGATTGCCCTTTGGCTGTATTTTTCACGGAGAAAAGGCATACTTGCAGGGCTGATCGCATTTTCATCTGCCTATGACCAGAGCAGGCAGAACCTGATGGAAGAGATGCTTATGCCTTATGCAGTGGCAGACGGAAGCGGGCATTTGCTCTGGATGAACCGGGAGTTTGCGGCAATCCTGGCAGAGGAAAAAATTTCATATAAGAATATAACAGCCATGTTCCCTGATATTACGAAGGAAATGCTGGCAACCGGCGGTGAACTGGTAAGCGTGCACAGCTTTCTGGGGGACAGGAAGTTCCGCATTGATCTAAAGCAGGTCATGGTGGACCGGCTGGAGGCAGCGGTGGCTGACAACGGGCTGGAGGGACAGGGGTCGTTTGTGACAGCCATCTACCTGGTGGATGAGACACAGACTCTTTTGTACATGCAGCAGATCAATGATCAGAAGCTGGTGGCCGGACTGATCTATCTGGATAATTATGATGAGGCGCTGGAAAGCGTGGAGGAGGTTAGGCGTTCTCTGCTGACAGCTCTCATTGACCGGAAGATCAGCAAGTATATATCCGGTATGAACGGCATTGTAAAAAAGCTTGAGAAGGACAAATATTTCTTTGTCATCAAGCAGCAGTACATGGCCAGGATCCAGGAGGAGCGTTTCTCCATCCTGGAGGATGTAAAGACAGTGAACATAGGCAATGATATGGCGGTGACCTTAAGTATCGGTATCGGTATGAACGGGGACAGCTACAGCCAGAACTATGATTACGCCAGGACCTCTATTGATATGGCCCTTGGACGGGGAGGCGACCAGGCCGTTGTGAAGGATTCAGGTAAGATCCAGTACTACGGCGGCAAAGCGCAGCAGATGGAAAAGACCACCCGTGTCAAGGCAAGGGTGAAAGCCCATGCCCTCAGGGAACTGATGGAGAACAAGGACCGGCTTTTGATCATGGGACACCGGCTGGCTGATATTGATTCCTTTGGAGCAGCTGTGGGTATATACCGCATTGCCGTGTCCATGAATAAGAAGGCCAACATTGTGGTCAACGAGGTGACATCCTCGGTGCGCCCCATGATGGACCGGTTTATAGGCAACGCGGAATATCCGGAGGATATGTTCCTCACAGGGCCAAAGGCATCAGAGGTGGCGGACCAGGGAACCATGCTGGTCATCGTGGATGTGAACCGCCCCAGTATTACGGACGAACCGGCATTGCTGCGGGAGGTCAGGACCGTTGTGGTACTTGACCATCACAGAACCAGCAGTGAGATTATTGACAATGCGGTGCTTTCCTATGTGGAGCCATATGCTTCATCCACCTGTGAGATGGTGGCGGAAGTTCTGCAGTATATAGCGGACGGCATCAAGGTGAAGCCGGCAGAGGCGGATGCCATGTATGCAGGCATTGTGATCGACACCCAGAATTTTACCAACCAGACAGGTGTGAGGACCTTTGAGGCGGCCGCATTCCTACGGCGCAGCGGCGCGGATATCACAAGGGTGCGCAAGCTGTTCAGGGAGAACATGAGGGATTATCAGGCCAAGGCCGATGCTGTGCGCAAGGCGGAAGTATATATGGACGCCTTTGCCATCAGCGAGTGCTCGGCAGATGGGCTGGACAGCCCCACCATCATCGGCGCCCAGGCCGCCAACGAGCTGTTGGAGATCCGGGGCATTAAGGCTTCGGTGGTGCTGACCGATTATAACGGTACTATTTATTTCAGCGCCCGCTCCATTGACGAGGTCAATGTGCAGGTGATGATGGAGAAGCTGGGGGGCGGCGGACACCGCACCATAGCAGGCGCCCAGATGGAGGGCGTATCAGTGGAAGATGCTAAGATCCGTTTAAAGGAAGTCATCCGCCAGATGCTGGAGGAAGGCGAAGTTTCCTGAGAATGAATTATAAATTGGAAAGGAAGTAAGAGACATGGATATTGTATTACTGGAAGATGTAAAAGCATTAGGAAAAAAAGGACAGATCGTAAAGGTAAATGACGGCTATGCCAGGAATTTCATCCTGCCCAAGAAGCTTGGCCTGGAAGCTACCTCTAAGAACTTAAATGACTTAAAGCTTCAGAAAGCCAATGATGCCAGGATCGCCGCAGAGCAGCTGGCAGCAGCAAAGGAGCTGGGAGCAAAGCTGGATGAGTCCACCGTGACCTTGTCCATTAAGGCGGGCGAGGGCGGAAGGGCGTTTGGCTCCGTGTCCAACAAGGAGATCAGCAAGGCCATTTCCGACCAGCTGAACCTGGATATTGACAAGAAAAAGATCGTTTTAAACGACCCCATCAAATCCATCGGAAGCTTTGAGGTTCCCATTAAGCTTCACAAGGAGGTAACGGCCAGACTTGCGGTAAAGGTAGTGGAAGCTTAACGGTAAGCTGCCGCTGATAATGAAACATGACATGACCCGCCCCGAAAGGAGCGGGTCTCATAGACTGGTATGGGATCTGCATACCGGTTTGAATACAGGAGACGATTAAAATGGAAGAAGCTCTGATCAAGCGGGTGCTTCCCCACAGCCTGGAAGCGGAACAGTCCGTCATCGGATCCATGCTGATGGACAGGGAGGCAGTCATCGCTGCATCGGAAATTGTAACTGGAAGTGATTTTTACCAGCAGCAATATGGTATCATGTTTGATACCATGGTGGAGCTGTTCAATGAGGGCAAGCCCGTGGATCTGGTTACCCTTCAGGACCGGTTAAAGGAAAAGGATGTGCCTCCGGAGGTGTGCAGCCTGGACTTTGTCCGCGACATTGTGACCATGGTGCCCACATCAGCCAATGTGAAGTCCTACGCCACCATTGTAAGTGAGAAGGCAGTCCTTCGCAGGCTGATCAAGACAACGGAGGAGATCGCCAATACCTGCTATGCGGGAAAGGAACCCTTGGAGAATATCCTGGCGGACACGGAGAAATCCGTTTTTAACCTGCTTCAGAACAGGGGAGGCCAGGAGTTTGTTCCCATCAAGCAGGTGGCCATTAATGTCCTTGAAAAGATTGAGGACGCCTATAAGAATCAGGGTACGGTAACGGGTATTCCCTGCGGTTTTATTGACCTGGACTACAAGCTGTCCGGTTTCCAGCCCTCTGACTTTATCCTGATCGCGGCCCGCCCTTCCATGGGTAAGACTGCCTTTGTGCTTAACGTGGTAGATTATGTGGCGGTGCGCAAAAGCCTGCCCTGTATGGTATTCAGTTTGGAAATGTCCAAGGAGCAGCTGGTCAACCGTATGCTTTCCATGGAGTCCAATGTGGACTCCCAGAAGCTGCGTACAGGCTCCCTGACGGATTCGGACTGGGACGCGGTGGTGGAGGGCATCGGCGTTATTGGTAATTCCAAGCTGATCATTGACGACACGCCCGGTATCTCCATCTCGGAGCTGCGCTCCAAATGCAGGAAGATGAAGCTGGAATACGGCTTGAGTATTGTTATCATTGACTACCTGCAGCTGATGAGCGGTAGCAAAAAAGGCGGGGGAGACAACAGGCAGCAGGAGATTTCCGATATATCGCGATCCCTTAAGGCTCTGGCCAGGGAGCTTCATGCTCCGGTGATTGCCCTGTCCCAGCTGTCCCGTGCCTGTGAGACAAGGCAGGACCACCGCCCCATGCTTTCCGACCTTCGAGAGTCCGGAGCTATTGAGCAGGATGCGGACGTGGTTATGTTCCTTTACCGTGATGATTACTATAATAAGGATACGGAACATCCCAATGAGGCTGAGGTGATCATAGCCAAACAGCGAAACGGCCCCATTGGTACGGTGACATTGATCTGGAAGCCCGAGTACACAAAGTTTGTCAATGCGGCAAGACCTCAGGGCGGAGGACCCCAGGAGTAATAAAAATTTTCCGGGAATGTCATAATATCCATTCTCAACGCATACACTAATAGTAAGGCAGGACATGCCTGTTAAGATGTGAAGGAGAGAGTGGCTATGGATGAAGTACATTATCTGATATCGGATGCGTCCAAAAAGGTCGATGTGGAGGCCCATGTATTAAGGTACTGGGAAGAGGAGCTGGAACTTGATATTCCCCGTAACGAGATGGGGCACCGGTACTATACGGATTTACATATCCGCCTGTTTAAGCAGGTCAAGAACCTGAAAGAAAAAGGGTTTCAGCTCAAGGCGATCAAGCACGCGCTGAACCAGGTACTTAAGAAAGACGGAAAAGCTCAGACAGAGCTGTCCGATGAAATTTTAGAGCGTGATATGAACGCGGCCCTGAATGAATTCAAGGAAGAGGATGGGAACACATCATTAAGCACTATGAAGAGTGACGGTGTATCCGTGGTAGCCATGGAAGAGAAGATGGAACAGTTCCAGCAGATTATGAACCTGATAATCGGACGAGCCCTTGAAGTCAACAATGAAAAGCTGAGCCAGGACATCAGCTGCCTGGTCAACGAAAAGATGGGAAAGGAATTGGAATTCCTGCTCCAGGCATCAGATGAGAAGGAAGAGGAGCGTTTCCGCCAGCTGGATGAAACCCTGAGGGCTTACCAGAAGGGCGGACAAGCTGAGGCGGCGGCTGCCAAAGTCCCATTTTTCAAACGCCGCAAATTCGGCCGCAGCGGAAAGAAGCTGAGGGATGGAAAGTAGTCCGGATCTCATGCCGGAAGAGAAGGAAGGAATTATAAAATGATACAGGACAGGACATACGCTGCCGCGGCAGTGAGGGTTCTGTCCTGTATGGTTTATAATTCCTTCCTTTTTTGGTAGTTCCATCCCCTTTCAATTTTCTTACAACCACAAAAATGATATCGCTATTCCGTAAGAAATGTGTTAGAATAAATGTGATTTTAGCGTTTTAACCAAGGAAGAAAGTAATTCTTAAGCACGCTCCAGGAAGGATACGCACTTCACATGAATTTGAGGAATAGATATAGAAAATACATTACATATACGGGCACGGCCGGAATCCTGGCTTTGTCCATGACACTAAACGGCTGTACAAAAGGCGCGTCAGGTTCCGCGGAGGGCAATGCCACGCCGGCGGAGGCCACTGAGATCCAGGCTGTGCCTGAGACTATTGCACAGCTGGGGCTTCAGGGACAGGTCCTGCCCGGACTTAACGACATTGACCTGCCGGATGCGGAGCCGGCTCCGGAGTACCTGCGGATCGGTGTGCGTCATGAGATCGTAAAAAAGCTGCAGCAGCGCCTGATGGACCTGGGCTTTATGGATAACGATGAGCCAACGGATTATTTTGGTGAGATGACCCAAATGGCAGTGAAGCATTTCCAGAGGCAGAATGAACTGCCCATGGACGGCATTGTGGGAAATGTTACCTGGGATGCGATCATGTCCCCGGATGCCAAGTACTACGCGGTGTCCAAGGGAGCCCAGGGTGATGATATTGAGCGGATTCAGCAGCGTCTCTACGAGCTGGGATATCTGGCGACCGCGGATCTGGTGACCGGGAATTTCGGAGATTCCACGGAAGCGGCAGTCCTGAAACTCCAGGAGGTCAATGGTCTGGAGCAGGACGGCAAGGTTGGACAAAAGACCATCAACCTGATATACAGCGATGAGATCAGGCCCAACTTCCTGGCTTACGGGGAGAAGAGCGATGTGGTGCTGGCATGCCAGCAGCGCCTTAAGGAACTGGGATACCTCACCACCACGCCCGATGGCGCCTATGGTGAGGACACGGTTGTGGCGGTTAAGCAGTTCCAGGCCAGGAATGACCAGATCGTTGACGGTTATCTGGGGCCGTCCACAAGGATCGCCCTGAACAGTCCGGATGCAAGGGCCAACGGCCTGATGCTGGGCGAGCGGGGGGACGCTGTGACCAAGGTGCAGCAGCTGCTGAACAAACACGGATACCTTGTTTCAGGCAATATAACCGGATATTACGGCGAGGCCACGGAGCGGGCGGTGGAGAACTTCCAGTCCCGCAACGGACTTACGGCTGACGGCCTGGTGGGCGTTCAGACAATGGCTAAGCTGACCAGTGATAATGTAAGACGGCCGGCAGCCAATACAGGCGGTTCAGGAAGCCAGGGCGGCTCAGGCAGCCAGGGCGGTTCAGGCGGTCAGGGCGGTTCAGGCAGCCAGGGCGGCAGCACAAGCAAGCCGTCAGGCAATACTCCGCCGGCAGTGAGCAAGCCCGTTGGGCAGGGCGCAGGAGCATTGATCTCAGTTGCCTCCTCCAAGCTTGGAAGTCCATATGTGTGGGGGGCAAAGGGTCCCAATGCATTTGACTGTTCCGGCTTTGTATACTGGTGTCTGAACCAGGTGGGAGTTAACCAGAGTTACCTCACTTCCTCCGGTTGGAGAAATGCGGGAAGATATACAAAGATCACGAATTTTAATGATATACAGGCAGGTGATATTGTGGTTGTAAACGGCCATGTGGGAATTGCGGCAGGAGGCGGAACCGTGATCGATGCGTCCTCCAGTAACGGGCGTGTGGTACACAGAAGCCTGAGCCAGTGGTGGGCAAACAATTTCATCTGTGCTTGGAGGATTTTCTAGTACTGTTCATAACAAGGAGGGCTAAGGATGCAGACAATACTGGTATGTGATGATGATAAGCAGATCGTGGAGGCCATAGACATATATCTGACAGGAGAAGGATTTCAGGTGATCAAGGCTTATGACGGATATGAAGCACTGGAATACCTGGAAAAGGGGGAAGTGGATCTGCTGATTGTGGATGTAATGATGCCCGGCCTGGACGGGATCCGCACCACGCTTAAGGTGCGGGAGACCAGCAGTATACCCATCATTATACTTTCCGCTAAATCAGAGGATGCGGATAAGATCCTGGGACTGAATATCGGGGCGGACGACTACATAACCAAACCCTTTAATCCACTGGAGCTGGTGGCCAGGGTCAAGTCCCAGCTGCGCCGTTACACCCAGCTGGGCAATATGAACCAGCAGGCAGAAGGCCAGATCTTTAAGTGCGGCGGGCTTCAGATCAATGATGACAACAAAGAAGTGACAGTGGACGGGGAACCCATCAAGCTGACGCCCATTGAGTACAATATCCTTCTGCTTCTGGTGAAGAACGCGGGCAAGGTATTTTCCATTGATGAGATCTATGAGCAGATATGGAACGAGGAGGCCATTGGAGCGGACAACACAGTGGCGGTGCATATCCGCCATATCCGTGAAAAGATTGAGATCAATCCAAGGGAGCCGAAGTATCTGAAGGTGGTATGGGGTGTAGGATATAAGATTGAAAAGCAGTAGGTGGCTTTATGACAGAAGAGAGACTGAAATTCAGGCGTAAGAAACAGATCCTGACCCTGGTCCACATATTCTTTGTGATGATCGCTGTGTTTGGGATCAGCGCCATGTATCTGAACTCCAATTACGGTAAAGGGATTAAGTGGATTTATGAGGAGGCTTATGAGGACTCCCCTAATTTCACCACCCAGCTTGCATCGGATGTGGAGCGTATCTTTACTTACGTAGGATACAAGGATATGTTTGAGACTGACGGTGAGCTGGATATGAACAAGGTCATTGTCAACTATACCAATGGTCCCGGTGAGACAGCTGAGATGACCCTGGATGAAATCGTCAGGTACATCAAAAAGCGGGGCTATTATCTGGATGAGAATTTTGAGTTAAAGGGATCCCCTATCTCCATGGATGACGAGGATGATGAAGAGATCACCGTGGATTTCCAGAGCACCAATCCCAACTTCGTGGATGCGGACGCAAGCGGGGAACGGATGACCAAAGAGGACCTGGCTCTGGATATCCTGGACCATCTGGGTGAATACTACACCATTTATAATAACTACATAGAGAATGAGACAAATTTGAGGTTCCGCATTGTGTATAGGGATGACAGCGGGAAGGAGAGCGTGTACACCAACGTGGAGAACATGTCCCTGGAGGACCTGAAAGGCGCGGGAAAATATCTCTATATCCCGGGAAACAGCATTAAGATGGAGACAAACATGCCCACCATCCCGGAAAATGCAGCCACCCTGCTGGAGATATGGAACCCCAATGGAAATGATAATTATTACATGGTCATTTCCGTGGATACCACTTACCCGTGCACGGATGCGTATTCCATGGCTGCATGGGAATACAGCGGCGGAAGACAGAACTTTATCCTGGGGATCGGCGGGATCATTGCCGGAGTGCTGGGCTGTATTGCCACACTGGCAGCCCTGATTCTGATGTCAGGCCATCTCACGCCGGAAAGCGATGAGATAAGGCTGTTCCCCATTGATGAGATCTATACCGAACTGTGCGTGGCCGTCTGGGCCGCCCTTACAGCCTTGTTCCTGCTGGGAGGAAGATATGTGGGCATACGCCTGTTCAGCCTGTTTGTGGCTGAAGGACAGTGGCCCTACTGGAATAAGGTGATCAAGGCCGTGATCATTTACGGCTGTCTGGTCCTGTTTTTCTTTAACATGCTGCGCCGGTATAAGGCCAGGACCCTGTGGAGCAACAGCCTTTTAAAGAAGGTTATTGACACGTTCAGGGAATATGTGCGCCATATCACATTTGCCGCTGGAATGGGACTTTGTTATTTCCTGTTTTTAGGCGCCAATGCAGTTATGCTGTGGGGGATCCTGTTCCTTTTCGGCTATGAAGGGGAACGGTTCGGCTTCCATGTGCTGCTCTATGGGTTGGCGGTGGTCCTTTTGGCAATGGATGGATATATATTCCACCAGATGTTTAAAAAGGCAGTGCAGAGGGATATATTGGATGCGGCGATCAGCAGCATTTCCCAGGGCAACACGCGGTATCAGATCGAGATGGGCAGTCTCACAGGCAAGGAAAGGGATATGGGCGAGCATCTCAACAACATCAGCAGCGGACTTGACTCAGCCCTTCAGCAGCAGGTAAAAAGCGAGCGCCTGAAGGCCGACCTTATCACCAATGTATCACACGATATCAAGACACCGCTTACATCCATTATCAACTATGTGGATCTGCTTAAGAGGGAGAAGATACAGGATCCCAAGATCGCGGCATATCTGGAAGTTCTGGACCAGAAATCCCAGCGCCTTAAGACGCTGACAGAGGATCTGGTGGAGGCATCCAAGGCCAGCTCGGGCAATATGAAGCTGGATATATCCGATATCGACCTGGTGGAGCTGGTCCAGCAGACCAACGGGGAATTTGAGGAGCGTTTTGTGATGCGCCGCCTGGAGCTGGTGTGCAATGTGCCTGATGAGGTGCTTATCATACAGGCGGACGGGCGCAGACTGTGGCGTGTATTGGAAAACCTTTACACCAATGCGGTAAAGTATGCCATGGAGCACAGCCGCGTGTACGTGGATGTGTCAGAGGAAGACGGAAAAGCCGTGTTTACCATTAAGAATGTGTCTGAGAATCCGCTGAACATCAGGCCGGATGAACTGACAGAGCGCTTTGTCAGGGGAGATGTGGCCAGGACAACGGAAGGCAGCGGCCTGGGCCTCTCCATTGCAAAGAGCCTGACTGAACTGCAGAATGGCCAGTTCCAGGTTATCATTGACGGGGATCTGTTCAAGGCAATGGTGTCCTTCCCCATCATGCACGCAGAGCATAAGACGGAGAGGATCGGTGTTGATCCTGCTTCCGTTGAAGCAGCCGCAGCTGAGGAGACAGAGCAGGAAGAGGTCAGGCACGACAATGTGGTAGCGGATGCGGAGCTGATAGAAGTAGGAGATTCTTCCAATCATTTACAAAATGAGGGAGAAAGCTGATAAATATTTCACGAAGAAAATGACACAAACCACAAAAATGTAAAAAATATACAAATATAATTAGTTAATATTACAGCGAAAAAAGCCCCCGGAAATTCCTTCCCGGGGGCCTTTTTGAACCCTAAATAATGTGTAAGCAGATTTTATTGGTATTCAAATACATTAATCCAACTCTCTAACAGTTCCTTTTCCTCAGGACGTTTGTAAACCAGCTGGGCGGCGGCCACGATGGGCAGCCATCCCTGTACATAACGTTTCTCTGTGCCTGTTTTTTCACAGAACAGATCCATGTACATCTCGGCTTTCTTTTTGTCCTTTAAGGAGAGAAGGAGGTAGGTTCTGGCAACATCGGCACTTGCATTGCCCTGGGAAGCATGTACCCAGTCGATCACGTACCATTTGCCGTCATCGCCCACAATGATATTGGTTGGGTTAAAGTCGCCGTGGCACAGCTTGGTGTGCTTTGGCATTCCGTCCAGTCTGGTCATCAGTTCGTAGCGCAGGTTATCATCCAGCTGCTCCTCTGATTTCAAGGCGCGGATGGTCTTTTCCTTTAACTTATTAAGGAGTGGGCATGCCTGAGCATGGATCAGCAGGTGCAGATCCACCATCTTATCCATGTACTCCTCAAGCTTATCCGGATTCTCATCCATCAGCTGCTGAAGGGTCTTGCCTTCAACAAACTCCTTGATAATGGACCATTTGCCATCCACAACAGATACCCCCAGAACCTTCGGGATGTTCAGGGCTTCGATGGACTCCACACGCGCGTTGCACAGTGCTTCATTCAATACCTCAGCCTTTGGAAAGCCCTCACAGAATTCCTTGATGGCAGTGTTTCCGTCACGGTAAACGGATTTTGTTTCGCTACTGGAAATTAATTGTTTTGCCATAATTACACTCTCCTTCCACACATTATAAACGGTGCTGCGACATAATACCCATCGCACTGCCTTTATTCTACTACAACAAGGTCAAAAAGTACATACCCAATTTGATAAATTTTTAACGTACTTTTTGGCCTTATATGACAATATTTCCTTATGATTTCCTAAAAACGGAAAATAGCTGTTCCGTATGGGGGAAGAGGATAGGAAAATGAATATGGCTGCCCATCACACTCGCCTTTGGAGGACTGGAAGCCGGGGGCTTCCGATGCCTTATAGGCGCCGTGGATGTTGTCCAGCAGCAGGGTGTATTTGCCTCGTTTGGGAACGCCCACCCTGTAATCCGGCCGTTCCACCGGTGTGAAGCTGATGATAAACAACAGGTTCTTTTTGCCTGTCTCATCCCTGCGCAGGAAGCTGAAGATACTGCGGTCCCCGTCATTGGCATTGATCCACTGGAACCCGTTCCAATCATTGTCCAAACGGTAGAGGGCGGGATATTTCTTGTATAAATGCAGCAGGTCCTTAACGTAATCCTGCAGCTCTTTGTGATCACCCTGGTCAGCCAGATACCAGTCCAGGGACACCTTCTCATCCCACTCATGAACCTGGGCAAAGTCCTGGCCCATGAACAGCAGCTTCTTGCCGGGATGTCCCATCATAAAGGTATATCCGGCCTTTAAGTTGGAGAATTTGTCCTGGTCCAGACCGGGCATCTTGTTGATCATGGAGCATTTTAAATGCACCACCTCGTCATGGGATAGTACCAGGATATAATTTTCACTGGTAAAATAGGTGAGTCCAAAGGTCATGCGGTGGTGGTTATATTTGCGGAAATAGGGGTCCAGCTTCATGTATTCCAGGAAGTCATGCATCCATCCCATGTTCCACTTAAAGGTAAAACCAAGCCCGTCCTCCTCCGGATGGGTGGTGACCTTGGGCCATGCCGTGGATTCCTCAGCGATCACCAGGGCTCCGTGGTTGCGTCCCTGCACCACGGTGTTCAGGTGTTTAAAAAATTCAATGGCTTCCAGGTTCTGGTTGCCGCCGTACTTGTTGGGAACCCACTGGCCCTCCTGGCGGCCATAATCCAGATACAGCATGGAGGCCACCGCATCCACCCGCAGGCCGTCCACATGGTATTGTTCCACCCAATAGAGCGCATTGCTGATCAGGAAATCCTTTACCTCATTCTTTCCGTAATCAAACACCTTAGTGCCCCAGTCCGGGTGTTCCCCCTTGCGCGGGTCCGAATATTCAAAGAGGGGCTCACCGTCAAAATCAGCCAGTCCATGGGCATCCTTTGGAAAGTGGGCAGGCACCCAGTCCAGGATAACCCCGATCCCGCTGCGGTGCAGGTAATTTATAAAATACATAAAGTCCTTGGGCATTCCGTACCGGGATGTGGGGGCGTAATATCCGGTGACCTGGTAGCCCCAGGAACCGTCAAAGGGGTGTTCCGCGATCCCCATCAGCTCCACATGGGTATAGCCCATCTCCTTGACATAAGCGGCCAGCTCATGGGCAGCTTCCGTATATGTATAGCAGCCATCCTTTTCCTCACGGTTCTTCTTGCGCCAGGAACCCAGATGGACCTCATAGATGCTTATGGGCATCTTCTGCACATCCTGGGCAGCGCGTTTTTCGATCCAGTCCTTGTCTGTCCAGTGAAAACCCTGTATATCCGTGGTGACGGAGGCGGTTCCGGGGCGGTATTCCGCGCTGAAGGCAAAGGGATCGGCCTTATAAAGGATCTTGCCGGATTCCGTGGTGATGGCAAACTTGTAGAGTTCTCCCATCTGCATTCCCGGATTAAAATATTCCCAGATGCCGGAGTCCGGTATCTTTGTCATGGGATTGGCTTCGGGGTTCCATCCATTAAAATCGCCAACCAGATGAACCTCCCTGGCATGGGGCGCCCACACCGCAAAGTAGATGCCCTCTTTCCCTTTATAGGTCTTGGGATGGGCGCCCAGCTTCTGGTAGATATCATAGTGGGTGCCGGCTCCGAACAGATAGCAGTCCAGGTCTGAGATAAATCCGGTGATCTGGGTTTTCTTCTTCTTTGCGGCGGATGCTGCCGGAGCAGACGGATTCTTGGTACCCGGATTGCGTTTATTAACTGCCATATCACTTATCCCCCTTTATTTTCAGGACAGCCCCCCGGTTGCCCTTTAATTTAACATGAACCTTTCCTCCTGTGATGGGCAGGATGGTATCTTCCTCCAGAAGGCTGACGGCCTCCGATGCCTGGATGGGTACGGGTATATCAAGCTCCGCTTCGTTGTCATCATTGTTGGCTGCCGTGATGATAACAGAACCTTCCCCGTGGCGGGCAAATGCGTACTGCCGGTTGGTCAGCAGCAGTTCCTGGTAACGTCCGCCGTGAAACTCCTGGTTCCCATCATGGATGCGGCCCATGGCTGACAGGAAATCCGTGAGCTCACAGTGCAGTTCATCCGCCTGGTCCATGGAAAACGCAGGGCGCAGGGCCTCGTCACTGGTATTGCTCCTTTTGCCTTCCACGCCCCATTCTCCGCCATAATAGATGGAAGGGATGCCCGGAAGGGTAAAGAGGCAGAGATAGATGGGAAACAGATGCTCCTTTAAGACCAGCTTGCTGGCGATCCTGTCCTCATCATGGTTGTCGACAAAGGTATAAAGCTGCCTTCCGATGGCTTCCAGGCGCCGTACATTGTGTGCGATCTCAAAAAAATTATGGTCATTAAAGCCGGAATAAAGGCTTTTGTGAAGTTCATAATTGGTAACGGAGTGAAGCATCTCCTGGTTGACCCAGCGGCTGTAATCCCCGTGGATCACTTCACCCATGAGCCAGAAGTCATCTTTCATGCCGGATGTAACACTGCGCATCTCCTTCATAAAATTAAAATCCAGGACATTGGCACAGTCCAGCCGGATCCCGTCTATATCAAATTCATCCACCCAGAACCGGATCACATCAAAAAGATAAGACCTGACTTCCGGGTTTGGCAGGTTCAGGCACGGAAGCTCAAAATGTCCCTGCCAGGCCTCGTATCCAAAGGAATCGCCGCAGGGGCTCTGCCAGTCAAAGCTGACCCCCCTGTACCAGTCCCTGTAAGGAGAATCCCACTTTTTCTCCTGGATATCCTTAAAAGCAAAGAATTCCCGGCCCGTGTGGTTGAACACTCCGTCCACCACCACTTTGATGCCGGAATCATGGCACTGCTTAACAAAATCCTTAAATGCCTGGTTATCCCCCAGACGGCGGTCAACCAGCTTGTAATCCCTGGTATCGTATCCATGGCTGGTGGACTCAAAAAGCGGCCCTATGTAGATGGCATTGCATCCAAGTGACTTAATGTGGGGAATCCACTGAAACAGTTCTTTAAAACGGCCTGCTGCCTTGGCCGGGTCATTGTGTTTAGGGGCTCCCGTCATCCCCAGGGGATACATATGATAGAATACTCCCCGCTCATACCAGGTGCTCATGTTGTTTTCCTCGCAATCTTTTAGTTTAGTTGTTCTATGGTGCGTGCCAGGAGTATTAATCCTCCTGGCTTTTGAATTTACGCAGTAAAAATTGGTACCGCAGCTGGGCGGCATTCAGTTCGTAAATGTAGCAGTCGATCAGTGTGGGGTCCACGGCCTGCTCAAAATGGTTTCTGGCAGCGTCAATGGCACACTGGGTACGCTCGATCTCGAACCGCAGACGGATCAGTTCCGGCCGGAGCTTTGCCGGCTTTCTGGATGGAACAGCGCCGGCCTTGGCCGCGGCTGTTTCCCTGACTGCTTTTAAAATATCAAACATATTGTTCATCTCCCAGATATTGATAGAAATAGTATATCTGGAAAATGACATCTTATGCATGTGCAGGAATTTAATACATGAATTCCTCCAGCCGGTAACCAAGCTCCATAAGCTTCCGGTTGGACTCCCTCAGGGTGAGGTAATAATAATTGGCTGTCCCTTCCTGGCGCACACCCACAAGTCCCGCATCCTTTAAAATCTTCAAGTGATGGGAGATAGCCGGGCGGGACAGGCTGGTCCGCTGGGTGATCTCATTTACGTTCAGGGCATGATCTTCAAAGATAACAGGGCCGGTGGGACGTTCCGGGCCCATGGCCTCCTCTGTCAGTACTTCCACAATGGACAGACGCATCTCATCCCCCAGGGCGATGAATAAAGGCATGCATAGGTGGAAACGTTCCTGAAGTTCCCGGGCAGTTGTCATCTGCCATTCCTCCTTTGGTTTAAAAATTTGAACCAACTTTATTTTACCATTTATACAGGGGAAGGTCAAGGTGATCAGCTGTGAAATACTCAAATTTTACCCTTGACATTTTCATTAATATCACTCATAATGGAACAACATTCAAGACATTCTTTTTTATAACAATCTAGGTGATCAAGTGTAAGTGATCTGTCCGGATCGGACAGGAATTTCCAAAGGAACAGGAACAAACAAATTTACAAATGGAAAGGGGGAAGTATGGGATTTTGTCTGACTGCATACTGCTGGCCGTGCTTGCTTGCTGCGCATTTTGGGATGTAAGGGAACATCGGATACCCAATCAGGCAGCGGGGTGGGGCGCGGTTCTGGGTCTGGGATGCACCTGCTTTTTTTCGGGAACGGAGCACTTATTACCGGGAACAGGACACTTGATACCGGAAACAGGGCACTTGGGACTGGGAACAGGGCATTTGGGTCTTGGTCTGGACGGTGCGCTGATCCTGTGGACCGGGGCTGGTTTTTTAGGCAGGATGGTCCTTGTGTGGGGACTGGGATTTCCCTTTTTTGCACTGCGTATGACCGGGGCAGGGGATATTAAGGTAATGGGACTCATTGCCGCTTATATGGGAATGAGGGATGGAACAAGGGCCATTGCGGCCGGGTTATGTCTGGGAGCTGTTCTGGCTCTTGGCAAGATGCTGCTTCATGGCAGCGTTTTTCAAAGGTTTCTGTATTTATCAGCCTATATCAGGCGGATGCTCCAAAGTAAGAACATTGAACCATATTATTGTCCCCAAAGGGACGGGAATGCCTGCGTGATTCCGCTGGGAGCCTGTCTGTTTGCAGGCACTTTACTTACGGTCTTGTGGAAAGGATGACTGAGTGTCAGAACCGGCCTCCTCCGGAAACTTAGGAAAGAGTTTCCCGGAGCGCCGGGATTTTGAAGGGAGGCAGCGTATAAATTCATGATAAGGGTTTTGGCAGTATTTGGGATGGACCCGTCCTATGGGGAACGGTTTGCTGATTATGTAAACCAAAAAGAGAAGATACCTTTTACGGCCATGTCGTTTTCCAGTGTGGAAAAACTCCGTCAGTACGGTGAGGAACATGTGATAGAGATCCTTCTGGCAGATGAAGATGCGAGGGAGCTGGTAAGGGATGTAAAAGCGAAGCAGATCATGGTGTTGTGCCAGGGAGAGCTGGTGGAGGAGAAGGAAGAGTTTCCGGCAATCTATAAGTACCAGTCAGGGGACTGCGTGATGAGGGAGGTCATGGCCCGCTACTGCAGTCAGCCCATGGAGCCCGCCCTGGCCCTTCTGGGGTCAAGGGCAGTGGTAATAGGGATCTATTCCCCTGTAAACCGGTGCTTAAAGTCATCCCTGGCCCTTACCATGTGCCAGCAGATGGCCCGGCAGGAGGCTGTATTGTATATGAATCTGGAGGAGTATTCAGGATTTTCCAGGCTGGTGTGCGGCGATTACAGGGCCGACCTGTCAGATGTGCTTTATCTTTACAGGCAGGGGACATATAACTGGATGCGCCTGAAATCCATGGTGTACAACTGGGGGAGTATGGACTACATACCTCCGGTGCGGTATGGGGAGGATCTAAGCCAGGTAACGCCGGAGGAGATGGCTATGCTCATAGACCGCATTGCACGTGAGAGCGGATACGACAAGGTGGTGGTGGATGTGGGGCAGATGGGGCGCGGGGCGCTGCCGGTCCTGTCCGTGTGTGATGTTGTCTACATGCCTGTCAGGGAGGACTGCGTTTCAGCTGCCAAGATTGAGGAATTTGAGGAGTATCTGGAAGCGGCGGATGACGGGTCCGTCAGGGAGCGGATACAGAAGCTGAAACTTCCAAGGATGGGAAGCGTCATCCGGCGGGAGGGGTATCTGGAACAGCTGTTGTTTGGGGAATTGGGGGATTTTGTACGGCAGCTTTTAACAAAGTGAGGGGGATTTTCTCCGCCGCTATTAATTGAGGAATTAATCGCCCAACCTGCCCCGGTTACAAGACGTACCAGGAAATTTTAAGAGCGCACTAGGAGATAAAGGAGGTATTTGCTGACAGTGGCCCATGATAGAAAGGCAGTTGGAGACAGCAGGCGTCAGGCGGCCCGGGAGGTCCGCAACAGGATTGATGCGGAGTACGGAAGGGAGGAGGCAGGAAGGCGGGCAGAATCAGAATGGGCAGAATCAGGGCGGGCAGAATCAGGGAGCCTTTCCGGACGGGAAGCAGAAAACGGAGCAGAAAGGGAAACCGGGAGGAACCGGGATGGGGTACGCGCCAGACTGCGGGGACGGATCATGGAGGAGCTTACAGAATGCCGCAATATGGATGACCAGGAATTGCTGGAGCGCATTGACACTGCGATCCGTGACATGGGGCAGGGAATCTATCTTCCTTTAAAAGAGAGGATCTGGCTGAGAGGAAGCCTTTATGACAGCTTCCGCCGCCTGGATATTCTGCAGGAGCTGATTGATGACAGGTCTGTGTCCGAGATCATGGTCAATGGGGCAGGAACAATATTCATTGAAAGAAACGGTAAGGTGGAACTCTGGAAGGGCAGGTTTGAAAAGCCTGAACAGCTGGAGGACATAATCCAGCAGATCGTGGGCAGGGTCAACCGGGTGGTCAATGTGTCCTCGCCCATTGTGGATGCCAGGCTGGAAGACGGCTCCAGAGTCCATGTGGTGCTGCCTCCCGTGTCGCTGGACGGTCCGGCTGTAACCATCCGCAAATTTCCCGAGCCCATTACCATGGAGAAGCTCATCCGTTTTGGCGCGGTTACCCGGGAGGGGGCGGAGTTCCTTCAGAAACTGGTGGAAGCAGGATATAACATGTTTATCAGCGGGGGGACCAATTCGGGAAAGACAACCTTTTTAAACGCATTGTCAGCGTATATCCCCACCGGCGAAAGGGTTATTACCATTGAGGATTCTGCAGAACTCCAGATTACCCAGGTGCCCAACCTGGTTCGTATGGAGACCAGGAACGCCAACACGGAAGGGGAAGGTGAGATAACCATGAGCCAGCTGATCCGGGCATCCCTTAGGATGAATCCATCAAGGATCATTGTGGGCGAGGTCAGGGGAAAGGAGACACTGGACATGCTTCAGGCAATGAACACGGGGCATGCAGGGTCGCTCTCCACCGGACATGGCAACAGCCCAAGGGATATGATCAGCCGGCTGGAGACCATGGTGCTGATGGCAGCAGAGCTTCCCCTGGCTGCCATCAGGAGCCAGATCGCGTCCGCGCTGGATGTGATGATCCATTTGGGAAGACTCAGGGACGGGAGCAGGAAAGTACTAAGTATCACAGAGATTGGGGAATGCAGGAATGGAGAAGTGGAACTGGAACCATTGTACGAATATGACAGGGAGAAGGGGATTCTCAGGAAAAGGGGAGAGCTCACGTACAGGGAAAAGCTTGGAGCAGCAGGATATTGCCAGAGGAGGGAGGAGGGGAAGACGGGATGAAACGGTGACAGGACAAAAGAAGGGCCGGTGGATTGGGCCGGGGCCTAATTCGGGAAACAGACGGTCCGCAGACTACCGGCGCTACCGGCTGTCTCCACGGGAGTGGCTGCTGTACGGTGCATGGGGACTGGCGGTTTGTGGATTGACAGCCTATACATTTTATCGAAGCATGACAATGTTTCTTATATTGCTTCCGGCAGGCCTGCTCTATCCTGTTTATAAAAAAATGGATCTGAAGCGGGAACGGACCCGGCAGCTGGGGCTTCAGTTTAAGGAAGCAATTTTGGTTCTGGCCTCATTTTTGGGAGCCGGATACTCCCTGGAAAACGGGCTGGCCATGAGTGTGGCCGAACTGGAAGGGCTGTATGGGAAGGAAGGGATGATCACACGGGAGTTTACCATTCTCAGCGCAGGGGTCAGAATGAACAGACAGCCGGAACAGCTTCTTATGGAGTTTGGTTCCAGAAGCGGACTTGAGGACGTGGATAATTTTGCCCAGGTATTTGCAGCTGCCAGAAGGAGCGGAGGGGAGCTGGTGGAAATCATTCATTACACGGCCGGGATTATCAGGGATAAGGTGCAGGTACAGGAGGAGATCCACACCATGACCGCATCCAGGGTATTTGAGCAGAAGATCATGAACGGGATTCCATTTTTGATCATTCTTTACATAGATTTTACCTCACCGGGTTTTTTCCGGGTGATGTATGAGACTGTTATGGGAAGATGCATCATGACGGCCTGCCTGGCAGTATATGCAGGAGCTTTGGTCCTGGCGAAAAAGATATTGGAGATTGAGGTGTAGAGAATAAAGACATAACAAATGGGGTGATGGATCAGGTGGAGAACACCTTAATAAGGTTTGTGAGCCGGGGGGTGGGCAAATGGGGGAAATGGGACAAACGGAGGAAATGGAAAAGCCAATTCATGTGTGTGACCCTGGGGCTTGCTCTGGGAGTTGTGGCTCATCTTATGGCAGGGATGGAGCAGGACCTTGCCCAGGGATATATCCTTAAACGCAACTCTTATGGGCAGGGGGATACGCCATATCAGCTTCTGGTAAGGGGACTTGAAGCGGATGAGGTGGCGCTGGATCTCAACCTGTCGGAACGCACTTATACAAGGGAAGAAGCCCACAGGGTTTATGAAGCCATTATGGAGCAGCTTCCCGGGTATATACTGGCTGATAACGGTTCGCTGAAGGATGTAAGGAGCAACTTGGATCTGATCACATCCCTGAATCAGTACGGCGTCCGTCTCAGATGGGAGTCCGACAGTCCGGAGCTTGTTAATTCCTTTGGGGAAGTAAATAATGAGAGCCTGGATGATGAGGGGAGCCAGGTATGCCTGAGAGTCCGCATGACAGAGGGGCGGTGGCCGGAAGAATACGCTGTATCCATAGAAGTAAAACCGCCTTTGCTCACAGAGCAGGAACAGGTCCGCAAGGCCTTCTTAAATTTACTGTATGATGAGGATGAACGTCAAAATACCCAGGAGACAATGAAATTGCCGGATTCATTCCAGGGCAGGAGCCTGAGCTACAGCAGCAGGAAGGGATCCTCCTTTTTCTCTATGACAGGCCTGGGAGCAGCGGCAGCATGCATGTTCAGTTTAAAAGAGAAAAGGGATATCAAAAAAAAGGAAGAAGTAAGGAAGCAGCAGATGACGCTGGACTATCCGGAAATCCTGTCCCGTCTCATCATATTTCTGGGTGCCGGAATGAGTATAAGGACGGCATGGGATAAGATCGCATTCGAGTATCAGGACATGGTTGCATCGGGAAGAAGAACGCCGAGGCATGTATACAGGGAAATGTATGAGACCAGCTGCCAGATCAGGAGCGGTGTATCTGAGGGGAAGGCGTTTGTGGAATTTGGCAGACGGTGCGGCCTGCAGTCCTATATTAAGCTCAGCGGACTTTTGGAGCAGAACAGGAAGAATGGTTCAAAGAACCTGAGGGATACATTAAAGCTGGAGATGGCAGAGGCATTTGAGCAGAGAAAACACCAGGCAAGAAGACTGGGGGAGGAGGCCGGAACCAGGCTGTTGCTGCCGCTGTTCATGCTGTTATCTGTTGTAATGATCATGATCGCGGTGCCCGCATTAATGGAATTTGGGTAGGGCATATGGGGAATGAGAACAGTTCATAGGAGGAGAGAGGTGAGTGTATGGAACTTAGAGAGCAGCTGAGGGCATTTTTCAGGGAAGAGCAGGGAGTTGGAGTGATCGAGCTGGTGCTTGTACTGGTGGTGCTCATCGGTCTTGTGATCATTTTTAAGAAACAGATCATAACGCTTTTGGAAAATATTTTTAAGGAGGTCAACAGCCAGTCGAAAGAGGTGTATTAATGGGGGAGAAGGGTGAGATCACCGTATTTCTCGCCATGATCCTGGTAAGTGTCTGCGCCCTGCTGTGCGGGATGGCGGAATCCGTCCGGACAGCAGGGGCCAGATGCTATCTCAGGATGGCGGTGGATTCGTCCATGGATTCCCTTATGGCTCAGTACCACAGGGAATTGTGGAAGCAATACAGGATCCTGGGGTTAGAGTATGACAGTCCCCAGACCCTGGAAAGGGAGCTGGGGGAATTTCTTACCCCTTATATGAACGCACAGAACTGGTATCCCATGAAGATATCCTGCACGGAGGCAAAGGATATCATTGCCCTTACAG
Source organism: Enterocloster citroniae (assembly GCF_040545455.1). Taxonomy (NCBI): domain Bacteria; kingdom Bacillati; phylum Bacillota; class Clostridia; order Lachnospirales; family Lachnospiraceae; genus Enterocloster; species Enterocloster citroniae. Next base: position 261,372 of record NZ_JBEPLZ010000006.1, on the reverse strand, counting down.
AGGGAGAGGGACGGTATCTGGAACAGGAAATCCTGGACTATATGAAATATGGCCTGCTGGATACGGATTGGGATGAGCTGGATGAATCAGGGGCGGATGCACTCTTTAAGACATGGAAAGAGGGAGGAAGTGTAAGCCGGGTATCCGGCCTCTATACAGCCCATTCCAAAGAAGCGGTCCAGCTGGAGAAGGCTCTGGAAAAGATAGATGACGGACTGAAATCCCAGAGTGAATGCTGGTCCCGGGCCGGACAAGCGTTGGAATGGCTGGATGGTTCCGGATTTATTTCCCAGGCGGAGCGCATGTGCAGGGAGCTGGAAAAGCTGCCCGCACTGGTGGGAGTTTATGAAAAAAAGGCGGATCAGCTGGCTGAACGTTTGGGGGAAAGCCGCAAACAGTTTGAGAATGAGAGACAGGAATTAAGTTCCGGGGTTCAGGCTGCATTTGAGGATGAGATCGCTCAGTATGAATCCTACGTATCCCATGACGGGCAGCGCCGCCGGGAGGTGGTGCGTCTCAGGGAATACGGACCTGACCGGATCCAGTGGATCAGAGGAGCCATTTCCATGGCCGAGGATGTGATGGACTATATAGACAGCTGGGAGCCGGAGGATGAAGATGACGAACTGGATGAGGCGGCGCTGTGGCGGCCTGTGGCGGCTCATTGGAGCGGATACGCCATGCTTTCCCTGGGAATTGAGTTTGGAGTTAAGGATAAAGAAAAGGAGGATTTCCTGGAGCAGGTGGGGAGACTGGTATCAGGAGGGATCCTGGAGCTGGTCCTGCCGGAAGGGACGGTGGTTTCAGGCAGGAAGCTTTCGCTGGACACAGTGCCCTCAGCATCAGTAATGAGGGAAGATGAAGCTGGCAGGGAGGGACTTTTGATCGGGGCAGAAAACCTGCTGCAGCGCCTTCTGGTAGGTGAATATGATATACGGTTTTTCAAGGGCTTTCAAAAGGAAATGCAGGACCAGGGATTTTATGAACTGGAATATATTGTCCATGGGGCAGACGGGGACAGGGAGAACCTGGCCGGAGTTATCTCGCGTCTGGTGGCATTAAGGGAAGGCATGAACCTGATCCACATTTTCTCCGATCCCGGTAAGCGCCAGGAAGCGCGTAGTCTGGCGCTGGCTATTGTGGGAGGAAGCGGTGTGCTTCCCCTTGTCTCGCTGACTGCATTTTTAATCATGTCCGTATGGGCGTTGGGGGAAGCTCTCATGGATGTGAGATGCCTGTTAGACGGCGGAAAAGTACCTGTGTTAAAAACCAGGGAGGACTGGAGACTGAGCTTGGATGAGCTGCTTTCCATAGGTAAGAACAGAGGTCTGGGAGATATGGGATCATGGGATGGAAAAACAGGAGGACTGAGTTATAAGGGATATATGCGTATTCTTATATTCGGCAGTTACAAAGCGGATCTGGTGTACCGCATGATGGATGTCATGGAGATTAATATAGGAAAGAAGCAGAGCGGGTTTTCCATGGAGCGCTGTGCATGTAATGTGGAAATGGAAGCCACGGTCAGTGGAAAACATGTATTTTTTTCAGCAGGGTTGTGGAAAAGCCAAATGGGGGACAGGGGACCCGGGTATGAAACGCGTATAGGCGTATCAGGCAGCTATCTGAACGATCCAAAATCCGGAAAGGAGGCCTATGATGATGCCCTTTTTTCAAGCAGCCTTTTATTCAGCGCATAATTCCTTTAAGAAACAAACAGAATTCGCACCTCTCCAAGTACGAAACAATAGAAGAATCCTTGTATATGAAGCTCTATGCTGTGAAAAAAGGGCATTATCATGGGCCTCCGGTTTTGAGGCCGGAAGTCTTACCCTGGAAGCGGCCATGTGCCTTCCCCTGTTTTTGTTCGTGTGTATCTGCATGATGATGCCTATGAAAATGATAAACCGGCAAAGGCAGATACAGGCCGTGGTGGAATCCGTGGGGGAGGAACTGAGCCAGTATGCGTATGTGGAGTACTGCCTTTTATCAGGGGATGAGGATCAGGTGGATACAGAACGGACGGATGGGGAGGAAGTGACCGCCCTTCTGGCATCCGGGTATGCGGCTATGAAAATCCTGGGACAGATCGACAGAAATTGGGTGGAATTAGTATCATTTGATGGGACCGATATTGGGACAGATGATATGGTGCACATTATGATGAAGTACAGGATGAAGCTTCCTTTTTCCGTATTGGGTCTGGACAGCGTTCCGGTGCAGCATGTGTGCAGCCGCAGGATGTGGAATGGAGCGGACGGAGGACGAAACAAAGATGGGGGAATGTCCGGCGGACAAGAGGATGAAACGGTTTATATTGGCAAAAACTCTACCCGCTTTCACAGGAGGAGGACATGCCATTATCTTTATAATGATCTTAAGGCAGTGGCGGCCGGTGAGGTGGACTCCCTGCGCAACCAGTCGGGGGCAAGGTATGCACCGTGTAAGACATGTAAAACAGGATCGGAGGGGGGGATGGTATATGTCATGCCCTATGGAACCAGTTACCATTTATCAAAGACATGCGCTTCCATTATAGCATATGTTCAGGCGGTTCCCCTTTCACAGGCGGAGCATCTGGGGGCGTGTTCATATTGCGGAGGAGAATAGATATGGATGGAATATCAAATGGGATGAGGGCAGTTGAGATCATGCTCAGAAGCGGCTTCTTTATGGTTTTGGCAGTTACGGCTTTTCAGGACTGCAGAGAGCGCAGGATACGGGTCAGCGTGTTTGTTATATTTGGAACAGCGGGCATTGTACTGAGGGGAGTGGAGCTGTTCCTGGAAATTAATGCCCTTTCCGGGGATTGGGAGTCAGTGGATCTATGGGGATTTGCAGCAAGGCGCATCTTGGACGTAGGAGCGGCAATGGCAGTGGGAGGGGGGATGCTTCTCTTGTCAGCAATGACCCGGGGAGCTATTGGGAGAGGTGATGGATTGTTTTTTTCCGTATCAGGGCTATATCTGGGATTTTTCAGAAATTTTGTTCTTTTGATGGGAGGATTAACATGCTGCTTTTTGGTATGCGGTATATTGGTCATAAAGGGAGTTTGTGCAGGGCAGAATGTCCGCAGACGCTCCGTACCCTTTTTGCCGTTTTTGGTTCCTGGCGGAATCGGGGTGATGTTTCTATGAACCGGCCGGGGGAATGGGTTGAGGGAAGTTTTACAGTGGAAGCAGCATGTATTATGGCCATGGTGCTTCTTTCCTTATCCGTTATGATCCGGCAGGCCGGGTATATGCGGGATGAGACCGTGGGTATGATAAGCCTCCATGAAGCGGTAGAAAAGGGGCGGCATGAAAAAGGATTGGATTTGGATGGGGCGGCATCCGCGGCGGAGGGGTATATGGGGAACCCGATGACATTTTCAGAATATAAGATTGGGCTGAGCCAGCGGGGAATACGGGTGTCGGGCAAAGGACAGGGCGGGCGCTGGAGTTATGAAATCCAGGGAAAGAGGTTCAGGCCGGAGATGTTTTTGCGAAAGATCACCTTGATCGAGGGTCTGGGGGAAGAGGATGGAAATTAGCTACAGGCGTGAGATAAAGTACAATTATCTGGTGGTCACTCCCGATATGGGAGCAGAGGCTGGATATGAGGCAAAAATGCTGGCAGGCAATGAAATCCGGGGGCTGATGCATATGCATATCAGGTATCAGGATGGAACCCCCCTCTACTATTATGATATTACTTCCAGGCAGCCCCTGAGCCGTTTGCTGGAAACCCGTTCCATCACCAGAGATGAGATATGCCAGATTGTGATACAGCTGCATGTAACCCTGATGAGGATGGAGGAATATCTGCTGAGTGACGGGGGGATTTTGTTAAATCAGGATCTGATCTACGTGGAACCGGAGCTTTTTGGCATCAGCCTGTGCCTGGTTCCGGGACACAGGGGAGATTTTCCGGAACAGTTAAGCCGTTTTTTACAGTATATTCTCAAATGTGTGAACCACAAAGACCGCGAATGTGTGGTTCTCGCCTACGGCATGTATCAGGAGAGCCTGAAGGACAACTACGGCATAGAGGACATATTAAAATTTATTTCCCTGGACGGAGAAAATAGGGATGGAACATCCTCTCAGGAACTGTCCGGGCAAGGTCAGAGGCAGCCAGAAGGCGGGAACGGATGGGGAAATCAGACAGACTGGGTAAAACAGGAGCGAAAAGGGGAGAAGAACAGCAGGGAGGGGACAGTAGATTTTGGGACAGCAGATTTTGGGACGCCAGACAATGGAATGTCAGATTCTGAATGGTCGGTAGGTTTTGGAAGAGCATCAGGCTTTGGAGGAGCATTGGGTTTTGGAAAGAAGGCAGGGGCAGGATGGGAAGAAAGCCCAGGACAGAAGGAGTGTAATAGAGGATATGAACGGGATAATAGAAAGAAAATTCCAATTGCGAAGCAGGTTATCATTTGGATGTCTGTTGTTGTCCTGATTCCGGCTGCCCTGTGGCTGCTCAGGGGACCAAATGCAGTAAGGGAGCTTCGTTTTATCCTTATCTGTGGGGACGGGGGGATCCTGTTTGCAATTGCGGCAATGGATTTGACGTTCTGGCTGGTTGGGGGGAGGAAAAAGGGACGGAACGAACAAATGAGGGAGATACAGCCGGTTCAGGAGGCGGTAAAGCCAAGGAGGCAGAAAGACGAGGCTGATGAAGGGATGTGGAGGATCCTATATGAGGATGAATCAGATCCCTTATCCGGGACAGACCAGAGGACAAGTGGGGAGGATAAAACCATAAATGCCTGCAGTGGAAAGCAGACCGTGGAATATTCCAATACTTTCCCTGGTCATGACAATGAGGAAACCATGCGCACAACTCTTCTCACAGGCCGCAGGACGGAGAACGAATTGCGGCGCTTGACTTCCATAGAAGGCGAGGAGGATGAAATAGTCATCTCATACTACCCCTTTGTCATAGGCAAAAATAAAAATCTGGCGGATTATGTCCTTCAGAAGGATACGGTCAGCCGTTTTCACCTGAGAATCGATAAGGATGGAGGGACATATACGGTCACGGACCTTAATTCCACCAATGGGACCAGGGTCAGAGGAAAACTTTTAGATGCCAATGAGACTGCCGTGATCGAGGTTGGAGATGAGATCATTATTGCTGATATAGGATATATATTTACCTGAATAATCAATTTTATATACAATTCCAATAATTATGATGGAAAATAATGGTAATATTAGCTGCAGATCATAGAAAAAACGTATGGAGGGGGATGATAAATCTAATTAATATGCAATGTACCCACTTAACAAGACAATGAAAGTATGTTAAGATAAGATATCATTGATGATGTGAGGAAAACCGATGGGTACATACAGGGAAAGGGATAAGGCATATGTTAATATTGCATTAATAGCAGTTAATGTAATGGTCTTTCTTTTGTTTGAATTAATCGGTGACACGGAAGACACTATGTTCATGATGAAGCACGGAGCCGTTTATGAACCTCTGGTTGTCATGCGTGGAGAGTATTACAGGCTACTTACTTCCATGTTCCTGCATTTTGGGGCCAGCCATCTGATGAACAATATGCTGGTCCTCTTTGTGTTGGGAGAGAGAATGGAGCAGGCCCTTGGTCATGAAAAATATTTCTTTTTTTACATGGCCAGCGGCATTTTCGCAAATATCATTTCCATAGTTGTTCATATGGAAAAAGGATACGCGGCAGTGTCGGCTGGGGCTTCCGGCGCTATTTTCGGGGTGGTAGGCGGTCTGGTCTATGTGGTTGCAGTTAATCACGGACAGCTGGATGGACTTACGAACAGACAGCTGGGCTTTATGATCCTCTTGACCCTGTACCACGGCTTTACGGCCACGGGTATAGATAACTGGGCACACATAGGAGGGCTGATTTCCGGCTTCATCTTGAGTATTCTTTTGTATCGGAGGCCTCGTGCTGCCAGGGGCTTTTATATGGAAGAATAGAAACAAAGCTGTGCGGATCACAGCAGAAGGAGGACTTTCAATATGACAGATGACAATTGTATTTTTTGTAAAATAGCAAACGGGGTAATTCCATCAACTACCCTGTACGAGGATGAGCAGTTTCGGGTGATCCTGGACTTGGGTCCGGCTTCCAAAGGACATGCACTCATTCTGCCGAAACAGCATTTTGCAGATGTATGTACCCTGGATGAAGAGACTGCTTCAAAGATACTTCCGTTGGGTGCTAAGATTGGCGCTGCAATGAAGAAGTCCCTTGGTTGTACCGGATTTAATCTGGTTCAGAACAATGGAGAGTCGGCCGGACAGACTGTATTTCATTTCCATATGCATGTGATTCCCAGGTACGAGAATGGCCCATCGATCGTAAGCTGGATACCCGGCAACGCAACACCGGAAGAACTGGTTCAGACTGCGGAACAAATTAAGAGCGGGCTGTAAAGATTAATAGAGTATGGATAAGAAGATGGATGCTGAAGATAAAAAGAAGTTTGAGGAAATGTATCTGAAATTCCAGTATGTTTTGAAGAAGATAGCCTATCTCAATGAAATTCCTTTTGATTACATTGATGATGTGGTGCACGATACATTTATCTCATATGCCCGTTATGATTATTCCCTTGATTTGCCGCCGGAAAATCTGAAGATGCTGCTGATCAAGATCCTCAAAAGCCGTTGTATGGATTATCACCGCAGAATGAAGCGGAGAAGCTATGGGGAGTTGGATGAGGAAGCCTACAATACTGAAGACTTTCCATCCCATGACAAGGCCGCAAACCTATCGGATTTTGTGGTAAGTAAAGAGCGATGTCAGGCACTTTTGGTGGAAATTGAAAAGATGCCTGAAAACTGGCGTCAGGTTGCTGCTTTAAAGTTGATCGAAGGGAGGCCGACCAAAGAAGTATGCGAGATCCTGAACATTACGGAAAAAGCATGCTATTCCCGGGTCAGCCGTATTAGGAAATACCTGGAAACCCTACTGCAAGATGAAAACTGGCCTTAAGATGATTTCACACATGATTCAATGAGGGAAGTAACAGTCTCCACTGCATTGTTGAGACTGCTTAGTTCCATGGCTTGTATATAGGTACTGCGTTGGTGATACAAATCGTCAATGGCCTGATACAAGGTATTATCAGAGATAGCCTCCTCTTCCAGAACCTTGCTGAATCCCTGCTTTGCAAAGGAATTGGCATTGAGGATCTGGTCTCCGCGGCTGGCAGAAGCGGAAAGAGGAATTAAAAGATTAGGTTTGCGCAGTGCCAACAGCTCACAGATAGAATTAGCTCCGGCTCTGGAGATGACAATATCGGCAGCTGCGAACAGATGCTTTAATGGGGCATCTACATATTCATATTGTACATATCCGGCGGTACCGATCAGACTTTCGTCCAGGTTGCCTTTGCCGCAGATATGTATTACCTGATAGTCGGCGAGAAGGCGGGGAAGGATGCTGCGGACAGCCTGATTGACAGTTACAGATCCAAGGCTTCCGCCGATGATCAGGAGAACAGGCTTATCTGCGCCAAGATGTGCATAGGACAGCCCTGACAGCCGGTCCCCCTGCAACAGTTCCTTGCGGATCGGTGAACCTGTAAGGACGGCTTTGTCTTCCGGAAGATATTTTAAAGTTTCAGGAAAGTTACAGCATACTTTGGCAGCGGAGGGAATGCAGATTTTATTTGCCAGTCCGGGAGTCATGTCTGATTCATGGATAATGGTGGGAATCTTATAGTGTTTGGCAGCCAGCACCACAGGGACTGCCACAAAGCCACCCTTGGAGAAAACCACGTCCGGTTTATAACGCTTTAACAGACGCAGGGCTTCGCCATAGCCTTTGATCACACGGAATGGATCGGAGAAATTTTTAATGTCAAAGTACCTGCGCAGCTTTCCGGAGGATATGCCATTATAAGGTATGCCTGCATTTTCAATGAGTTTACGCTCCATGCCCTGATAGGAGCCGATATAGCTGATTTCGTAGCCAGCTTCCCTGAGAGAGGGGATCAAAGCCAGATTGGGAGTGACGTGTCCGGCAGTACCGCCGCCGGTTAATACTATTTTTTTCATAAAAACCTCCTGAAGGTTATATTATGATGGGGAAAAACCCTGATCATAAACGTCTACTATTATAGTAAGCATTAAATGCAAAAAGTCAACCCTAAAGGCCAAGGGAACTTTAGGAGATTTGGTAAACAGAGGTGTCACGTGGGAGATTATAACAAAGATTCAGAACAGGACAAGTTCATAGACAACCTGCTTCAGGAAATTTCTGGATATTCAGACCAAGATCTTTTGGATGAATTTGAAGCGGCCTGCAATTTAAATGTTCCCCAGCTCAGCTCAGAGCCGTCCCCGGACGAGTTTGAGAAAATTTGGGCAAGGATCCAGGAGGAACGCGCTGAGGCAGAGAATTCAGATGAAAGGACAGAACCCGCGGATTCAAGGCACAATAAGATTATTAAAGGCAGGTTTGGCTGGAAACGCCTGGCTGCCATTGGGCTGATTGCTTGTTTGATGGCTGGCGGCGGTTGTATGGTGGCAATGGGGACGAAGTCTTATTTTTATCGGGAGCGGAAGGATACGATCGTTGATAATAATTATATTTTTAATAACGATATGAATAAAGTGGCAGTTAATGGAGAAGAAGAGGCATATGCTTTAATAGAGGAGAAACTAAATATAAAACCTATGAAATTAAGCTATATGCCAACCGATATGAGATTTATAGATGTTCAGACTGGTGAAGGGTTTGTGCATATGAAATTTACATGTGAAGATAAGTCTATTTATTTTATTCAATCAAAGTATGATAAGAGTGTCTCATATAATTTTAAATCTGATTCAACAATTGAAGAAGAGATAGGTGTATATAATAAGTGGTTAAGAATGGATTTGGATATAAAGAAAGAGATTCATCTTGATAATAGGGTAACATATGAGACTTCGATAATTACAAATGGTGCAAGTTACAGATTAATAGGAATGGTCGAAGAAGAAGAATTTCAAAAAATGGTAGAGGGCTTATCTTTATAAATACGGAGGATAAAAATGAAAAGAATTATTCGTTTATTAATGATTTCGATGTTAGTAACTGTTTTTGCTTCGTCAACTGTTTTTGGAATGCCTTATAATCCAAGCAAATATACTTCAGTAAATGAGGTATCAGCTTTATTGCCATCGAATGTCAAACAAAGTAGGGCAACTGAAAGTACGAAGACACGTGGCGAATTTTTTATGAGTGCGGATTTAGTAGTAAAGAATAATGGTAATGGGACAATTGGAGCACTTGCTATAGCTTTTACTTCGGTACCAGTGGATGAAGCTTATATATCTATCTACTTGGATCAGTGGGATGAAAAAACTGAAAGATGGCGTCAAGTTGATTACTATGAAGCAGAGTTTTATTCCAAGGATTATCCTGAGGGATTAGAGACGCCAACGATTGACATATCGTTTATAAATCAACCTAGAGGATACTACTATCGTTTAAGAGGCGTGTTTGGTGTAGTATATAATGGTGCTTTTGAAGCATTCAGCCCAACCACAGACGGCGTTTTACTAGACTAACACAACAAACCCAACCAAAAAAGGCAGGTCCGCGCGACCTGCCTTTCCCATATCCACAAACTTATTACTGTCCCTTATACTGCTTCAAGGCCCTGGCCAGCTGGTCCGGACAGGATGTGGGCCTTGGGCCGCAGTGAATGCCATCCAGCCGTTGGATGGCTTCATCTACATCCATGCCTTCAATCAGCCTGGACAGACCCTGGGTATTGCCTGAACAGCCGCCGAAAAACTGGACATTGGTAAGCTTGTTATCGTTTACTTCAAAGGATATCTCCCGTGAACAGACTCCTTGAGTTTTATATCGCATGTGTATTGCCTCCTGAAAATCAATTATGTATATCAGATTATGCCTTATGAACTGTGGAATGTCAAGTGTGAATAAGCTTGGCCCTTGAAAAACTGTACACTTTCGGTATAATAAAGGGGAGGTGCCCTTCAGGGGACAAGTATTGTACTGTATAAGTTTCGGTAATGACCACATCTGCTATCCAACCGGGATCAGATCTGTTAAGGTGGTTTGTGAATTGCTATGCCGTTTCTGTACAGAAACAATTCCGGCAGGGATATCATGCATGTGAATTTATGCATGTGGATTATGAAAACTTACGCACTATAGTACCAGAAGGAGGTTTTATGTTAGGTATCATTGGAGCCATGGATGAGGAAGTGGCTAAGATTAAGGAACAGCTTACAGATGTAGAGGTGGAGACAAGGGCTGCCATGGACTTTTATAAGGGCAGGCTGGGAGGAAAGGACGTGGTCGTGGTCCGGTCCGGTATTGGAAAGGTCAATGCCGCTATGTGTACCCAGATATTGGCGGATATATATAAGGTGGAGGGCGTTGTAAATACCGGAATAGCCGGTTCGCTGAAGGAGGAGATCGATATAGGGGATATTGTGCTTTCCAGCGATGCGCTGCAGCATGATATGGATGCAACCGGATTTGGATATGCAGTGGGCCAGATCCCACGTGTGGATACCCTGTCGTTTAAGGCGGATGAGAGACTGATACAGCTTGCCCAGGAATGCTGCGCTAAGGTGAATCCGGATATCCATACCTTTGTGGGGCGCATTGTCACCGGAGACCAGTTTGTCTCAGGAAAAGAGAAGAAGCAGTGGCTGGTGGATACATTTGCAGGGTTTTGTACGGAAATGGAGGGAGCGGCCATTGCCCAGGCATGCTACCTGAATTCCATACCGTTTTTGATTGTAAGGGCTATATCAGATAAGGCGGATGACAGCGCCACTGTAGATTATCCGGTATTTGAAGCCAAGGCAATCACACATTCCGTAAACCTGCTGACGGAAATGATCCGTTCCTTCTAAAATTATGTGGACCTCTGGGATGCAATTCCGGGAGGTCCCTTTTTTGCTTAAAGCATGTTTACTGTTGTGGACCTATAGTATAGTATTGGTGAAAATATTGGAACAAGAGGGGAACCGTTTACTATGGACAAAAAGAAAAGAAAGAATCTGATCATTGCAGGAGTGGCAGGTGTTATTCTGTTAGCTGCCATTGTGGCCGTTTTACTCCTCCATGTATTCCGCCTGATCACAGGTGAAATAAAATCAGATACCAGGTCTGACCAATATCTGGAACAGATGATAGGCGCAGCGTCCGCCGGGGACCGGAATGCCATGGACGCCCTGTGTTTGTCCCAGGGGGTATCAAAGAAGAGTATGGAAAAGGACATGCAGACTCTTTTGGAAGTGTGGGACGGTGAACAGGAATTTACTTATAAGAAAACAGGATATAATAGGAAGACAACAACTTCTAACGGTAAAAGGATAAAGACAATAACAGCTAATTATAAGATCACCACAGCAAGCGGGGAAAAGATGTCGGTCGTCCTCCGGCATGTTGAAAGAGATAACGGGGACAGCGGTCTTACGAATTTTGTTATCAGAACTGAGGAGTCATTAAAGCCAATTGGAACATTGGGAAGCATGGGAAAATGGAATGTAGTCCAGTGGTTTCTGTTTGTTTTTTCCATGGCAGTGTTTGGGGCAGCAGTGGTGTCTGCGGCCGATTGTTATAGGAATAAAATCAGATACCGGTGGGGGTGGATCGCCCTGATCATGCTTGTTTATGTTGCTCCGGGCTTTTCCTTGATGCTGGAGGATAGGAGAAAAGTACTGCGTTTTACATGTTCCGTTGCCTTGATGGAATTGAGTAAATATGTAGTCTACCCTGAGAATGGAGTGATGTTCAGCTTGTGTTTGCCCGCGGGTATGGGAATTTACTGGGTTATGAGAAAGCACCTTTTGGCAGAAAGATCCAGTCAGGGGAACATTCACCTGTGAGATGCGGTGCCCGGACAATCGGCCTAATCCGGCTGCCCAGGAAATTAGCCTAATCCAGCGGCCGGGACAACCGGTCTCCCCCAAAATCCCCCATCCCATCCCCCTTAAGAGAGGCTTAAACCATCAGCTTGTTCAAGAAAAATCTTACCTCTCAGAATCGATTTTTAGGAGAATTTGGCGAACGATTCTAGGGGTTCTCAACTTCCCAAATGAAAATCCGTTGCTATAATAGACCTTACCGGGAAACGCCTGACTGCAGGGGCATTTCCCAAACAACGGCCGCAGCCGTGAATAATATATAGAGTAACTGGAAGGAATCCGGGAAGAAGAAAGGGGATTTTACTATGATTAGCTTTTTACAAACAGGAAAGGCACTATACGTGCTGGCAGCAATCTGTCTGGCGGGGGTATTCAGCCGTCTGATAGCGGGGAGCTTTTACAAACGACTTATTAAAGAAAGTACCAATATGGCATTGACTAAGAACAAGTGTCTGCGTGGTTTGAAACAGAATGCAGAGGATACATATAGAATTAATCAGGGAATGAGCAATACACGTGTTTATCTGGAGCGCCAGATGTATGGCCTTCGCATGGCGGGAATGTCCGTCAGAGGGCTGGACAACCTGTCGGGGCAGCTTACACTTCTCTGCTTCCTGGCTGGCGGAACAGCAGCATTTCTCTCTTATTGGTATAGAAGTGATAATTATTATATAGTACTCTACGGCACCATCGGTATCCTGGCAGGAATGTTCACCATGCTGGTGGACTATGGGGTGAATCTGGAGGCCAAACGCCAGCAGCTTCTTACCTGTATGCAGGATTATATGGAAAATGTGATGTGGCCGAGAATGAACCGTGAAGGCGGCGCAGAGCATGTGCCCGCTGTTACAGCAGAGGAGGAGCGCAGGGATCCGGCGCCTGTACGCTCCATTACAAGAGACCGCCGTTCAAATAATAATAACAGGCGCGGGCTGGACCAGACCGCGGCAAGCAGGGAGAGACAGGAGGACAAGTCCAAGGACAACTGGCTGCAGGATTTGAATCCGGAACAAAAACGGATGTTGGGAGAATTGCTAAAGGAGTTCATTTCCTGAAATTAGGTCAGGGGGGTCAGAAAAAAATAGTAATATAAGTCAAAATATGTTATAATTTAAACGATAAGCGGCTTTACCGCAATAGATAGAGGCATGGTTTATCCATGGACATAAGAAAAGGAGAGCGCAAACTATGGGAAAGGAAATAACATTTGATTATTCCAAGGCAGCAGGATTTATTTCTGCAGAGGAGATGGCCAACTTTAAGACCACAGTAATGAGTGCAAAGGAGACCTTGCTCAATAAATCTGGAGCAGGCAACGATTTTCTGGGATGGATTGATTTGCCGGTGGATTATGACAAGGATGAGTTTGCGAAGATTAAGAAAGCGGCAGATAAGATTCAGAATGATTCTGATGTACTGCTGGTAGTGGGTATCGGCGGATCTTATCTGGGTGCCAGGGCAGCCATTGAATTTCTGTCACACAGCTTCTATAATGTGTTACCCAAGAGCGTTCGCAAGACACCTGAGATTTATTTTGTAGGCAACAGCATCAGCAGCAAATATATTCATGATTTAAAGCAGGTATTGGAAGGCAAGGATTTCTCCATCAATATCATTTCCAAGTCAGGCACTACCACGGAACCTGCGATCGCATTCCGCGTATTTAAGGAAATGCTCATTGAAAAATATGGAAAGGAAGAGGCTAACAAGCGCATCTACGCAACCACAGACAAGGCTAAAGGCGCCCTTAAGAATCTGGCGGATGTGGAAGGTTATGAGACATTTGTTGTTCCGGATGATGTAGGCGGGCGATTCAGCGTATTGACGGCAGTAGGCCTTTTACCCATCGCAGTGAGTGGAGCGGATATTGATCAATTGATGGAAGGTGCGGCTTCCGGACGGAAGAAAGCACTTGAAACCCCATATGAGTCCAACCCGGCCCTGCTTTACGCAGCAGTGCGCAACATCCTGCTCCGCAAGGGCAAATCCGTTGAGATTGTAGCCAATTATGAGCCAAGCCTTCACTACGTGTCCGAGTGGTGGAAGCAGCTCTATGGCGAGAGCGAGGGCAAGGACCAGAGAGGCATTCTCCCGGCGGCAGTGGATCTTACCACAGATCTTCACTCCATGGGACAGTTCATCCAGGACGGAGCACGTATCATGTTTGAGACAGTGATCAATGTGGAAGAATCTCCGGTTGAGATTCTCCTGAATAAAGAGGACGTGGATACCGACGGCATGAACTATCTGGCAGGGAAGAGTGTTGACTTCGTGAACAAGAGTGCCATGAACGGCACCATTCTGGCCCATACAGACGGCAATGTACCTAACCTGATGGTTAAGGTACCGGAGCAGAACGAGTTCTATCTGGGAGAACTGTTCTACTTCTTTGAATTCGCCTGCGGTGTGAGCGGTTATATTCTGGGTATTAACCCCTTTAACCAGCCGGGCGTTGAGAGCTATAAGAAAAATATGTTCGCACTTCTGGGTAAACCAGGTTTCGAGGCGCAGAGGGAAGAACTGCTTAAAAGGCTGTGATGGACCGTGTGTTTTAAGTAAATCATTTTAAGATAAAAGGCCGTCCTGTTGATGAGGTAAGTCAGCAGGGCGGCTTTTCGAGTCTTTTTTCGAGTCTTTTTCGGGGAAGGACTGCCGCTAGACCGCATTATCCCCCAACCGTAATCCGGTTACAGCAGCCCGGTCCGTCCGAATCTGCCGCAGAACAAATCCCATGGTATAGACTGCCATAAATCCTGAGACAGCGGGGGCAATGGAGCCGATCACAAACAGGTTGTCGGGGCAATATGTATAGGCCAGCCATATGAGAGGGATTCTCAGGGCCAGCGCCCCAAAGCAGCAGCTGATCATGGTGAACACTGTTTTGGACCGCCCGTTCATGAACCCATTGAGACAGAATACAAAGGATACTGCAAGGTAGTCAAAGCTGCAGGAGTGAAAAAATGGGATGCCTGCAGAGATGATATCAGGATTGGTGTTGAACAATCCGATCATGGTCTGGGGGGAAAGCTGTGCCCACAAAAAGAATAGGGAGGAGGCAAGCACAGAGAAACCAATGCCTGCGGCCAGGGACTGTCTGGCCCGTTCCGGTTTCCCGGCCCCGTAGTTATGTGCCGTGATGGCGGCCAGGGCGCTTGCAATGGAAGTGGCGGGCAGCATGGCAAATACGTCATATTTGCTGGCAATGCCCACGGCTGCCGCTGCATTCACCCCAAGACGGTTGGTGACCGAGGTCAGGTAGAGAAAGGAGAGGCGGACCATACATTCCTGGGAGGAGATGGGAATCCCCACCATGGCCAGCTCTTTTGCCAGCGACCGGTCAATACGCAGGTTTTTAAGGCTGAATGTAAAGATGAACCTGCTCCTGTTCAGATAGATAATGGAGCAGATCATACTGATGGACTGGGACAAGACAGTGGCCAGGGCGGTTCCCGCCACACCCAGCCCCAGGTATTTTACAAACATGATATCCCCGATGATGTTCAGCACACAGGACAGGGCAACAAAGTACATGGGTCTGCGGGAATCACCGTATCCTCTGAGGACAGCGCTGATCGCATTGTAGCCGCAGATGAAGAAGATGCCGTAAAAGCAGATGGTCACATAGTCATTGGCTTCCTTCAGGGAGGCGGCCGGAGTTTTAAGGGCGGCCAGGATCGGACCCTTAAAGGTCAGCATCACAATGGTCAGAAGAATGGCTATGACGGCAAATACGGATAATGTGGTTCCAATGGTTTTGCGGGTCCGGTCTTCGTCCTTCATGCCTGTATATTTCCCTACCATGATCGTGCTGCCTAGGGTAAGGCCGGACACCATGCTGGTGATGATCTGTGTTACCTGGGTTCCGGTGGATACGGCAGCCACACTCTCCGGCGCGCAGTACCAGCCAATGACCATCAGATCCACGGCGCCGTAAAGGGCCTGTATGATGTTGGCTATGAGAAAGGGAACTGAGAATTTCAGCAGCACACGAAATACATTTCCTTCTGTCAGCAGGTTGTCATTTTTCATTATCATCCACTCCTTGTATCATTGCTATAAATAAGATAAACCCTCCAGTTACTGGAGGGTCAATGGATTTTTTTAATAGTTCTGCTCAATGGGGATCTGGATCTCAGTGACATATTGGGAGGCATCATTGGTAAAACCGGCATCGATCAGCGTGATCTCCACAGAATCACCGCAGCACCGGTATCCGTTTTCAGCCATGTGATCCAAAAGCTTCATATAATAAGGAGCAGCTTCCGTATGGGTGCCTGTAAAGCGGATGGTCAGGTAATCCCCTGCCATCAGGTAATGCTCCTCACCATGGTAATGGTCCTCCTGCTCTAAAAGCACAAAGATACCGGAAAATGATTCAAAATGCCGCCTGACCAGTTCATGGGCCGATATGGAGACCCCCACCTTTCCCAGGAACATTACGGGTTCCAGCGTATTGGTCCGTTCCAACTCCCGAAGGGAGTACTCCAGATCATCGCCCAGGGGAATATTTTTGCGTAAATATGCAACCTGTCGCTGCCCAAAGTGCAGCAGCCGGATCATACCGGGCGGTGTATGGAGGGCATCTTCCAATGACTGGAGACGGTATTCCAGTTTCCGCTCCACCTGCATCAGTTGGCTGATGCGCACCAGCGTTTCCCTGTGCTGCTCTTCCAGGAGTGTCTGCATGACAGACACATCCCTGCTCTCAAAAAACAGAGCGATCTTTTTCAGGGACATGCCAAGGGCGCGCAGGTATTTGATGGTGTTCAGCCGTTCAAACTGGCGGGTAGTATAATAGCGGTATCCGGTCTGGGTGTCCGTGGTCTCCGGGTGCAGGATACCAATGTCATCATAATAGCGGAGCGTACGTATGTTGATTGAAAACAGTTCTGCAACTTCCCCGATGGTAAACAGATCCTTCACGTCTTATTCCTCGATCACCTGTATTTCAAGAAAATCAAAGTCAATGGTTTCGATAAAATTGTCCTGTGTAAAACGTGTTTTATCATGGAGCTGGAAATCCTTTACAGTGGAATCCAGCCACATGGGTTTTTCCAGATTAAATTCATAACAGATGGAGTCCAGGGAGTTAAATACCATCTGTGTCCTGGACAGGGAGTAGTCGGATATACATATGACCGTGTCCTGAAGCAGATGGTTGTCCTTCATTAGTTTTCCCCACATTCTGAACATAAGGCTTCTCCTTTACGGTTGATTCCCCGCCCCATAAGGAGCGGCGTTTGTGATTTAGTATATCATTTTATACCGGGTTTTAAAAGGATTTTTTAAAAAGCATGGTCCACATGCTGGGCGCTGTATGCTTTTCTGTATTTCATGGGCGAGGTCTGGGTATACCTGTGAAATACCCGCTCAAAATAGGTGATGGAGTCATAACCCAGGAGACAGGACACTTCCGTGATGCTCATGGAGGTGGCGGACAAAAGCTCCCGTGCGCGGCGTACACGGGCCATGTTGATATATTCATTGACCGTAAAGCCGGTGGCTTCCTTGAAGATACGGCTCAAATAGCATTTGTTTACATAAAACTGAGCGGCCACGGTTTCCAGGGACAGGTTCTTACTGTAGTTTTCCGTGATATAGGAGGCTGCATCATCCACAAGCCGGTGCTTGGGCTGGGTGGATACAGGAAGCCTGGATGATATGTGGGAAGGGCTGGAAAAATGCCGCTGGGCATGGATCAGAAGCCGGGATAGCGCCGACATGGCCATGTGCTGAAAGCCGGGCTTTTGTCCGTGCAGTTCGGAGGCCAGGGTATCCATAAGGGATTCCGCCAGAGGACGTCCTTCCTGGTCTAATTCCAGGATGCCTGTATGGGCGCTGAAAAAGCCGGACAGGGACATTTCCCCGGTAAGGGACAGAAAATCCCCAAAGGGGTGCTGGCTCAGGGAGATGAGGATCCGTTCATGGCTGCCGGTCCCGCACTGGCTGGTCTGGTGGATCCGGTTCCTGTCAATGAACACCAGACTTCCGCCTGTCACGTGATAGGTGGTCCTGTCAATGAAGTAGTAGCGCTCTCCTTCCACCAGATAATAGATCTCATAATCATCATGAAGATGCTTGCTGGGCATGGTAAAGCCAGGTTCCCGTAAAATGCGGTCAATGGCAATTCCGGGAATCCTCTCCCGGTAGATCATCTGTTCCATGGACACCTCCGGCTCCGTTCCTATAGAATTACCAGTTATTAAAAAATAATGGATAAACCAATAAGTAAATTTTGTTTGATAAAGCTTGTGATAAATCAATATATCATAAGACAATTATACTAAATTTATCTATAATGTCCAGTATAACATAACACCAGTGAAAGGACGGTATGTAACATGAGATATGAGGATAAAAGGGTAAATGACATCCGGATCGCATACATAGGAGGCGGCTCCAGGGGATGGGCCAGGACATTTATGACGGATCTGGCCATGGAATCTTCCATAAGCGGCACCATCAGGCTGTATGACATAGATGCGGAGGCTTCCATGGCCAATGAAATCATTGGTAACCGGCTGTCCCAACGCCCTGAGGCAGCGGGGAAGTGGACATATGAGACTTGCATGAGCCTGGAGGAGGCGCTGACAGGAGCGGATTTTGTAGTCATTTCCATTCTTCCGGGCACTTTTGATGAGATGGCGGTGGATGTCCATATGCCGGAGCGTCTGGGGATCTATCAGTCCGTGGGGGATACCGCGGGCCCGGGAGGTATGATCAGGGCACTGCGCACCATTCCCATGTATGTGGAGTTTGCCAAAGCTATCAGGGATTATGCGCCCCGGGCCTGGGTCATCAATTACACCAACCCCATGTCATTGTGTGTAAAAACATTGTACCATGTATTTCCACAGATCAAGGCGTTCGGCTGCTGCCACGAGGTGTTCGGCACACAGAAAGTCCTGAAGGGATTATTAGAAGATACCATGGGGCTTAAGGGTATTAACAGGAAGGATATCCGTGTAAATGTCCTGGGTATCAACCATTTCACCTGGTTTGACTATGCTTCCTATGAGGGGATCGACCTGTTCCCCATGTACAGGAAGTATGTGGATGAGCATTTTGAAGAGGGGTATGCGGAGCGCGATACCAACTGGGCAAATGCATGCTTTGCCTGCGCCCACAGGGTAAAATTCGACCTGTTCAGGCGGTACGGGCTGATTGCGGCGGCGGGTGACCGCCACCTGGCTGAGTTCATGCCGGGGGATGAGTATCTGAAGGATCCTGAGACCGTGGCGCGCTGGAAGTTCGGCCTGACCTCAGTGGATTGGCGGAAAGAAGACTTGGAAAAACGCATGGAGAAGAGCAGAAAACTTCTGTGCGGAGAGACGGAGATAGACTTAAAGCCCACAGGGGAGGAGGGAATCCTTTTGATCAAGGCGCTGTGCGGCCTGGAGCGGGTGGTGAGCAATGTGAACATACCCAATACAGGACTTCAGATCCCCAACCTTCCGGCCGGCGCGGTGGTGGAAACCAATGCCGTATTTGAGCGGGACGCTATCCGGCCGGTGCTGGCAGGCAGTGTGCCGGAGCCGGTAAAGGCCCTGATCATGCCCGCGGTGGAAAATCATGAAACCATACTGGAGGCTGCCCTGACCTGCAATGAGGAGCTGGTGGTGCAGGCATTTATGAATGATCCCCAGGTAAGGGGCAGGAACTGCAGGGAGGAGGATATCAGGAAATTGGTCCGGGACATGGTGGAAGGAACCATAAAATACCTGCCAAAGGCCTGGGCAGTCCGCAAGTAAAGATTGGAATCAAAAAAATATTGTTAAATAATAATACAATCAAAAAAAGTTTTAGTTAATAAACGGAAAAATAAGGAAAGGTCTTCCACGCTATACCATATAAATTCTGAATATATAAGAAAAACTACGCTGATAAATAATTAATTAACGAAAAAATCCTTATTGACAAATAAATATACGCGTCTATAATGGTAATCACGATGAGTTTTCTGAAAATTATTAATGAGATTGTGATGAGGGAGGATACGTGTATGCAGCATTTAAGAAGAATGGAAGACCGTGTTGTATTGCTCACAGGAGGCGGAGGCGGAATTGCCAGAGGCGTGGCCAGGGCATTTGCTGATGAGGGCGCCAGCATGATACTTACCGACATTTTCCCAGGAGGCATGGAGAAGACAAAGGAAGAGCTGGAGCGTGATTTTGGCACAGATGTGGTGATCTGTGTTGCGGACGGGGCCAGGGAGGATCAGGTAAAGGCTGCCATTGAAAAAGGCGTGGAACATTTCGGCAAGCTGAATGTGCTGATCAACAGCGCCCAGACTTCAGCTTCCGGGTTGACATTGGTGGAGCACACCCAGGAGGACTTTGACAAGGCCATTTATTCCGGACTGTATGCAACCTTTTTTTACATGAAGCATGCATTTCCTTATTTGAAGGAGACCCAAGGATCCGTGATCAATTTTGCATCCGGAGCAGGCATTTCCGGTAAGCCGGGGCAGAGTTCCTATGCGGCGGCAAAGGAGGGGATCCGCGGAATGTCCCGTGTGGCTGCCAATGAATGGGGGCCTTACGATATCAATGTAAATGTGGTCCTGCCTCTTGTGATGACGGATAAGCTGGCCCAGTGGGGACAGGAAAACCCGGAGATGTTTAAGAAGAACCTGGATGCCATCCCGCTGGGCCGGTACGGGGACGCACAGAAGGATATAGGAAAGGTCTGTGTATTCCTTGCAAGCTATGATGCCAAGTACATAACAGGGGATACACTCTTCATACAGGGCGGCGTAGGCATGAAGCCATAAAGGTCAGTCCCACCTGACCACATATCGCAGCAGTTCAGACATATTTCTGTCATATTTGAATTTTTTGTAACATCACTTGCTCCAAGGGGCTATTTGTAGTAAGCTATACATAGTATGGCTTTGCACAAAATTGTAAGATGTTACAAAAGTTCCCATAAGGAGGAAATGCAGGTGGGACCCGCAATTACAGATTATGTAAGGTTTCTGGCAGATGCCAGGGATGCAGTGTACCGTCTGAACTGTGACCAAAATACGGCAGCTCAGCTGGCAGATGAAGAGGAACATCAGGAACAGGAACTGGAGACAGCGAACCGGGCAGTGGCGGACGCTGTGAACCAGACTGTTAAGAAGCGGCTGGATGAGATTAATTCCAGCTATGATAAAGAGATTGCAAAGGGCCAGGAACGGCTTAAAAAGGCCCGGGCAAAACGGGAGAAGGCTAAGAATAAGGGTATGAAGGAGCGGATCGCTGAGGAGACCAGCGAACTGCGGGAGCATAACCGCGAACTGAAGCTGCAGATGAAGACTTTGTTTCAGAAGGAGCGGGTACCTGGGTTCTGCAACAGCACCTATTATTATGCCCTGTACGATCCCAGGGGCGTGAAGGAGTTCATGTTATTCTTTATGACCATTTTGGTCTGCTTCCTGGCTGTCCCCTGCGGGATCTATTTTCTGTTGCTGCAGCAGCGGCAGATGTGGTATCTGGCAGCGGTGTACTTTCTGGATGTGCTGCTGTTCGGCGGGTTATACGTACTGGTTGGCAATAAGACCCGCCTGCGTTATCAGGACGCTTTAAAGCGCGGCCGGGCCATACGCAACACCCTGCGCGCCAACCGGAAGAAGATCAGGGTGATCACCCATACCATCCAGAAGGACGGCAATGAAGACATATATGACCTTGAGAAATATGATGATGAGATAGCGTGCGTGGAACAGGAACTGTCCGAGATCACCACCAGGAAAAAGGATGCCCTGAACACCTTTGAGAGCGTCACAAAGAACATTATCTCAGACGAGATCGTGGCCAGCCACAAGTCCCATCTGGATGACTTAAAGCAGGCTTTGGAGGATACATCCCTGGCTCTCAGGAATCTGGAAAACAGCATTAAGGAACAGAATATCCGGATCACGGACACCTTTGGCCCCTATCTGGGGAAGGAGTTTTTGGAGCCGGACAGGCTATCCGAACTGTCCAGGATAATCCAAAGCGGAACCGCCTCCAATATCACTGAGGCGATCACTGTCTATAATGAAACAAAGCAGGCGTAACAGACGCCTGGAACTGTATAAGATCCAATATAAAGAAGAACAATAAATTCCCCCTGCAGCAGATGGTCCCGTATCATGGGACGGCCTGCTGCAGGGGGAATGTTTTTGTGTATTCCGATGTCTGTCCTGTCTATATTCTGTCGCTTATTCCCGGTCGCTGTCCTTCCTGGATGTTTCCTGCTCCTTCCTTAGCTGTTCGATGCCGCGGCGTATCAAATCCAAAGTGGCGGCGGAACGGCTGGGAAAGCGGTTTTCAAAGCGGAAATCATCAATCTGTCTGAGTAGATCATCATCAACAATTATCGTATAACGCGGTTTCTCTGTAGGCATAATCAAGTACCTCCTTAGTTCATATAATACCCAGGTTCATAGGTTCTGTCAAGCAAAAAAGGTTACTAAAAGAGGCAAAAAAGTGTGCCTTAAAAGCCTTGACAGGTTCAGAACCTATGAACTATAATTGAGACAGGTTCATAGGTTCTGAACTATTGAAAAAGGAGGTGATATTCATGGGTACCGGGCTAAAAAAATTGACCTTCGCAGTTACGCCTGATATTGAAGCCGTTTTGGATAAGGAAAAGAAAGAGCGGTTCTACGACCGTTCCAGGTCGGATATGATCCGTGAACTTATCAAGGCCGGTTTAAGGGGTGTAAAGAAAGAGAATGGGACGGCAGACGGGAACCATGAAATAAATACATAGAAACCCGATAAGAACAAATGTAAAGGAGAGGGACATTATGAAACGAAGACTTGCAGCAATGATGATGGCGGTTGTGTTGACAGGCGGCAGCGTGATGGGGTGTGCCGGCAGCGGGGGCTCTGCATCTGCACCGGATCAGGGGACGGCAGAGGCCGTATCGGCCCAGGCAGCAGGGGAAGCTGCACCGGCCGGTTCGGAAGGTGACCAGGAAGCGGATCCTGAGATCAAAAGTGATGTGACGTACACCCTGAGCTTCTGGCACGGTGCCACGGATGATGTGCGCCAGCAGATGTATGATCATGGGATCCAGCGTTTTAATAAGGCATATCCGAATGTTACGGTGGAACAGACCCGCCTGGACAGTGATGCGTACAAGACAAAGATCAAAACCGTCATGGGGGCAGGGGCCACGGATATCCCGGATGTATTTATGAACTGGGGCGGCGATGTGCTTAAGACATACATTGAATATGGATTAGTGGCTGATATTACGGATCTCATCGCACCGTATAAGGATGAATACTATGACTTTGAGTTCGGCATTTCCACCTTTGACGACAGGATCTATGGAATGGGGATCGGAATCGCGCCTTCCGTGATATTTTATAATACGGAGATATTTAACAAATTGAATCTGGAAGTACCTGCAACATGGGAAGAACTGGATGCCGTATGTGCCAGCCTGAAGGACGCAGGCTATGTCCCCTTTGCATTGGGGAATAAGAATAAGTGGCCGGGACTGCTGGAATATACCATGCTGGGTGTGAACCTGGGGGGAGAGGAGATGTCCAAGGGGCTTTCCAACAGGACCGTTTCTTTTGATAATGAGCATTTTATCGAGGCCGGACGCCGCATATCCGCGTTTTCTCAAAAAGGCTACTATCCGGACGGGACCAATGGAATCGACCATAATGCAGGCGGCAGCCGTATGCTGTTCTATAATGAAGTGGCGGCCATGTTTATCATGACCAATGGATTCCTGAGCAATTGTGTGGCTGAGGATGCAGAGTTTTATGAAAAGGTGGGCACCTTCCCATATCCGGCCTGCAATGACTCCGGGGAACTGGGCATTGTTGCCGGTGGAAATGTATTCTCCATCTCATCCCAGTGTGAATATCCGGAGATGGCAGCAGATTTCCTGTATTATCTCACCAATGCGGATTTCAGCCAGGACTATATTGACGCCGGAAACTGCTTTACAGGCGCAAAGGATGTAACGATCAGTGACCCGCTGGTCCAGGAACAGTTTGATAACCTGATCCAGGCCGACTGGACCCAGAATTTCTACGACCAGCAGTTTGTTGCAGAGCTGGGCGAAGCGTTCAAGGACTATACCCAGGCCCTTTACGGAGGTACCATGACACCGGAGGAAGCGGCCGCAGGTCTTGAGAAGGTAGCGGTTGAATGTTACGGAGAACTGAAACAGTAATCCGTTCATGCCTGTAAGTTAAGGAGGCCCTATGTCTGATCATACCAATGCCGCGGGGCTTGACATACCTGTTCAGAAAAAAGGCAGGACCATTTCGGTCAAGCGTATTCTGACCATTTTGGTATTTATAGCTCCAACACTGTTTTTTTATGGATTTTATAATGTTTTTGCCATTGGCAAAACAATCTATTTCAGTTTTTTGGACTGGAATGGTATAATGTCGGAAGGATGGGCCGGGTGGGACAATTGGGTCCGCCTGGTCCACGATCCCAATGTATGGAATGCCCTTAAGAACAACCTGATCTTAATGGTGACATCCATCTGTATCCAGCTTCCTGGAGCATTGATCCTTGCGCTGCTGATCAATTCCAGGCTGAAGGGGGTGCGGATATACAAAGCGCTCTGGTTTTTGCCCGTGCTGCTCTCCACATCAGCCACCGGTATTCTGTGGAATCTGATGTATGACCCGAATTTCGGCCTTTTGCAGGCCGTTCTTCGGGGAATTGGAAAGGGGAATCTGGTAAAGGGCTGGCTGGGAGAACCGGCATATGCGCTGCCGTGCGTTCTCATTGTTATATGCTGGACATTTATCCCCTTTTATATGATCCTTTTAAAAGCAGGGCTGACTAATGTGCCGGGGGAACTGATGGAGTCAGCCAAACTGGACGGGGCCAGCAGCTGGCAGTGTTTCTGGAATGTGACCTTTCCGCTCCTGCTGCCCACCATACGGACAGCCGCCCTGCTGAATATTGTGGGGTCCTTAAAGTATTTTGATCTGATCTGGATCATGACAGGGGGAGGGCCCAGCGGCGCCAGTGAGCTGGTCGCCACCTATCTCTATAAGCAGGGGATCCAGGGATGGAATATGGGATATGCCAGCGCCATTGCCAGCTTTTTGTTCCTGTTCTGCGGAACCTTTGCCATTGTGTACTATGGAGCAACCTCGGCCTTTGGAGAGATCGGCGGCGAGCGTTCCAGGAAATCAGGGAGGAGGAAGACAGGTTGAAAGACAATGCAGGTTTACTAAAAGGGATCGTCCGCGCGCTTCAATACGCCCTTTGTCTGATCATAACAGTCATCACCGTGTATCCCTTTATATTTATTATCATGACATCCTTTAAGACACAAAAGGAGTATTTTGGAAGTGCGTGGGGATTTCCAGCCTCCCTTTGCCTGGATAATTTCAGGCTGGTCCTTACCGGGGATTTTTTAAAGTATTTCCTAAACAGCATTATTGTGTGCGTTTCAGCGGTGGTTCTGGTGATCCTCTGTTCCACCATGGTAAGCTTTGCCATATCCAAGCTTCGTTTTAAAGGGGCAGAGCTGTTATTTGCAGTTATTATGATAGGGATGATGATCCCGGTCCATACGACCCTGATACCGATCTATGTGATTTCCAAGGACCTGAATATTTACAATCATCTGATCGCCCTCATCGGCCCATATGTAAGCTTCAGCATTCCCATCTCCACGGTTATCATCACCCAGTTTTTCAGGGATATTCCACACGAGATCGAGGAAGCGGCCATTATAGACGGGTGCGGATCATTTTCACTGTACGGACGCATTATCATGCCCCTGGCCAAACCTGCGGTATCCACGGTTGTCATCTATGACATTCTCCATACCTGGAATGAATTCATTTATGCAATGACGCTGGTGGACAGCAAGAACAGGATGACGCTTCCCGTGGGCCTTAAGAACTTTTACGGGGAGGCGGCAGTAAACATACCAGCCATTATGTGTGCTGTTTTTATCAGTTCACTGCCGGTGATCATTGCCTATTTCTCAGCACAGGAGCAGATATCCAACGGGTTGACCCAGGGGGCGGTGAAGGGGTAGGCGCGCCCGGTAAAGGGCGGATCATCCGGCGGACGGAACAAAACAGATATCATCTGGAGGAGGACTTATTATGGAATATTATGTATCTGCCAAGGGATCTTTGACAGGAGACGGTTCGAGACAGGCGCCTTTTTGCCGGATCACACAGGCAGCGGAAATTGCCCTGCCCGGGGATAAAGTGATCGTAGCACCGGGAATCTACCGGGAGTGTGTGAACCCTAAGCATGGGGGAACCTCTGACTGGGACAGGATCGTATATTGTTCCGAGGTCCCGGGAGCCGCGGTTATCAGCGGCGCTGAGGAGATAAAGGAGTGGACCCATGTAAAGGATGATACATGGATGACAAGGATTCCGGACGGATTCTTCAGCGGTTATAATCCGTACACCACAGAGGTATACGGAGACTGGTACCGGGGGCTGGGAAGAGTCAACCATGTGGGACAGGTGTATTGTAACGGTCAGGCACTCTATGAAGAGGACAGCCTGGACAAACTATATAGTGACGAACCGCTGGAATGGGCGTGGGATAGGGAATATTCCAGGCAGCACAAATGGTACACCGTGCAGGACGGAGACAGTACGGTAATCTACGCCAGGTTTCCGGACGGGACACCGGCGGAGAACCTTGTGGAGATCAATGTGCGGCGCAGAGTATTTTTCCCGGAACAGACCCATACCAATTATATCACGGTTTCCGGATTTGTTTTAAAGCAGGCAGCCACCCAGTGGGCACCGCCCACCGCATTCCAGGACGGACTGATCGGTCCCCACTGGAGCGTGGGGTGGATCATAGAGGACTGCGAGATCTCAGACTCCAGATGTTCAGGCGTCAGTCTGGGAAAGTGCTGGCATCCTTCGGATAACCGCTGGACAAAGGACCGTATTAAATCTGGAACACAGCTGGAGCGGGACCTGGTGCACTACGCGCAGCACACGGGATGGAGCAAGGAGACAGTGGGATCCCACATTGTACGCCGCAACAAGATATTTAACTGCGGACAGACAGGCATTGTGGGTCATCTGGGAGGGATCTTTTCACTGATCGAGGGGAATGAGATCCATCATATTAATACATACGGGGAGTTTTCCGGTTCGGAACTGGGCGGTATTAAACTCCATGGAGCGATCGATACCGTGATACGCCGCAATCATATCCACCACTGCCACAGGGGGATATGGCTGGACTGGCAAACACAGGGGACCAGGGTTTCCTGCAACCTGTTCCACGATAACCACGGGGAGGAGGACACCAGGATCAGTGAGGACCTGTATATTGAGGTGAGCCACGGACCTGCCCTTGTTGACAATAATTTGTTCCTTTCCAGGTTTGCGCTGAGGGAGCGTTCCCAGGGATTGGCCTTTGTCCACAATATCATTGCCGGTCCCATTGACATCGGAAGTTCGGAGGGCAGGTTTACGCCTTATCATTTCCCGCATGAGACTGATATCATGGGCTGCATGACAATTAACAATGGTGATGACCGGTTTTATAATAATATATTTATCCAGCCGGATCTGCCTGAGGAGAAAAGGCAGGTGCGCAACCCGGAGGTGGCCAGGCTGGTGGGTATGAATCCCCAGGTAAATATAGAGGCAGGGCTTCATATTTATGATGACTATCCACTTCACGATGAATATTATTACCAGTTTACAGATGAGGGCACGCCGGAGACCTCATGGGGACGCCGTTATGACTATAATAGCCATCTCCCCATGTATGTCAGCGGGAATGCATATTTTAACGGCGCCAAACCTTATGCAAAGGAACGCCTTAATTATGTGGACAGGGAGAACAGGATCTATTTTGAACTGGTTAAAAAGGAGGGAGCCTATTATTTCCGCACCAATCTCTATGACCATCTGCCTCAGATGGAGACAGAGTTTGTCTCCACGTCAATGTTGGGAAATGCCTTTGAGACCGAACAGCCATATGAGAACCCGGACGGTTCGCCGCTGCGCATAGAGGAAGACTTTCTGGGCATCAGACGGGGACAGCATCCCACACCGGGACCCTTTGAATACACAGGAGAGGGCCGGAATTTTAAAGAACTGAGAGTATTGCCGTAATGGAACATATCATATTCAGCCTCAATTCAGTCATACCTGTATTCATGGTAATGGGAATCGGCTTTTATTTAGGGAAAAAGAAGATATTGACAGGGGATTTTGTGTCACAGGCCACATCCCTGGTGTTTTATACCGCGCTTCCGGCCAAGTTATTCCTGGATGTATCACGCAGTAACTTCAGCGAATGCCTGGATATCAGGTTTACCGCCTATCTGTTGATCTGTACCTGCGTGTCCTTTGCAGTGGCATGGACTTTATGTGTCCTGCTGGTTAAGGACAGGACCGCTGTAAGCGCGGTGGTCCACAGTGCCTTTAGGGGGAATTTTGTGTATTTGGGCCTTCCGATCTGCCAGAGCATTCTGGGCAGGGAGTCTGTGCCGTCCACGATTATGGTGGTCACCTTTGTGCTGCCTTCCTACAATGTACTGGCTACGATCGTATTATCCTACTATGATCCTTTGGGCCGGAAGGTTAGCTGGAAGAAGATGCTTAAGGATATTTTGACCAATCCCATGATCGTGGCCATTCTTGCAGCCCTGCCCTTTTCCCTGATGCACATCAGCCTTCCATCCGCTGTGGACAAGGCCCTGTCTTATCTGGGGCAGCTTTCAACCCCCATGGCTCTTATTCTGATCGGAGCAGGAACCAGGCCCTCCGCCTTTGCGGGCAGGGGGGCATGGATCATGTTTGGGGCTGTCTATAAGGTAGTGGTCACTCCCCTTCTTTTTGCGGTTCCCATGCTGTGGCTGGGATTTAACCCGGAGCAGATGGTGACTGCCTTTGTGATGTTTGCGGTTCCATCAGCCATGAATGTCTATATTGTGACAAAAAAGATGGGGGGAGATGGTGAGCTGGGGGCTGCCGTTATTACGGTTTCCATGCTGCTTTCCGCTGTCACGCTGCCGGCAGGGATATGGTGGTTACGATTTATGGGAATGGCATAAGGGATTTTTGTGAGCCGCAGATCATACGTTCTGCGGCTTCTTTTATGCTTCATGATTTTTTCCTCAGATAAGAAGAAGGATGCGCCTTAAGCTCCGTTACAGGTGATGCAGCCCTGCCCGGTACAGTTCCCAGGCAACCCGGGCGCTCTCTTCCAGCTCCTCCAGGCAGTAGAACGCATCCATTACTGTTTTGCCGGGCACAACCGGACCATGGTTCCTTAACAGATATCCCTGGCTTTCATGGACACGTTCCCTGAATGCGGCAAACAGTGCATCGGAGCCAGGCTTTTCGTAGGGGACCAGTCCAACAGTGCCCAGCTTCATTTTCAGATAAGGAGTATGGTCCGGAATACAATCGTGCTCCGAAAGGTCAGGTACAAATGTCCACAGCACGGAGTAGGTGCTATGGGTATGGATCACGGCTCCAATATCCTCTGATTTCTCATAAAGAGCCAGATGCAGAGGCCATTCCTTGCTGGGCTTTTTACCGGACACAGGTGTTCCGTCCAGGCTGATTGCTGTAAAATCCTCTTCACTCATAGTGCCGAAGCAGGAACCGCTGGCACTGATATAGATAAGGTCATTGTGACGGAAACTCATATTGGCCGAGGAACCGGCCGTCTTTCCCCGCTGAAACAGGCTGTGGGCAGCCCATACAGCGGAGTTCAGTTTATCATGTAATACAGAATCCATTTTTCCCTCCAGATCATTATGTTGGTGTCCTTGTTACTTGGATGTCATTGTAAGGGCGCGGCCAAAGAAATCCTCCTGCCCAAAGTTTCCGCTTTTGAGGATCAGACGGATATCCGGCCGTTCCGCCGGTACCATGATAGGTACTCCGGGAGCCACACTTTCCCCCATCCAATAGGAGGAGAATCCCAGCCCTTTGGTCACTGCGCCGGAGGTCTCTCCCCCCGCGGAGATGATCCTGGTGTAGCCCTGTTCCACGGCACGGACTGCCAGCCGGGCTGTGGTGCCTTCCAGCATGTCTGCTACTTTTTCTATACCCAGTTTTTGGAATTCCTTCACTTTTTCAGGGGTATCGGAGCTGTACACAAGGACCGTATCAGGGCTGCTGCTGTGCGTTTCTATGAACTGCCATGCATCTTCCAGGGTCTGCTTTCCATCCAGCATGGCTGCCGGATCCAGTTTATAACATGGTTTTCCCTGGCTTTGGTACCATGCGATCTGTCCCAGGGTGGCCTTGGAACAGCTTCCTGCCAACAGCAGGGCCTTTCCATCAGTACCGCTCTCGGGTATGTGGCCTTCTGAGGAGAGCCTGCTTGTCCACATTTGCGCCAATGGCTCCAGAAGTCCGCTTCCTCCTGTGAGAAGGGGAAGATGGCCGAAAGCAGCGGCAATCCGGCTGCCGTCTTCAGGTTCTTTATAATCAGGGATCAGGTAGAGGGGGGATCCGAGAACCTGTTCCAATGATCCGGGGGAGAAATGTTCCACTTCTTCCGTGGTAAGGCAGCGGCATTCATAGCGGCTCTGAGGTTCCATCAGCTTATCAATCCTGCAGTCCCACATGGGGGTCAGGGGATGGTTCTTCATATGGCTCTCATGGAGGGGAACATCGTTGACCAGGAGCATTCCGTGTTCCACCGTTCGCCCATTGACCGGAAGAGCGGGGCAAAGCAATGTGTAAGGGGCCTTCATAAGGTCCATTAAGGCATCGGCTACCGGCCCGATATTGCCTTTGGGGGTGGAATCAAAGGTGGAACAATATTTAAAATAGATCTGCTTAACGCCCTGAGCCAGCAGAAAGCGGGCGGCCCTAAGACTGTCGGCCACGGCCCGGCTGGTTTCCTGGGTTCTTGATTTTAATGCAATGACAATGGCCTGGGCATCGTCAGGGCGATCCGGGGAATGATGGCGGTCCGGGCCTTTTTCTAAAGCCGGTTGATCCGGGATTCCGTTGTAAAGGCGGACACTCATACCTCCTTTTACCAGAAAGGAAGCCGCGTCACTGGCCCCGGTGAAATCATCGGCAATGCATCCTAATACAGCCATGGGTATACCTCCTTTTACCTTGCGGTATTTCATTTATACCTATTATACAGCAATTTTCATGCCAGACGTAATAATATTTTTTTATGTCTTTACATTCCAGGCAAAAACCACGCCGGTACAGGAATGGGGAAAATGATCCCTCCATTCTGTCTCTTGACTGTAAATGTTGCAGCGTTGTATAATCAAAACAATGCAACATTTTCGCAACACAACATTTTTGCAACATCTATTATGATAAAACATGGGGGTAAACTATGATCCGTCTTTTATTTATTGTCCCGTATCCCGAGTTAAAAGATAAGGTAGAATACGTGGTTGCACATCATCCTGAGAGTCAACGGCTGAATGCGGATATCCGGGTGATGACAGTGGAGGATACGCTGGATGTTCCGGCTGACCAGTATGATGCGATCATTGCAAGGGGGTACTCGGCACTAAAAACATCTGCTAAATACACACAGATCCCTACGATAGGATTATCCATCTCAGGATATGATGTGGTGAGGGCCATTTCCGAATGCTGTGAGACCTACCATCCAAAAAAGATCGCAGTATGCGGATTCAGCGGGCAGATGTATGAGGTAAAGGATATCTGTCGTTTATTTAAGACAAGCGCGGAAGTCTATGCTCCCATCAATCCGGAGGAATTGCCCGCTACTCTGGAAAAAGCCAAAGCAGCGGGATGCGATGCCCTGATCGGCGGGTATTCAGCCAACATCCTGGCGCGGCAGTACAATATCCCGTCTGTTATAATACGGACAGGGGAGGATACGGTTTTGCAGACATTGGATGAGACTCTCCATACAGTGGACCAGATCCGCCAGGAACGGATCATTTCCCAGATGTATAAGACCATCATCTATTCATCCAAGGACGGTTTACTTTATGTGGATTCCGGGGGCGTAATCAAGGTGCGTAACCGGGTGGTGCGTCAGATGAATGGGGATATCAGCCTGATGAACCAGCCCCTAAAGCAGGTTCTTCCCTATCTTCATAAGATGTTCCTTTCCGTTGTTGCCAGCGGGCAGGGGGAAACAGGGCGGATCCTTGCTATTCCCGGAACCAAGGTTACTGTATCTGTGAGTTGTACGCCGGTCATTGCCAACAATGAAATGTCAGGAGTTATTTTCAATCTCTCTGACATTACCATGATCCAGGACCTGGAAAGCCAGATCCGGCGCAAGTTAAGCGAGCGGGGCTTCCAGGCCAAATATACCTTTGATGACATCATTTATCAGAGCAGTATTATTCACAATACCATAGAAAACGCCAAACGGTATGCTGACTCTGATTCCAATGTCATCATTGTGGGGGAGACGGGAACGGGCAAGGAGCTGTTTGCCCAAAGCATCCACAACAGCAGCCAGCGTAAAAATGGACCCTTTGTAGCGATCAACTGCGCGGCCCTGCCTGAGAATCTGCTGGAAAGCGAACTGTTTGGATATGTGGAAGGCGCCTTTACCGGGACAAGCAAAGGCGGGAAAATGGGGCTTTTTGAGCTGGCCCATGGGGGAACTCTTTTTCTGGACGAAATTGGGGAGATATCCCTATCCATTCAGAGTAAGCTTTTAAGAGTACTGCAGGAGAGACAGGTGCGAAGGATCGGTGACAATAAAGTGATTGATGTTAATGTGCGCATTATTTCCGCCACCAATAAGAGTATTGGAAAACTTTCCGAGCAGGGACTGTTCCGGAGAGATCTGATGTACCGTCTGGATGTGCTCCGCCTGTTCCTGCCGCCTCTTAGGATGCGGGAAAATGATGTGGAACTGCTGTTTCTTCATCTGTTGAACGTGCACAGCAGGGAGAACCGCCTTCCGGTTCCCCGGCTGGAGACAGGGGCCCTTGCAACCCTTCACAATTATCCTTTTATTGGAAATATACGGGAACTTAAGAATATAGTTGAACGTACCTGTGTGTTTAAGACTGGGGATTGTATTACAAAACAAAATCTTCAGGATGCCCTGTACCCACCGGACCTGGACGGGGGGCCGCTTCCTGCGCCTGCTCATTCTCTGCCGGACTCTCTTTCCCTGGATGAACCGGAGAGGCTGCGCTCGGCTCTGAAGCAAAGCGGGGGAAGCCGGACGCAGGCGGCCAGGATCCTTGGCATGGACCGCTCTACTCTTTGGAGAAAGATGAAGAAATACGGATTGCAACAATGATGCGTTGCGATTTAAAACAATTGCAACAAATATTGGGGAATATTTAAAATTGGGACCAATGATTTGGGGATAGGAAAAAACACAGATTTGTATGTATTTTAGCGGAGTTTTTTCCTGCCCCCATGTTTGATTGACTGATTTGGCACATTAATTGCTATATATGTGGTTAGCATGTGAGACAGAATGCAATAACCACAAAGGAGAGATGAGGTATGAAGATTTGTGCAACAATGAAAAAATTTCCGGGGGGAATGATGGTAATACCGCTGTTGCTGGGGTGTGTGATCAACACGTTTATACCGCAGGTGTTGGAAATCGGGGGATTTACAACCGGGCTTTTCAAAAATGGAACATCGGCACTGGTAGGACTGTTTATCCTGTGCAGCGGTGCAACCATCAGTTTTAAGCAGGCTGGTATGCCCCTTTACAAGGGCGCTGTCCTGACCGCACTAAAGTATATAATCGGTGTGTTGATCGGCTGGGGGCTGAACAGGGTGTTTGGACCAGCCGGAATACTGGGGTTGACTCCATTGGCAGTTATTACGGCAGTTACCAACTCTAATGGTGCGATCTATACCGCTCTTGCAAAGGAATTCGGCGATTCCACGGATGTGGGAGCAATCGCGATCCTGTCCTTAAACGATGGACCGTTTTTGACAATGATCGCCCTTGGTGCAACCGGATTGGCAGAAATTCCGCTGATATCCATTATTGCTGTGATTGTACCCCTTTTTATCGGTATGTTTTTGGGAAATGCAGATGAGGAGTTTAAGATGCTTCTGACAAACGGACTTGCTATGCTGCTGCCGTTTAATGGATTTGTGCTGGGCGCTAACATGAGCCTTATGTCAATCGTAAAGGCAGGTGCAGGCGGTATTGTCCTGGGACTTGTGACCGTTGTATGTACCGGTGTCCTGACCTATTACATCTACAGTGCGATCCGCCGCAAACCGGATCCCATGGGTATGGCTATTGGAACCACTGGCGGAAATGCAGTTGCAGTGCCGGCCTCTGTTGCAATGGCGGATCCATCCCTGAATCCTGTTGTGGAAGTGGCGACTGCCCAGGTTGCGGCATCTGTAGTTGTCAGCGCGATCCTAACTCCGCTGCTGACAGGGTATTTTTATAAAAAGGCACAAAAAAAACAAGCTGAGACAAGTGATAAGTAAGGAGCCGGATTATGGAACGATTATTAATAAAAGCAGGGACGATCATTAAAGGACAGGATTTAACTGAGGTAAAAAATGGTGCCGTATTAGTGGAAGACGGCAAAATTTCAAAAATTTATGAGCAGGTTACGGACGTAGAGGGACTGGAAGACGCGGTTACTATGGATGTGGGAGATAAGACTCTTATTCCCGGCATGATCGACTGCCACAATCACCTGGCCCTGGACGCCAGGATACCTAATCATCTGGTAAAGATGAGCGACTGTGAGGCGGAGCAGACATTGAGGGCAGTAAAGACCATGCATGACGACCTTCATGCCGGAGTCACTACGGCCAGATGCCTTGGAGACAAATATTACATTGATGTTACCTGCCGCCAGGCCCAGAGGGAAGGAAGGCTGGAGGGGCCAAGGCTGGTAGTCAGCGGAATTGGGATGAGAAGTCTTCACGGCCATGGTTACGTGGGCATGCCTCACTGCGGTGCGGAAGACTTTAGAAAGACATCCAGGGAAAATATTGCCAGAGGGGTGGATTTCCTTAAAGTCTTTATGACAAAGGTGATCAATGCCACACCATTCATCTATCACTTTATCACCCCGGAGGAGCTTCGGGCAGTGGTTGAGGAGGCAAAGAGTGTAAATATAACCACGGCATGCCATTGTTCCGGAGGCCAGGGGCTGGATGACTGCCTTACGGCGGGAATTGACTGTCTGGAGCATGTGTACTACATAACAAAGGAACAGGTAGAGCGGGTCAAGAAGATGGACCGGTGGGTGGTGTATACGCCCAGTTATGCGCTGAATGACGATTTGCTGTTCAAGTTTTCGCCACATGACAAGGAGGGAAGTCTGAGAGAAAAAGAAATCATCTGCGGTTGTCTGTCAGAGGCCATTGCAGGCGGATTAAAGTTTGGAATCGGCACAGACGGGCTTCACGGCAGCCTTGCCAGGGAGGCCCAGTACATTGCACAGTTGGGAGCAAGCAACAGGAATGTGCTTGCAGGCGTTACCACCCAGGCAGCTAAGCTCTGTGGAGTGGACCAGATCACAGGTGCGGTCAAGGAAGGACTAGCTGCGGATCTGGTGATTGTGGACGGCAATCCTCTGGAAGATATAAAGGCCCTTTCCAGGGTAGAGCATGTGATCCAGGGTGGAAATGTAATTCGATAATAAAAAACTCACATTCAGGATGTAAAGGAGACTTATCAGTATGGATTATACAAATTTAATCAACAACACAACCGGAAAAACCTCCAAGGTAGGCATTATCGGCGCCACCCGCGGCTATGGCTACACGCTGCTTGCCCAGATCCCCAAGGTAAAGCATATGGATTTAAGGGTTATCTGTTCCCGGCATCCAGAGGAGTGCCTGGAGGTGTTAAAGGAAATCGGGTATGATGAGGACCAGATCATTTTCTGTGAGGGAAAGCCTGAGATCGAACAGGCGCCCAAGGAGGCTATCCTTATAGTCAGTGATTACCGCCTTGTGATGGAATGCGGAATTACTGCCCTTGTGGAGTGTACGGGAAATACGGCGGTCAGCTCTGACGCAGCCCTTGCAGCCCTTCGGGCAGGAGTTAATGTGTATATGGTTTCCAAGGAAACAGACAGTGTGTGCGGCCCCCTTTTGAACCAGGTGGCTGCAGAACATGGTGCGGTGTATGCACTGGTCAATGGCGACCAGCCCCGCAACCTTCTGGACCTCTATTCCTGGGCCATGCTTTTGGGCCTGGAGGTAGTGGCGGCCGGGAAGTCCAGCGAATATGATTTTGTGTGGGACAGGGAGACAGGGGAATTTACCTGCACGGATGGAAGCGGTGTTGTGGAGAAGATACCGCAGATGCAGGACTGCTGGTATTATAATGGCGTGGAAACACTGGATCAGCGCCGCAGCATACTGGAGAAATACACAGGGGTTATCTCCGCTGACCTTTGCGAGATGAACCTGGTTTCCAATATTACCGGACTTGTGCCTTCCTCTCCGTTTTTAAGCTATCCTGTGGCCAAGACCAGCGAACTGGCCAACATTTTCATTCCCGAGGAAGATGGAGGAATCCTTAAGAAGACAGGAGTAGTGGATGTGTTCTACAACCTGAGGGGTAAGGATGAGGCCAGCTTCTGTGGCGGAGAGTTCATTATTGTCAAGTGCGAAAACGAAAAAATGTGGGAGATCCTTAAGAGTAAAGGTCATGTGATGAGCAAAAACGACAAATACGCATGCATCTATTATCCATACCACTATATGGGCCTTGAGACTCCCATATCCATTCTCCTGGGAGACCTTATGGGGATCGGGACCCATCCTGAGTGCCGCCAGGTATCTGTTCTGGCCGGTGTTGCTGAGCGGGATCTGCCAAAGGGTACCCAGCTTATGGTACAGGGCCATCACCATGCAATCGATGGCCTGATTCCTGAACTTTTGGAAAGAACATCCGGCCAGGACCTTGCTCCGTTTTACCTGCTAAACGGAACAACCTTGCTCAGGGATGTAAAAAAGGGCGACCCCATCACCCTTGAGGATGTGGATCTGGCAGGTTTGGAGACATATAAGCTGTATGCCCAGGGTCTGGATATCAAGTAGAACAGGGGAGATAGAACATATATAACAAAATAAGCTGAGTTAAAACAACCCGGCAGTAAGGTCCAAGAGATCTCCTTTAGGAGATCGTACCTTACTGCCGGGTTGTTTTTAATTATGATACTTCCCGCAAAATTGCTTTTTTGAGCCTGAGAACTGAGAATGAATAGGCCGAAGCCTGGTAGGTAAATGTGTCCGCCCCATTGTCAAAGGTGCGGGTTACAGGGGAGACTTTCAGGGGCTCCTCAAGCGAATTTGTATCCTTTGGGCAGCCGGTTAACAGCTCTGCCTCATATATTGCCTGGATGCCGCAGTCCAGGCAGATCTCCACCGCCTCATGGGTCTTGTCAAAATTTACGATCTTTACATAGATATAGGTGTCATCCTCAGACGCAAGTTCAGCAATCATGGGATAGGGAACCATCTCAGCTGTCTGTACCAGCAGGCCGTTGAGGTAGCAGTCAAATCCCCCATGTCTTGTGACTACCTGGAAATGGTTGTATTCCCCGTAGCGTATGGGAAGGGGGCTGGTTGAACCGAAGTAGCTGTAATTAAAACGGTTGACGGATGCAAACCGTCCCTGCCCCTGTTTGATGGACCATACATACCGGTCTGTATAAACAGGGTTCCAGGATGTATAAAAGGGATCGGTCTCATCCCTGGAGAACAGCATGGGAGTGCTGTGGGCCCATACGGCGATATCGATCTCCTGGTCCGGTGATAATAGCAGAACCTCCAGATCATAGGTGCAGTGTGATGCTTCTTCCTCCCCAAAGGTGACAAAGGCGGTATGCGGGGGGATATGCCCCATGTTGGGATAACCCTCCAGCTGGTCTGTGTAATCGGAGGTAAGCTCCAGGGAGCCATCCTCATGGTGCGTCACGCTGCCAATAATCCCATGGGAGAAACCAGCAGGGCGTCCGTCCACCTTTACATTCCGTACCCGCGTGCCTTCCTGGTAGGCAATGAGACCATTCAGGCCTTCCGGTTCCGGGTAACCGTTTTTAACGTCCGACCGGGTACATAACAGCCTTTGGCCATGGCTTTTGGAAAGCATGGACAGGGCGTGGTAAAAGGGGATTCCGTAGCAGGCATGATTGTTAAAGGCGATCAGGTTGGGATACCATGCAGTATAATCCACGTTCTGGAACAGGGGCGCGTAGGCTGTGAGCCGGACAATGTCCTGATTTTTTTCAGCGTCCATGAGATACATGGTCTCTGCCAGGGCTGACTTCAGGTTGCCGATATCCAGTCCGCTGGTGACCGCATATTCCCCAATGAATATTTCAGGTCCGTTCCTGTGGTAATCACAGTATTTTTTGGCAGCGGTCACAAATGTGTCTGCCGTGCTGTACAGGTGTTCATCCACGATCTGGGTGGGAAGTCCCAGCTTTTCCGTGTGGGTGTTGGATATCAGTTTCAATTGGGGGTAACGCTGGTGGATCGCATGATAAAATTTCTCGTACCTGGAAAAGTATACTTCCCTGTCATTTTCATTTCCGATTTCCAGGTAAGTTAGCTTAAACGGCTCCGGGTGGCCTGCCTGGGCGCGCAGTCTGCCCCACCTGCTGCGGGCAGGGGCGATAGCGTAGTCAATGGCGTCAAAGGCTTCCCGGATCCATTGTTCCAGCTCCTCCCCCTCAAAGAACTCTGGTTTTCTTCCCTGGCAGGTAAGGCCGCAGTTGACCACGTACATGGGTTCTAAGTCCAGATCCTCGCAGATCTGCAGGTATTCATGGTATCCCAGGCCATTGGTGGTGCGGTAATGCCACATCAGGTTGTGGCTGGGGCGTTCCCATACAGGGCCGATCATATGGGGGAAGCGGATCGCGGTTTCCTTGGTAAAGCCTTCCACAATACATCCTCCGGGAAAACGCAGGAATCTGGAATGGGTATTCTTAAGCATTTCCATCAGGTCTTTTCTCATTCCGTGTCCCTTGTAGGTATCCCGCGGCATCAGGGAGATAAAGCCGATCATCAGCGTTCCCCCGCTGTCGGAGCTCAGTGTGAAACGGGCATCCGGATCCGTCTGGTCAGGGCAGAGGGAAAGATCAAAGCGGGTGTATTCAGGCGCATCTATATCCAGGGATTCCCTGGCATAGACATGGCAGTCTGCGGATTCCAGATTGACGGACAGCTTTACCCTGCCTTTGGCAAACAGGTAAAGATCATAAGATTGCCCCTGAACCAGAGACAGGCCCCGAAAACCGATGTTGGTTACAGAACCTCCTGGTTCAAATGTCAGGTCCAGGGCTGCCAGCCTGTTTGCGTTTAACCTGTCCTCAACATTCAATTCCATGGAGACACCGTGGGCGTACCAGGCCGGAACAGGGGTTTTTTCAATCCCTTCCAGCCAGCGCTCTAAGCCTTCTCCGTTATTAAACTGGTCCCTCCATCCCTCAGGGGTTACAAATCCATAGGTTCCCTTAAGGGGTTCACAACGTTTGGGAAGGATGGAATCTTCAAATGCCCGGTTGCGGAGCATTTCCGGGTAAAGCCCCCCGTCCCCTGAACGGTTGATATCCTCGAAAAAAAGCCCATAAAAGTCCGGCGCTGTGTCAAACAGTGCCTTTTTTGTACAAATCTTGATAGAACTCATTGTGGTCACGCTCCTTACTGTTGGTATGCTGCCTGAAAACAGGTTTTTGTTACGTATGATAAGTAATGAAAGCAAAATCAATGCCAAAGGTAAAAAGGCTGTGATACCGGCAGCATTTGCATAAAAATCCCCTTTTGTTTTCATGGCCAAGTGTTACATGGTCTGTTCATTGCGTTCGGGCGCTGCAACGGTTTGAACATGCCGGGATACCCTTTCTCGTATTTATGTGCCTTAAAGGCGGTAAAAACGTGATGGGAAAGGATAGGATCCTTGAGATTTGCATTGGCATGATATTTGCGAGAATATAAACCATAGAACGAGATGAGCAGAACTTAGAGAGAAGTGTATGAGAGATGTATATTAATGGAGAGTGGTCATTGCAATGTGGCAAAAGGTTCTGGCATTGCATGAGATGAACCATTGTGATAAAATTCAGAAAGATGTGAGAAAATTTGCTATGGATAATCTGATTTTCAGCCTTCAATCTGTTATACCCGTATTCCTTGTAATGATTGTGGGATATTGTTTGTCAAAATGCAAAATTATAGACCAGTCTTTTGTGGGCCAGGTGGGATGGAGTATGGCTGGCTCCTTGTATAAGGTGGTCATCACACCGCTGGCATTTGTCATTCCCATGACGTGGCTGGGATTCAGTTCCGAGCAAATTGCAACTGCCTTTGTTTTAGTTTCAGTTCCGTCTGCCATGAATGCATATATTGTGACGAAAAAGATGGGCGGGGATGGAGAACCGGGAGCCGCAGTTATTGTGGCTGCCATGTTTTTGCCTGTCCTCACCATGCCTGCCGGCATATGGCTCATCAGGTCAGCGGGCATTATATAGGGAGGTCTGATATGAAACAGTTTTTTAATGTAGATAATATTATTTTCAGAGGAATCAGCAAATGGATGGATTATATATTTGTAAGCTTCCTGTGGTTTATGTTTTCCATACCCCTGATCACCATGGGAGCTGCCACGGCAGCTCTTTATCATACATCAGGGCAATGTCTTATATCTGACAGGGGGTATATCTTCCGGTCATTCTGGGGCAGTTTTAAGAACAGCTTCAGGCAGTCAACCATGTTGGCAGCAATCCTGGGGGTGTTATTCGGGGCGATCCATTTGGATATGAACCTGGTAAGGGGGCAGGCGGCTATGAAAATGCTCCAGACCCTATTTGTGGCTGCCAGGCTGCTCTTTCTAATGATAGGCGTTTATGTGTTTCCGTATATTTCTAAGTACAGGATGGGAATGGTTCAGATCATAAAAGATTGCGTCTGTCTTTGCGTACTGAGTCTTCCATGGACTATTCTTCTCACCCTTATACTGACAGCAGCCCTGTGTCTGATATCCATCATACCGGGAGCGATCCTCATTATGCCGTCCTGCGTGGGAGTGTTTTTTAACCTGATCCTGGAGCGGATCTTCAGCAAGTACGGGGATAACGGGGGGAGGGAGGAAGATTGAGGAAAATTACATATTTTGTCCCATATCCGGAGCTGATACCTGTGGTGAGGCGGCTTATGGACCAGCCGTGTTATCAGGGGATATTTGTCAATGCATCCATCCAATATTTTCCAATAATGTATGACGTGGAGGTGGAAGATGACTGCGATCTGGTAATTGCCAGGGGCTATTCCATCCATGTGATACGGGAACGGTTCAGCGGGGCCATTGTGGAGATCCCCATAACGGGCAGCGATATTGTCAAGGCCATTGCCCAGTGCAGGAAGAATACAAATTGTCAGAAGATAGGG
This sequence comes from Enterocloster citroniae, assembly GCF_040545455.1. NCBI lineage: Bacteria > Bacillati > Bacillota > Clostridia > Lachnospirales > Lachnospiraceae > Enterocloster > Enterocloster citroniae. The sequence goes on along the minus strand of NZ_JBEPLZ010000006.1, from coordinate 220,192 downwards.
CTGATCGGGGATTATTCAAACATGAAGGATATCCAATCCATGAGCTCTCTTTTTAATATTAATTTTGTGGTCTACGTGATCGACAATCCGGACCAGATCGAGGACATGGTAAAACGTGCCATAGAAGAAGGCTGTGACGCTTTGATCAGCGGCAGCCATGCAAATAAGTGCGTGATTAAAAATGGGTTCAAGGTCTACTCCGGTATTATAGAAAACAGTGAGGAGGCCATTGCACGGGCGCTGAACTCAGCGGCCAGCCTTTTAAAGAATATGGAATATGAGGCCAGCCAGATGGAACTTTTAAGACTGTTGGCTGAAAATGTAACGGACGGTCTTATATTTGTGGATGATAGGGAGCGCATAAGGATAGCCAACGCCAATGTGGGAAGGATATTCCCAAACAGGCGCCCGGTGGCCGGAAAGGGATTCCAGGAGGAGTTTTCTTTTATGACCCGCAATTATCTGAAGGCATGCAGGGAAAAGCAGCATCTGGACAATGAGATCTACCGGACCAGGGATATGAACATTGCGGTGGATTTTACCCCGGTGATGATCGAGGATAATTACAAAGGCATGATCATCACTATCCGCGACATTGGAAGGCTGCAGCAGAGGGAGGCGCAGATCCGCACAAAGCTGAATGAGATGGGCCTTTACGCAAAGTACCAGTTTTCTGATATCATCCATCAAAGTCCTGTGATGGAGCATGTGATCCAACGGGCAAGGAAATTTGCATCGGTCACCTCCAATGTGCTGGTATATGGTGAGACGGGAACAGGTAAGGAGCTGGTGGCACAGAGCATACACAATGCCAGCAAGCGGAAAAACGGCCCCTTTGTGGCCATTAACTGTGCGTCCTTTCCCGAGAACCTGTTGGAGAGCGAGCTGTTTGGCTATGAGGAGGGGGCGTTTACCGGCGCGGTCAAGGGCGGGAAGGCCGGACTGTTTGAACAGGCGCACAACGGCACACTGTTTTTGGACGAGGTATCGGAGCTGCCTGTCAGTTTCCAGGGAAAACTTCTCCGGGTCCTGCAGGAGCGGGAAGTGCGGCGTGTGGGAGGAAAACGGGTGGTTAAGATTGATGTGAGGATCATTGCAGCCACCAATAAAAACCTGAAGCAGATGATCCAGGAGGGACTTTTCAGGGAGGATCTGCTGTACCGGCTGGATGTCCTGAACCTTTCCATACCGCCTCTCAGGAAACGGAGGGAGGATATCAGGCTTCTGGCTGAGTATTTTCTGCTAAAATACAAAGAGCAGTTTGAGACATGTGCGGACCATTTTACCGAACATGCGGTTGAACTTCTATGCGGTTATCCTTTTAAGGGAAATATACGGGAGCTGCGCAACATTGTGGAACGTCTCAGTGTTACTGTTCAGGACACAACAGTCCATGCCTCGGATGTGGAGGAATCCCTGGGTCTGAATGACACGGATACACAGCCGTATCCGATCCAGCATCCAGGCCAGATGCCTCCCGTGTACCAAGATTCCCCGGCGGATCCGATATATGCCAAGGAAATCCGGAAAGAGGAGGTCGTAAGTCTTTTAAAGGAGTGCGGCTATAATAAGAGCGAGGTGGCCAGGCGGTTAGGCATCAACCGGACAACCCTGTGGAGAAAGATGGGGAAAATGGGTCTGTTATAACCAATCTGTTCGTGTTCAAGAAGCAACGTTCAGGGCAACGGAAAAAGGCAACACATCCAGGAGATGGGAGAACGGTTCGTAACGTTCTCCTGTTTTTTGTTTTTGGGGAAAGCATGGATAAACAAGGTTTTTGGGGTTCTTTGCCTCAACGGTAAGGTCATATCCGGGAGTTGGCATATTGTTTGCTTATTATTATGGCATCAAGATAATAAGGAGGTATTTCTATGAAAAAATTATTGGCACCGGCTCTGGCACTGACAATGGCCTTATCGCTGACAGCGTGCGGCGGGGGCTCCTCTGAGACGGCAGGGGGAGGAAATTCAGGGGGAACACAGGCGGCACAGACAGCGCAGACAGAGGCTGCGGGAGGCCAGACCGGCTCTGGGGAGGGCAATGTAGTGACTGTCTGGACATCCAATGAGCTGCACAACCAGATGTTTGAATTCGGGGAAAAGGTTTACAATGAAAAGCATGGGGATAACCCGGTGGAATTGAAGATAGAGGTCTATCCCAATGCGGAAATGGCTAATAAGCTGCTGATCGCCCTGCAGTCCGGTGTGGGCGCTCCCGATATAGCGGATATTAATATTAACTATTTTTCCAATTTCTTAAAAGGGGATATCCAGCTGGTTCCGCTGAATGATATTGTGGAAAAAGAACTTTCCAGCTGTGTCCAGTCCAGATTCGATCTCTATAAGAAGGACAGCAGCTACTATGGGATCCCTACCCATGTAGGGGCTTCAGTAGTCTATTACAATATGGAGATCCTTGAAAAAGCAGGATTTACCATTGAGGATGTGGATGCCATTGAGACATGGGACCAGTACAAGGAGATGGGCTTACAGGTATTTGAAAAGACAGGTATACCCATGACCATATATGAAGTATCCAACCAGCGTCCCTTCTGGCCTATGATCGTACAGCGCGGCGGGGATTACCTGAACCCTGACGGAACCGTTGCAATGGACAGTGATTCCAACATACAGGTTCTTGAGTGGATGAAGGATTTCTGGGATACAGGGGCAGTGGTAGCTGCACCGGGCGGTTCCACGTCCGTGGAGGAATTCTGGACATGGATGAATCAGGGCGGCTGTGCATCCCTGACCATGCCGTCCTGGTTCATGTCACGCTTTACAAACTATATGCCTGATCTGAAAGGAAAGATCGCGATCCGTCCTATGCCTGTGTTTGAGGAGGGACAGCCTAGAACGGTTGGTATTGGGGGAACCGGTACGGCCATTACCACCCAGTGCAAGAACGTGGAACTGGCAAAGGAAGTGCTGTATGAGTCAAAGCTTACATATGAAGCAAATGTAAATATTTGGGAGTGTCTCCAGTTTGACCCGGTAAGGACTGATGTGTGGACGGATGAAAGGCTGACAGCCCCCATGGAGTATTTTTATAATGAGTCCTTCTTTGAAATCATGGGCGCATACGTGGACGGCTGCCCGTCACCGGTCAATGCAGAACTTTCCGTTGCGGCGCAGGATCTTGTGAACAACACGGTCATGTACAGCGTGTTTGTGGATGGCTCCCAGAGCCCGGCAGAGGCGTTAAAAGCAGCAGCTGAAGAATTGAGGGCGCAGCAGTAGATGTCCTCTGGCTGCCGCGTCCGGTCAGAACCGCCGCGGCAGCCTTGGCATGAGGAGGTAAGGCATTTATGAATCAGAACAAGGAGATAAGGGGTTTTCGTAAGATCTTATACAGTAAAAAGGCAGCGCCGTACCTGTTTTGCCTGCCGTTTATCATATCGTTTTTAATCTTTTTCCTCTATCCCACCATTAATACGGTGCTTATGAGCTTCCAGAAGATAGAGGGATTTAACAATGTGAAATGGATCGGCCTTAACAATTACAAGCGTCTGTTTAATATCCACTTTTACAATGCGCTGAAATCCAGCACCATCTACATGGTATGTATGGTCAGCATCATGCTGATCCTTCCCATCACAATTGCCACATTTTTAAACTCGAAAATACTGAAGTTCAAAAACTTCTTCAGGTCAGCCATATTTGTGCCAACCCTTACATCCGTTATTGTGGCAGGTATTGCCTTCAGGCTGATGTTCGGGGAAACGGAAGCCGGTTTGTTCAACTCCATTATCTTAAAGCTGGGCGGGGAGATTGTAGCATGGAAAACAGGATATGTGACCGGAATGATCATGATGGTCACGCTGGCAGCCTGGCGTGAACTGGGCATCAATATGGTGTACTGCCTGTCCGCGCTCCAGAGTATTCCCGAGGAGCTTTACGAGGCAGCGGACATAGACGGAGCCAATGCGGTCCAGAAGTTTGTGTTCGTAACCATACCCCAGGTCAAACCCATCATTATCTATATCCTGACATTGACCATTCTCAATGGGTACAGAATGTTTACAGAAGGGTATGTGTACTGGAATGAAACCAACCCGGGGGATATCGGCCTGACCATTGTCCGCTACATTTACCAGCAGGCGTTCCAGAGAAATGATTTCGGCATGGGTTCCGCCATCGGCGTGGTGCTGCTGGCAATCGTACTCACCGTCAATATGTTCCAGCTGAACTTCTTTGGTCTGTTTAAAAAGGAGGATGCATAATGAAAGCGCGCAGAAGAATGATGTCCGTACTGGTTTTCATCCTGTTTATGCTGGTGTCCCTGATCATGCTGTTTCCGGTCTATTACCTGGTCATAGGATCACTTCAGGACGGGCAGGAGATATTCCGGGCAGGTATGAAGTTCTTCCTGAACCCGGGAGACATGAAATGGTCCAATTATCCCAACCTGTTCACATATAATAACGGGATCTATACAAGATGGTTTACCAACAGTGTCTTATACGCAGTGGCTTTTACCGTATGCGCGCTGTCTCTGTCCTCCTTTGTGGGATATGGGCTTGGAGCATATAACTTTAAGGGCAGGAACATGATCTTTGTGCTGGTCCTGGCCGTAATGATGATCCCCCTGGAGATCCTCATGCTTCCTCTTTATAAGCTGATCGTTAAGATTAAGCTGATCAATACGGTGGGAGGGATTATCTTCCCCTTTATGGTCGCCCCTGTGGCCATCTTCTTTTTCCGTCAGTTTGTATCCGGCATTTCACAGGAGTTTATGGAGTCGGCCAGGATTGACGGGTGTACGGAATTTGGGATCTTTTTCCGGATCGTGGTGCCGCTGATGAAGCCGGCTTTTGGGGCCATGACCATACTCCTTGCCATGCAGAACTGGAATGGTTTTGTTTGGCCCCTGATCGTGCTGAGGGACAGCGGCAAATTTACATTGACCATAGGAATTGCATCGCTGATCAATCCCTACAGTGCAAATTATGATGTGATGATAGCGGGCTCTGTTGTTGCAATCCTGCCCATCTTGATCCTGTTCTTATTTAACCAGAGATTCTTCATTGCCGGTCTTACGAGCGGCGGTGTTAAAGGATGATACAAATATTATTTACTAATCTTATTTAGGAGGACTGCAGTATGGCAAACCAGATCATTGTCAATGCAAAAGCAGAAAAGTCAACGATCAACAGAATGATTTACGGACATTTCGCAGAACATCTTGGAAGATGTATATATGACGGCTTCTATGTTGGGGAGGATTCCAGGATCCCCAATGTAAGAGGCATGCGGACCGATATCATTGAAGCGCTTAAGAAAATTAAGATCCCGTGCCTGCGCTGGCCGGGAGGATGTTTTGCGGATGAGTACCACTGGCGTGACGGCATTGGACCCAAGGAGTCCAGGCCATCCATGGTAAATACTCACTGGGGCGGTGTGGTGGAGAACAACCATTTTGGCACTCATGAGTTTTTTGACCTGTGTGAAATGCTGGACACGGAACCTTATATCTGCGGCAATGTGGGAAGCGGTACCGTGCAGGAGATGTCGGAGTGGATCGAATATATGACCTTTGACGGACAGTCCCCCATGGCGGACTTAAGAAAAAAGAACGGACGGGAGAAGCCGTGGAGATTAAAATACTTTGGCATAGGCAATGAAAACTGGGGCTGCGGAGGCCGCATGAGGGCAGAGTACTATGCGGACGAAGTGACCCGTTATAACCTGTATGCCAGGGATTACGGCGATAATAAGCTCTACCGCATAGGAGCCGGGCCCAGGGGCGCAAATTATAAATGGACGGAGGTCATGATGCGGGACGCTTCCATGTTCTTAGATGCGATTGCCCTCCATTATTATACAAGGGTGGGTGATAAGGTGATCATCGAATACCTTCCCGATGGAAATGAGCGTTATTTGAGGGATAATTCCAAGTCCCGGAAATCAGCCACTGATTTTGACGAGGACCAGTGGTTTGGCGTTATGAAAGCAGCTGCATTTACGGATGAACTGGTTTCAAAACACATTGCCATTATGGACCAGTATGATCCTGAAAAAAAGGTTGCGCTGATCGTAGATGAGTGGGGAACCTGGTTTGACAATGAACCAGGAACCAATCCGGGATTTTTATACCAGCAAAACACCCTTCGTGACGCGGTATCGGCCGGAATCAGCCTGAATATCTTTAATAACCATGCGGACCGCATCCACATGACTAATATTGCCCAGACCATCAATGTGCTCCAGGCCATGGTCCTTACAGAAGGGGAGAAGATGATCCTCACCCCCACCTACCATATATATGATATGTACAAGGTGCACCAGGATGCAAAGCTTCTGGATTTCGCAGTGCTTTCAGATGACTATGAGTGCGGCACGGAAAATCTGAAGCAGATCAATGCCTCTGTTTCCAAGGATTCACTGGGCAACATCAATGCCACCCTGGTCAACCTGGATCCAAACCAGATGGCGGAGGTGACATGCCATATCGCGGACTTTGGAATGATCTCAAAGGTGAGCGGAACCGTCCTCACATCAGGGGCCATGAACACCATGAATACCTTTGAACATCCGGACCAGATCCAGCCGGAGGAGTTTGAGGACTTTGTCATTGAGGGAAATACCATACACATTAAAATGCCTTCAAAGTCCGTTGTCCTGCTCACTGTAAAACGTTAGTCTAAAGAGGGGACAGGTTGAGATGGCAATAACCGGGGAAGTCTGTATTCCGTGCCTGCAGACAGGATTGTCCGACAGGGACTATGAACAGATCCTTAAGGATTATCTGGAATATATGGATGAGGATATAAAGACTCCTGACCATATCTATCAGGAAAGGCTGTCTGCTTGCAGCCAGTGCGGATTCCTGAGAAACGGAATGTGCAGGCTCTGCGGCTGTTTTGTGGCGCTGAGAGCAGCCAAAATACACAACCACTGTGCAGATACACCTGTGAAATGGTAAGGAAGGAATACAGGAACAGATCAGGAATACCCTGTCGGCATGACAACGATGATGGTTGTTATGCCGGCAGGGTATCTTTTTATGCTTTCACAAAGGGAACTTCCGGCTGCTCGTTGGGATAGAAGATAACCTTCACAGCTCCGCCCTTACGATTGACAAAGGTATCGATCCCCTGTCTGAACTGGGTGAGGGGGAAGGTGTGGGTAACCAGGTCCCTGACTCGCAGCTGGCCGGTTGCCATCAGGTTCACAACAGCAGGAGTCACATTGGGGTTGCCCCTGCTTCCAAACAGGGCCAGTTCCTTAAATGTGATCTTTTTCATGGGAATCTCCACCATGGTTCCCTCAGGCGGGGTGCCTAGAAGGGCAATACTCCCGCCCTTTTTACACATCTCAATGGCCTGGGCCATGGCGCCCTTGGCTCCGCTTGCCTCATATACATTGTCGGGCCCTATTCCTCCTGTCATTTCCACTACTTTCTGTACTACATCCACGCCGTCCCGTTCACATGCTTCAAAATCAATTGCCTTGTCCGGGTCGCAGGCTCCGGTGGCAACAGCAGCTTTCAGGCGGGCGCCCCGGCCCACTGCGATCACATGGGCGGCTCCAAGGCAGCGTGCGATCTTCATGGACATCAGGCCGATAGGGCCGGGCCCGATAACGCAGACCGTGCCTCCGGGAGTGACTCCGGCACGTTCCAGACCGTGGAAGGCAACACCGGCAGTGTCACACATGGCTGCTTCTTCAAAGCTTACATTGTCGGGGAGCGGGGTCAGGGACCCGCAGCTGTACCGCACATACTGGCAGTATGCTCCATAGGTGGTAAATCCGTAATGGCGGTGTCCGGTGCTGTCATTTCCGTAATTAAGGCAGAGAGAATAGCGCCCCTCCTTACAGTTTTTACACACGCCGCATCCGCGGTGGGCTTCTCCTGCCACCCGGTCGCCTACTTTCAAATTAAACACGCCGGGACCCACCTTGACAACAATGCCGGACCACTCATGTCCGATGATAAAGGGATACTCCTCCGGGCAATAGTGGTAAGGCTTCCCTTTTAAAAGCTTGGGGTCGGTACCGCAGATAGCAATTGCCATTACTTTACAGATAACCTCCTGGTAACCAGGTTCAGTTGGCGTCTCAATATCATGGCGGATCTCGTATTGATCATTGGTTCCTGTTAATACCACGGCGGTCATGGTTTTTGGAAGTACATAATGTTCCATTCTGTATCAGTCCTTTCTTTTAAATACCAGTTTTTACATAATAATGATTAAGGCCGGTTCTCAAAATCTGACTATATTCTACAATAGTTTTAAAGCAAATAGTAATATAAAGTTGCAAATAAATATGTAAAACCTGCTAAAACCACATGGATCAGGATCATAGGAAGAAATTACAATAAAAGAATGGACAAGCTCGGATAGAAAAGGCATAATAACCAATATAATTTACAAATATTTGAAATAACCCCCTCCTTAAATGGAGTTAAGTTATCTGAAATAAATAAAAAATAAGATATAAAATTATGTAAAAAATGATTGCTCCAGAACCGCACTAAAACTGTAAGAATATGTAAATAACAAAAAATCATCATCACTTCATTTGATTAAAAGCAAAATTTACATATACATAGACAAGTTTTAATGACTATGACCAGTAAAATCTCTTTACAATATAGTTATATAAAATGTGCGTTCGGAAGTTCCAAGAGTACGCTATCGGAAATGGGAGGAAGAAAATGCGGATGAAGTGGAAACGGTCTGTACTCAGTAAAATTGAAGGGATTTACTGTGTGGAAGTCCTTCATACCAATACTGGCATCAAGATAGCAGCCGCATCTGAACTGCGCCATGGGATCTGCAAGATCATTGATTTTAAATCACGGGAAGAGGAGATCGTGTGGAACGGCCCCGGAGGCTGCATGAATGTTGCCCAGTGGAAAGAGGACGGCAGCCTCATAGGTGTCCAGAATTTCTATAAAGGGGCCCAGGCCCTGGATGCCCAGGTGGCTGTCGCCTACAGAGAAGGACGGGGATGGGTTACAAAGGTCCTTGCAAAACTTCCATACCTGCATCACTGCGGTGTGGTATATGTGGAGGGACGGGCGTATGTGATCGCCTGCACCCTGTGCACCAAAAGAGAATTCCAGGGGGACTGGAGTCATCCGGGCAGAATACAGGTATTGGAGGTACCCGATCCGGCAGAGCATCCTGAGCCGGTGCAAGGCCCGGAGCCGGCGGACAGTTTCGGCGCACATGGAGACATCCGCATCATTCGGGACGGGATAACCAAAAATCATGGTTTCTGGCAGGGAATGCTGGACAACAGACAGGTGACCCTTGTATCGGGGAATGCGTTGTATTGTGTTACGGCGCCAAAGACAAAGGGGGATGATTGGAGGACGGAGATTCTTATAGAACGGGAGATCAGTGATATTGCTGTGGCTGATATAGACGGTGACGGGGAGGACGAGATCCTGGCATTTGAAGGGCTTCATGGAAATCAGGCCACAATCAATAAGCGGGTGAACGGCCAATGGAAAGTCATCTATTCCTGCCCAATGGAATTTGCCCATGGAATCTGGGGCGGAACACTTTTGGGAAAACCGGTTTTTGTTATTGGATCCATGAAAGGGGAAGGAGAACTGTCCGTTCTGTCCTTTACCAGGGATCAGGGAAACGGTGCTTTTTTGCGGACCGTGCTGGAGACAGGGATCGGACCCAGCAATATACGGGGGCTTTCCCATGAGGGTAAGGATTACATCCTGGCAGCGGCAAGGGAAGCAGGTGAACTTGTACTGTTTGAATTATATTAGGAAGACGGAGGGGTAATATTTATATGTCATTAATAGATGATACAACGCGTGAGAGTTGGATACAGTCTGTTTTTCCTGAATGGGGAGAATGGCTTAACGAGGAAATTGGTGAGACCAGGGTTACACCCGGAACATTTGCCATGTGGTGGCTTGGATGCACGGGGATCTGGCTGAAATCAGAGAACAACACGGATATAGTGGTGGACTTCTGGGTGGGAAGAGGAAAGGTGACACAGGACTTTTCAAAGCTTCCTCCTCATTTGGGAGGACCGGATTTCCAGCTGAACCGGATGGTGGGAGGAAGGCAGAGGTTTCCCAACACAAGGATGATTCCGGTTGTGATGGATCCCTTTAAAGTAAGAAAACTGGATGCCTATCTGGTAACCCATAACCACAGGGATCACATGGATCCCAACTCTCTGGCTGCGATTTACCACAAGTTCCCGGATATTCCCTTTATCGGGCCTGAGTATGTGACAAAACAGTGGATTGAATGGGGGTTGCCAAAAGAAAGATGCACCACGGTAAAGCCGGGGGATGTGATAAAGGTTAAGGACTGCGAGATCGTGGTATTGGACAGCTTTGACAGGACCGTATTGCTTACTGCCCCGAGGGATGGGGAGCTGAAAGGCCATTGTCCGGATGATATGGACCGGCGCTCTGTCAACTACCTGATCAAGACGCCGGGGGGAAGTTTTTATCACAGCGGGGATTCCCATTTTTCCAATTATACATTAAGGCATGGGAAGCAGCACCAGATCGATGTGGCGATCGCATCCTTTGGGGAGAACCCGCCCGGACTTACGGATAAGATGACGTCCAGTGATGTTTTGCGCATGGCGGAGAACTTAAGATGTAAGGTCATCATACCGGTTCACTATGAGACCTGGAGCTGCTTTATGGCAGACACCAGAGAGGTGGATGTGCTGTATGATATGAGACGGGACCGGCTTAAGTATGAGTTTAAGCCTTATATCTGGCAGGTGGGAGGCAAGTTCGTGTATCCGGACAATAAGGATGACCGGCATTTTATGTTCGAGCGGGGATTTGAGCACGCAATGGAAGAGGAGCCGAATGTGTATTTTAAATCATTTTTATAAAGCGTTCAATTAAAAGAGGAGGAGAAAAAATGTTTAAGAGAGTGTTATCAATTACGTTGGCGGTGGGGTTGGCGGCAGGTCTCATGGGATGCAGCGGAGGGAAAAAGGCAGAGCCGGCAGCAACTCAGGCGGCATCCACCCAGGCAGAATCAGCCCAGGAAGCAGCAAAGGCGCCGGAAACAGCAAAAGAGGCTCCCGGGGCGGAGGGAGAAAAGAAGGAGTCAGAGGCCCAGGCAGCCGGTAACAGCGGACAGGCAGCCCCGGTCAAGGCGCCGGAAGGCTTTCCCAATAAGGATATCACGCTTGTGAATCCATACGAGGCAGGCGGCACATCTGATATCCCTGCAAGGATCTACGCCGACTATATCAGCGGTATCATGGATGGGGCCATGATGAATGTTACGGATGTAACCGGATCAGGCGGTGCGGTCGGCGCCCAGCAGGTAATGTCCTCACCTGGGGACGGATATACCCTTCTTGTGGCCCCGGCAGGTTATGCCATGCAGTATGCGAAGGGGTCCTGTGAATTTACATATGAAGATTTCAAACCTGTAAGCCTGTTTGTCACCTCTTATTTAGGGATGGCGGTGAATACCTCTTCCGGCATCAAAACCTATGAGGATCTGGTCCAGGCAGCAAAGGACAGGCCCGGGGAACTGAAATTCGGCGTGGCTACCGGCGGACTTCCTATGTTCTGTGTACTGGCAATGGAAAAACAGGAGGGCGTTGATTTTAATATTGTAGATATAGGGGGCACAACTTTAAAGGCTCCTGAACTCTTGAGCAATCGTATTGATGTGATGATCGATTCTCTGGCAGGGCTTACCAGTTATGTGGATTCCGGGGACTTTACGATCCTGGGATTATATGCGGATGACCGCTTTGCAAATTACCCGGATGTGCCTACCTTTGCCGAACTGGGGTATGAGACAAACGTGATGAACCAGGTATTTGGCATCTGGGCGCCAAAGGATACTCCGGACGATGTGGTGGAATACCTCTCCAGCCTGTTTGGGGCAGCCGCAGCGGACGAGGGAGTTCAGAAACAGCTCACGGACCTTACCTATTCCGCAAGCTATATTCCTACGGCTGAGTATGTAACTTATCTGGAAAAGATGTATGCTGATTTCCAGGAATTTGCGAAAGGGCTGAATTAAACGTAGTTTTGGGGCAGGATCCGTTCAGGCGGATTCTGCCTTACAGATAATGAAAGGCAGGAGAAGGATTAGGTAATGGGTGAAATATACTTTAATCTATTTTTATTCGTTGTAAGCATTGCGGGACTCATCAACACATTGTCCTGGCAGGTGATCAAGGACACCTCAGGAGGACCGGCAACTTATCCCCGGATCATTCTGACAGCGCTTCTGGCCTGTTCCCTGATTCGTATCATACAGATACTGAAACAGAAAAAGGAAGAACGACCGGACTTTATATTTATGGACCTGTTTAAAGGCCACAGAGGATTTTTTCTGCTGGCTCTGGTCGTCTATGTGGCAAGCCTTAATATATTGGGATTTATGATCGCCACCATTATTTACCTGAATGTTGTTGTGAACGTGATGATCTATTTTTCAAAGGGAAGCTTTAAGGTTGATAAATGGCTGTTTATCAGGGGAATCTGCCTAGTGGCAGCGGCCTATGGGGTGACATGGTTCTTCCAGTCCGCTCTTAGGGTCATGGTCCCCACAGGCATATTCGGGATTTAGAAGTAATGGGGCAGATCGGAAGATGAAACTGCCTGGTATAAAGGAGGTTATATTTTGGAGGCAATAATGTCAGTAGCGGGCTCCATCCTCAATCCAGAGGTAATGGCCCTGATGTGTCTGGGCGTGGTGGTAGGCATCATATTCGGAGCGATCCCCGGGCTCAATACACCTATTGCAGTAGCACTGCTGCTGCCTTTCAGTTTTGCTCTGGATACGGTTCCGGCCGTATCCCTGCTGATCGCAGTCTATATGGGAGGGATCTCCGGTGGTCTTGTGTCCGCCATTCTTCTTCGTATACCCGGGACCGCGGCAGCCATAGCGACAACCTTTGACGGGTATCCCATGTGCCAGAAAGGACAGGCCGCGGAAGCTCTGGCCATAGGAACCTTTGGCTCTTTTATCGGCGGACTGTTCAGCGCCTTTGCCCTCTGGCTCATCGCGCCGTCCCTGACAAAGATGGCAATCAAATTCGGGCCATGGGAGTATTTTGGAATCACATTCCTCTCCCTTTGCCTGGTCAGTGTGCTGATGGGGAACAACGTGGTTAAGGGACTGATCAGTATGTTGATCGGCCTGCTGCTGTCAACCGTGGGCATGAGTTCCATGGATGGTGTTGTGAAGCGGTTTACATTTAACTTTTACCAGCTGGAAGCAGGGCTTTCCATGGTAATTGTTATCATAGGGATCTATGCGGTGCCAGAGATACTGGCAACAGCGGGACGGCTTAGGGAGGATATGACTTCCGCCAATTTTGAAAAAAAGATATTCTATCTTCCAAGCAAAAAGAATATGCTGGGCTACTGGCCCTGTATTTTAAGAAGCAGTGTGATAGGAACATTTATCGGAGTCCTTCCCGGAATGGGAAGCTCTACAGGATCCATGCTGTCCTACGCGGCAGCCAAAAAGCTTTCCAAGCACCCCGAGGAATTCGGGCAGGGAACTCCCGAGGGTGTGTATGCCACGGAAGTTTCCAACAACGCAGTGACAGGTGGCGCCCTGATTCCTATGCTGAGCCTGGGAGTTCCCGGGGATTCGGTTACAGCAATTATCATGGCGGCTCTGGTCATGCAGGGAATCTCAGTTGGCCCCATGCTGTTTACAACTAATAAGGGGCTGATCCACACCCTGATCCTGGCTGTTTTTGTTGCCAATATACTGATGTTTGTGTTCCAAAGCTTTGGGATCCCCATTTTTGCCAGGATCGTACAGGTGCCCCGGTATTATCTGATGCCTCTTATTGCCATGTGCTGTGTCATAGGCTGTGTCAGCGTAAACAACAGGGTGTTTGATGTCTATGTGATCATTGTCCTTGGCATTCTCGGATACGCACTGGAAAAGAACCATTATCCCCTTCCGCCCCTTTTGCTGGGATTTGTGCTGGGCAGTATGGTGGAGCAGTATTACCGCCGTTCCCTGATGTATTATGGCAGTTTCTGGGGATGCATGAGCCAGTGGAGCGCAGGCTCCTTCCTGGTGATCGCAGCGGTTTTGATTCCTGTAGTCTCCTTTATGATGAAACACATGTCGTTAAAAAAGGCCGGAACAGGACAATAACAGGGCAGTAACAGGATAGCAACAGATAGAGAGGTGGAACATGGCGTATAAAATATCGCCGTCCCTGATCTGCATGGATATGCTGAAGGTGGGGCAGCAGTTGGAGATCATGAACCGGTGCGCGGACTATCTCCATGTGGATATGATGGACTCCCGGTTTGTCCCAACCCTGGGACTGTTTCCAGGATTTGTGGAAGCCGTGACGCGGGGAAGCAAAATACCTGTGGACTGTCATATCATGGTGGAAAAGCCCCTGGATTACATAGACCAGTTAGCGGCAGCGGGGGTTTCCGTGATTGTACCTCACGCAGAGACCATAACAACCGGGGCATTCCGCGTGCTGGACAGGATCACGGCCTGTGGATGCAGACCGGGAGTGGCGGTCAACCCGGCTACCAGTCTGGAGGCGGTAAGGCCGTATATACATAAGATCCGGCGGCTTACTATCATGACTATTGAACCGGGATTCCCCGGTGCGCCTTATATCCCGGAGATGGCAGAGAAGATCAGGGAGGCGGCAAGGCTGAGACGCGAACTGGGCCTGGATTTTGAAATTGAGATGGACGGTTCCCTGTGTTCCCGTAATTTAAAGGAACTAAAGGAAGCGGGATGTGATGTGTTCGTGGCAGGGACAGCGGCGCTTTTTGGAAATGGCCCTGACCTGGAAGCAAATTTTGCAAGCCTAAAAAAACAATTTGAGGATATTGAGTATGGGTGTTGAACAGAGGTTGATGACGTGCCGGTACAGAGATGGCGCAACAAGGCATGATATCCATTATCACAATGCATATGAAGTGACTTATGTGGTGTCCGGTCGGATGAATGTACGCATTGACGACATGCAGTATGAGGTCGGCCCCAATCAGCTGGTATTTATAAGTAATTTTGAGGAGCACCACTACAAGATCGTGGAGGAGCCGTGCTGCCGCTATTTTCTCATACTGGACACGGAACGGATCGACAGGCTTCTGGCCATTCCACAGCTCATATCCATATTAAAGAACCGCCCCGCAGGATTTGACCACTGTGTTTCCATGGATGGTCATCAGGAACTGATGGCCGCCCTGTTCTGGCAGCTGCTCCAGGAGAGCAAGGCAAAGGACAACCGGTATTACGAGGAAATGGTGGTGAATATCATACGCCAGATCCTTATTATGGCGGACCGCATCATAGGCGCATCCCATGACAGTGAGCAGCCCAAGTTCAAGATGGAAGTCTATGAGATCCAGAAATATATGGAAGAGCATTATGCGGAGGAAGTGCAGATCGGAAGTCTGGCGGAGATGTATTATATTAATCCTTATTATCTGTCCCATTGTTTCAAGCGTTCCACGGGATACAGCCCCAAACGTTTTCTGCTGCTCACCAGGATCGCAAAGGCAAAGGAACTGCTTTTGAACTCGGATCTGCTGGTAAGTGAGGTCGCATTTAAGTCGGGATTTTTAGACACGAATAATTTTATCCGGTATTTTAAGCGTGAAGTGGGAATGACCCCTAACCGGTTCAGAAAGCTGTATTAGAGCATTTTTCAGGTATGCTCATGGTAAAGTAAACAAAGGAGGTTTACATAATGGGAATGATAAGAGATATCCGGACTAAATTTCCGGAGACTCATATGTGGTGTGATTCATGTGCAGAAAAGGACCTTAAGTGGGGTATTGAACACGGGATCGTGGGAGCCACCACCAACCCGGTCATTGTGGGCAGTGTATTAAAGCAGGAACTGCCCATGTGGGAAAGCAGGATCTGCGAACTGTTTGCCAAGCCTGAGGTCACGGAGGATGAGGTGGCCTGGGAGCTGATCAAGGAGATGGGGATACGGGGAGCCGGTATGCTGCAACCATTATTTGAGGAAAGCAATGGCCGCTATGGACGCCTTTCCATACAGACCAATATAAAGAACTATAAAAACGCCGGGAAAATGACGGCCCAGGCAGTGGAGTTTTCCAAACTGGCCCCTAATATGCAGGTGAAAATGCCTGTATCACCGGCCGGGATCAAAGCGTTTGAGGAGGCCACGTACCAGGGTGTCAATATCAATGCCACCGTATCCTTTTCAGTGGCTCAGGCTGTGAAGGTTGCGGAGGCAGTGGAGCGGGGGCTGGAGAGAAGAAGGAAAGAGGGACTTGAGACAGAACACATGACCCCTGTGTGCACCATAATGATCGGCCGCATTGACGACTGGCTTAAGAAGGTGGTTAAAAGGGACAATATTGCCATTGACCCGGAATGCCTGGAATGGGCCGGAGTGGCTGTGTTTAAGCACGCTTATGAGATATTTGAGGAGAGGGGCTACCAGACCAGACTTCTGACCGCTGCATACAGAAACCATTATGCCTGGTCCGCTCTCATGGGGGGCAGGATATCCATGACACTCACCCGCTATTACCTGGAACAGGTGGAACTAAGCGGATTTGAGATAAAGGAATCCATGAGTGCCCCGGTCAGTCCGGAGCTGGTCGCCCAGCTGAAGGATAAGCTGCCTGACTTTGTCCGGGCCTATGAGGAGGATGGGATGAAAGAGGAGGAATTTGAGCACTACGGCGCCTTTATTACCTGTCTGGAAGGCTTTTTTAAAGGATATGACGACCTGCTGCAGATGATCCGCCCGTATCAGTTTGGGAAACCCATAAGAGAATGAGATTTGAGAAGATAGCCGCAGGGGGGCTGGAGAAATGTTATTCTGTCAGTGCACTCCACATAGATGGAACATGTAAACTGCTTGCTGCTTCTGAGACTGATGGAGGCGGGGTGGTGATGGATCTGGATCTGA
The DNA here is from genome assembly GCF_040545455.1 of Enterocloster citroniae. Lineage (NCBI taxonomy): Bacteria > Bacillati > Bacillota > Clostridia > Lachnospirales > Lachnospiraceae > Enterocloster > Enterocloster citroniae. Next base: position 203,318 of record NZ_JBEPLZ010000006.1, on the reverse strand, counting down.
CCAGGCCCTTTCCAACCCCTGGCGGAGTAATGCAGATGGCAGAGTGGCCCGGGAGCGGGGGTGGTTTTGCCTCCATATATGGATTTTTCCCGCCGTTTTTGGCAGCAGACTCCGGCCTGCTCCTGACCAATGCCCGGGAGGATGGGAGCTATGCCAGCAGGACGCTTTTTAAGCTTCCCTATCTCCATCGCTTTGAGGTGGTAAAGGCAGGAGATCAGAACTGGCTGGTCCTGGGAGTTCTGTGCAGGAAAAAGGAGGGGAAGGATGATTGGAGCAGCCCGGGCTACGTGGCGGTCCTTCCTGTGAGAGAGGATGGGAGCTTGGGGGAGGACTTTCGGGCCGGAGGGTCAGGGGGCGGCCGATCCCGGACAGAGCAGTCCATGGAAATCCTTCTGGACGGCCAGTTCCACAACCATGGAATGTGGAAGGGGATGCTGGACGGGCGGCTGACGGTAATGACTGCGTCAGATCAGGGGGTGTACGCGTTTGAACCCGGTGCGAAGATAAAGGACTGGAAGGTCCGGCAGCTTTTGTCAGAATCATGCGGGGAAGCGGCGGCTTTTGACCTGGATGGCGATGGGGAGGACGAACTGGTTACCATTTCCCCCTTTCACGGCGCCTGCTTAAGGGTCTATAAAAGAGGAGCGGACAGCTCATCAGGCGCGGAATCCGGCAGTCTGCCGGGGATGTCCCCGGTTGGCCGGAACGGGCCATGGCATAAAATTTGGCAGTATTCCGGGGAACTGGAGTTTGCCCACTCACTTTGGGCAGGCCTGTTCCAGGGAAGAAGGATGATCATCTGCGGTCACCGCAGAGGAAATGGAAATCTACTGGCATTCTGGATAAAAGAAGGACAATGGCAAAGCGTTGTGGTGGACTCAGGGGCGGGGAGCAGCAATGTCTGCGTAACAGAGATCAGGGGAGTATCATTCCTTGTAAGCGCCAACCATGGACAAAACCAGTATGCGGTATATAAAATAGCAGAAGACCTATAACACAGGAAGATAATGGACAAGAAGATAATGGAATGGAGGGGATTGAATGAGCTGGAGTTTTTCTTTACCGGTAAGAATAGAATTTGGAGCAGGCAAGGTATCCGGGGAACTGGGACGCCTTATAGAAGGGGAAGGCCTGTCAAACGGCCTGCTGATCAGTGATCCGGTATTTATAAAGAACGGGTTGGCCGATCAGGTGGTGGAGGCGTCAAAAGGCAGGATAACGGGTGTGTTCTCTGACCTGGTACCAAATCCTACTGTTGAGAATGTGGATACTTGTTCCGGGCTTGTCAGGGAGCGGGGATATGAGTTTCTGGTATGCCTGGGAGGAGGAAGCTCCCTGGACTGCGGAAAGGCAGTGGGAAGCCTGTGTAAAACCCAGGATTCCATACGGGAATATATGTATGGGAAAAAGACCTTTGGACCTGGGCATCTGCCCCTGATCGCCATTCCCACAACCGCGGGAACCGGCAGCGAGGTGACCATGGTGGCAGTGATCTCAGATGAGGAGAATAATAAGAAGATGCCTGTGGGAACCCCTAACTTTTATCCTGACCTGGCCATACTGGATCCCCGGCTGACATTGTCGCTGCCTCCCTCAGTGACTGCATCATGCGGGATCGATGTGCTGAGCCAGGCGCTGGAGGGGTATTGGAGCAGGAACCATCAGCCGGTATGCGATGCATGTGCGGTCAGAGCGTGTTCCCTGGTATTTGAATATCTTGAAAGGGCTTATAAAGATGAAAATGACCTTGAGGCCAGAACCGCAATGTGCGAAGCCAGCCTGCTGGCCGGAATCGCATTTGCAGCGCCTAAGACAAGCGGGCCCCATGTGTGCTCCTATCCTCTTACCAGCATTTACCATGTGCCCCACGGTGAGGCATGCGGTATAACCCTGGACAGCTTCCTGAGACTGAATAAGGATGCACAGGGTGGCCGTCTCCACCAGCTGGCAAAGATGATCGGCAGGCAAGACGCCTGTGAACTGGCGGATGATATCCTTGCATTAAAACAGAGAGCGGGACTGCGCTGCAGGCTGAGTGAGGCAGGGATATCAGAAGGTAACATTCCATCACTGGTCAAAGAATGCCATCACCCCAATATGGCTCTGAACCCGGTGGAAGTAACGGATGAGATTTTAGATGCCATGTTCCGCAAGCTTCTGTAAAACATGGATACCATACATACACTGGGCTTTTGCGGTGTCATGCTGCTGGCCTATCTTATCGAAGCCACATTGGGATTTGGGGGAACTGTGACCGCGCTTCCTCTGTGCAGCATGATCGTGGGGATTCATATCGCCATTCCGGCCATCACCGCTATTGTGTGTGCAGCCGCGCTGATGATCCTGGTACATGACAGGGCATATGTTGAGAAGCGCGCCTATACAGTCATGTTCCTTCTTATGGTATTGGGAATGCCCATAGGCATGGCTGCCTACTCCTGTCTCCCGGAGCGTCCGTTAAAACTTGCATTGGGAATATTTACTATTCTTGTGGCACTGAAGGGATTGTTCTGGCATGACAGGAGAAAGAAAACAGAGAAGCGGATCGGGTTTAGATATTATGTATGCCTGTTTCTGGGAGGCGTGATTCACGGGGCATTTTCCTGCGGCGGGGTTCTGGCGGTCATATATGCAAACCGGGCCATTACAGATAAGCGGTCCTACCGGGTGACCCTAAGCGCCATCTGGTTCTCCCTGAACCTTCTGCTTACGCTAAAAAACATAGTTACAGGCAGTATGACCCTGCCTGCAGCCAGGCTGTCTGTGTGCGGGCTTCCCTTTGTAGCGGCAGCTGTGATGGCAGGAAACCGGATGATCAGCCGGCTGAATACAAAAACCTTTGGAACCGTTGTCTATGTGATGCTGCTGGTGTCAGGATGCCTCCAGGTACTGAGATAGACAGACGGTGACGCAAAAAACGAACGCAAAAAACTCTCCAAGCCAAGGCGCCGGACGATACCGGACCCAGGCGGTTGGAGAGTTTTTTTATAAAGCTCATTGTCAAATCGTTATGAGGTGATACTTTACCTGATTGGCGGTTAAAAGCTGCGCTTCCCTTTGATGGCATGTAAATATGATGATCTGGCTGTCATATGCCTTTACCAGCCACTTAAGGGCGGTTCTTAACCGGTCGTCATCATAGAGCACAAAGCTGTCATCAAATATCAGGGGCATGGTGTCCCGTCCGTTCTGGACCAGTTTGGCAGCTGCCAGACGCACGGCCAGATAGATCTGGTCCATGGTGCCGCTGCTCACCTGCTCAATGGGGACCAGTTTGCCGGGCGTGTTCATGAACACATCCAGGTTCTCATCAATGCTCATGCTGCGGTAGATACCCCCTGTAATCCCGGATATCAGGTCGGAGGCCGTTTTGTTCAAGTATAGTCCAAAGGAATCACGGATGGAGGTGGACAGGGCGGTCATGGTATCCTGGGCCAGGTCGATGGCGTTCAGTTCCTCCTGGACGCGCTCATTCTCTGCCAGTACATGTTTCAGGGCCTCGGCCCTTGTCTTGCAGTCGGCCAGATGCTCCAGCTTCTTTTCCAGCTCCCACTGGATCCGCTGCTGTTTTTCAATCTCCTCCGAGAACACATCCTCCTTTGACTGCAGCTGCCCGATCTCCGCAGTGAGCTGTTCCAGCGTCTGCTCAGACTGCTCCACCGCCTTGCTGAGGCGGAGAAACTCTGCCATCTTGCCCTCCAGGGCATTCATTGCTTCCGGAGAAATGGATGAGTCCCCCAAATGACGGGCAAATATTTCCTGCAGCAGGCGTGTGTTGGTGTCCAGTTCTTTCTTAAACCGGCTGTTTTTGTTCAGCTGCACAATGGCTATGATCAGGGCAGCCAGGGCGATACCGCCTGCGATCCCCGCCGCCGCAGTCATGTGCAGGGGAACCTGTATCAGGGTGCGCACTGCCTGGGGCGCTGCCAGGCATGCGGCTGAGATCCCGGAACATACCAGTGTAATAAGGAACATGAACACTGCGCACACGGTCCTGGATTTCTTGCTGCAGGCCGCTCTGGCGCGGTCATATTCGCCGTACAGTTTTTTTGTATCATCAATATAGACCTGGACGGAAGCCTGGTCCGTGAACTGGCTGTTAAGGAGGATCTGGCGGCCCTTGGCAGCCTTTTCCAATAACCCTTCCTTTTCCCTCTGAAGGTGGTCCAACTGCTTTCTTACCTCGGTTTTCTTGGTGCGGCAGGCAATAAGCTGGTTGGCATATTCAGGTGCGGATATCTCCTGCTCCACCTTGCGGATCTCACCCAGAAGGCCGGTGTAGGTGCGCGCAGCCTCGGGTACAAGCTGGTTCTCCAGTTCCTTCCGCTGGGCCTTTAAGTAGGCAGTGGCCTTTGTTATGTTCAGGGCAATGCTGCCCGAGGTGTTAAGGTTGGCAATATAATTTCTGAGCTCGGACACCATGCCGCCCTCTGTGGCACATTTTAGCTGTCCGATGCTGATGGTGTTGTCATAGGCTGTCTCAGACAGGCCGCAGCGCAGCTGGTCCAGCAGGGCCTTGGTGGGCTCTACCTCCCTGCCCAGGGTCTCATTGACAATGGTAAGCTCCCTGCTGCGCTTATGGAACCTGCGCTGGATGCGGTACACCTGTCCTTCGCTTTCCAGGCGCAGCCATCCCTCGTAGGTACCGCTTCCCTGCCAGGGCTCATATCTGCTGTAGGTGTCGTTTCGTGCGGCGCGCCCCCGCTGGCGCTCCAGGCCAAACAGCATACCCTTGATAAATGTGTGCAGGGTGGATTTACCGGCCTCGTTTTTGCCATACACCACATTCATTCCATCCTGAAAGGAGATGTCCTGGTCGTGGAGTTTGCCAAAGCCGTCAATATGCAGACTCAGTATCTTCATGGGTTCAGCTCCTTTCATCCGTGGTGCGAAGCAGTGCATTGACCCCGTAGTACAGCGCCTTTTTCTCCACCGGGCTCATGTCGTCTTTTTGAAGGGCCTGGATATAGAACCCGATCATATCGCTGGAATGTTCAGCAAACAGGGCTGAAAAATCATATTGAGGTTCTGAGTCATCGATGATCTCAGCAATTCTGAAACGTGAGGATAGCTGCTCCAGATCAAATTCAATCTCAGGGTCCCTCATGCCTTTTAGACGGAAGCGGTAGATATTCTGTTCCCCGCGGTTTTGGATTTCCCTGGCAATCCGGTCGGACAGTTCGCCGTTAGTGGTGTCCTTGGACACATTCACTGCCAGGGGAACATACTGGAGACTGGACGCCGGAACAAACTTAAGGCTGAGAAGCTTTCTGGTAACAGGATGGATCTCGCCCATATAGTAGCCGTGAGGGCCTGTCTCAGTGAGGTCCAAAGGTTCCGGGGAGCCGCAGTATGCCATTTTCCCCTCCACCACGATATGGGGCTTGTGGATATGCCCAAGGGCTATGTAGGAAAATGGGGACAGTTCCAGGCTGTTAAAACTGATGGGAAGGTGGGCCGGGTCACCGCCATGGGCCATGAGGATCTGGATCCTGCTGTTTAGGGGAACCTGGATGTCGTCCAGAAGCGGTTCCTTAATCTCAGCCCGGTGATAGCTGAAGCCGTGTACCTCTGTGTTAATATCTTCAAAGTAGACAGAGGTCAGGTTCTCATCCATGAGGAATGTCACATTGGGACTCCAGGTAAAACTTAAAAGGGCGGAATTATCTCTTATACGGTCGTGATTGCCTGCTATGATAATGATCTTAACGGAAGGTGCTGTGGAAAAAAGATAATTGACCTCCTTTAAATCTTTCATCAGCGGCTGCCTGTGAAACAAGTCGCCGCTGATGAATAAGCAGTCCACATCCATCTCTTTTGCATTTTCAATGATTGTCCTGAAGGTATCTTTGATCGCCAGGGCCCGTTCCTTGCCCCAGGGTTTATTGGCATCCGGGCACATACCCCAGTGGATATCCCCAGTGTGGATGAATTTCATGTCTGCCTCCTAAATTAATTGTGTGTACTCCCGGAGTCTGGAGATTCCGAGAGTACACTTGTTTACAGCTCGCAGTTGTTTACGGTTCTTGGGAAGGGGATCACATCGCGGATGTTGCCCATTCCTGTGAGATACATAACGCAGCGCTCAAAGCCAAGACCGAAACCGGCGTGGCGGGTAGAGCCGTATTTGCGCAGATCCAGGTAGAAACCGTAATCGTCCTTGTTCAGGCCCAGTTCATCCATTCTTGCAACCAGCTTCTCCAGATTGTCCTCCCTCTGGCTTCCTCCGATGATCTCGCCAATGCCGGGAACAAGGCAGTCCACGGCGGCAACGGTTTTGTTGTCCGGATTCATCTTCATATAGAAGGCTTTGATCTCCTTTGGATAATCTGTTACAAACACAGGCTTCTTGAATACCTTCTCCGTCAGATAGCGCTCATGCTCGGTCTGAAGGTCGCATCCCCAGGATACCTTATAGTCAAATTCATCATTGTGCTTTTCCAAGAGCTCCACTGCATCTGTGTAAGTGATGTGTCCGAATTCTGCGTTCAGCACATTGTTAAGGCGCTCCAAAAGGCCCTTGTCCACAAACTGATTAAAGAAATTCATCTCTTCCGGCGCGTGCTCCAGCACGTACTTTATGATGTACTTAAGCATTCCCTCGGCCAGGCGCATGTTGTCGTCCAGGTCTGCAAATGCCATCTCGGGCTCGATCATCCAGAATTCAGCTGCATGGCGGGCTGTATTGGAATTCTCGGCGCGGAAGGTGGGTCCAAAAGTGTATACGTTGCGGAAGGCCATGGCATAGGTCTCAGCGTTCAGCTGTCCGCTTACGGTCAGGTTGGTGGGCTTATTAAAGAAATCCTGGCTGAAATCCACCTTGCCGTCATCTGTCTTGGGGATATTGTTCAGATCCAGAGTGGTGACCTGGAACATTTCCCCGGCGCCCTCACAGTCGCTTCCCGTGATCAGCGGTGTGTGCACATATACGAAATCCCGTTCCTGGAAATACTGATGGATGGCATATGCGATCAGTGAACGGACGCGGAACACGGCCTGGAAGGTGTTGGTCCTTGGACGCAGGTGGGAGATGGAGCGCAGATACTCAAACGAGTGGCGCTTTTTCTGCAGAGGATAATCGGATGCGGATGTGCCCTCCACCGTTACCTCTGCTGCCTGGATCTCAAATGGCTGCTTGGCATCGGGAGTGGCCACCAGGGTGCCCTTTACAATGATGGCAGTGCCTACGTTCAGCTTGGAAACCTCTGCAAAGTTGGAAAGGTTGTCGTGATATACAACCTGAAGGGTCTCAAAATAACTTCCGTCACTTACCACAATAAAGCCAAAGGATTTGGAATCACGCAGACTGCGGACCCATCCTCCTATCTGTATCTCCTTGTCAAGATATTCCTCCGGATGTTTGTAAAGTTCTCTTACGGTAATCAGATCCATGACTGATAATCTCCTTTTCTTTTCTCTCTATACAATACAGTATCCCCAATTCCCCAGGAAATGGACGGTAACTACATATAACGTGATTATAAGATATTTCCCGTAATGTTTCAAGGTTATTCTACCTTCCTCTTATAATGGCCTGCCTCCAAAGGACGGTACAGTGGAAGAATTTAACAGTCATACAAGAGGCGTTTATCTGATATGATGGGTAAGCGGGCCTTTTTGTCGAACCATGACGGTATGCGTCCTGGGGGAAGGGGGATATTTAGTGGCGGCTTAATAAATCAAACACTAGATATAGAGAAAACCGGTGATAAATGGAGAAATAAGGGAGAAAATGTCGGAAAAATGCACAAAAACAGAGAAATATATTAAAAAATTTATGTACTATTTACGAAGTTTGTGATATAATTAAAATTACAAAAATCTTAACAGCAAGAGGTGATAACGTGATTAAAAAAGAAATGATAGCTATGCTATTAGCAGGCGGACAGGGAAGCCGCCTTGGCGTACTGACACAGAAAGTAGCCAAGCCGGCCGTATCTTTTGGGGGGAAGTACCGGATCATTGATTTTCCACTGAGCAACTGTATCAATTCCGGGGTAGATACTGTCGGAGTTCTGACACAGTATCAGCCATTACGTTTAAATTCTCATATTGGAATTGGTATTCCATGGGATTTGGACCGGAATGTTGGTGGTGTAACAGTATTACCTCCTTATGAGCGCAGCAAAGGCAGCGACTGGTATACAGGTACTGCCAATGCCATCTATCAGAACCTGGAATATATGGAGACATATAATCCCGAGTATGTTCTGATCTTATCCGGCGATCACATTTACAAGATGGACTATGAGGTTATGCTGGATTATCACAAAGCTAACAACGCAGATATCACCATTGCTGCAATGCCGGTACCGATTGAGGAAGCCAGCCGTTTCGGTATCCTGATTACGGACGAGTCCAATCGTATCATGGAATTTGAGGAGAAGCCTCCCGTTCCCAGAAGCAACCTGGCGTCCATGGGAATCTACATCTTCAGCTGGCCGGTGCTCAAGGAAGCGCTGATTAAGATGAAGGACGAGCCGGGATGCGATTTCGGCAAGCATATCATTCCATACTGCCATGCAAAGGGCGACAGGGAGTTTGCTTACGAGTACAACGGATACTGGAAGGATGTGGGTACCCTTGGCTCCTACTGGGAAGCGAATATGGAACTCATTGATATCATTCCGGAATTCAACCTGTATGAGGAGTATTGGAAGATCTATACCAAGAGTGATGTGATCCCTCCCCAGTACATATCATGTGATGCGAACATTGAGAGAAGTATCATAGGTGAAGGCACGGAGATCTACGGCGAGGTTGTCAATTCCGTGATCGGTGCCGGTGTTACCATTGGAAAGGGGGCAGTGGTCCGCGATTCCATTGTGATGCAGGGAAGCGTCATTGGAGCGGGAAGTGTAGTTGACAAGGCTGTCATTGCAGAGAATGTAAAGATTGGCTCTGACGTCCAGCTGGGAGTGGGTGAGTATGCCCCCAGCACATATGATCCAAAGGTATATCAGTTTGACCTTGTAACCATCGGCGAGAATTCCATTGTGCCTGACGGGATGAGGGTTGGCAAGAACACTGCCATAGCAGGCGATACAACCGTAAGTGACTATCCTGACGGATTACTGGCAAGCGGAAATTACATTATAAAGGCAGGTGGCGTAAAATGAGAGCAATCGGTATCGTATTAGCAGGTGGTAACAGCAAGAGGATGCGGGAACTTTCTAATAAGAGAGCAGTGGCTGCCATGCCGGTTGCAGGAAGCTACCGCAGTATAGACTTTGCATTGAGCAATATGACGAATTCCCACATCCAGAATGTGGCTGTATTTACACAGTACAACTCCAGATCCCTGAACCTGCACCTGAGTTCTTCCAAGTGGTGGGATTTCGGACGTAAACAGGGCGGGCTGTTTGTATTCACGCCTTCCATCACACCGGAGAACGGTGACTGGTACCGCGGAACAGCAGATGCACTTTACCAGAACCTGACCTTTTTAAAGAACAGCCATGAGCCGTACGTGGTAATCGCTGCAGGTGACGGCGTGTACAAGCTGGATTACAATAAGGTCCTGGAATACCATATTGAGAAAAAAGCAGATATCACAGTTGTCTGCAAGGACATGGAAGACGGCACTGACGTAACCAGGTTTGGCTGTGTGAAGCTTAACGATGACGGACGTATCACGGACTTCGAGGAGAAGCCTATGGCAAGTGATGCAACCACCATTTCCTGCGGTATCTATGTGATCCGCAGAAGACAGCTGATCGAACTGCTGGAGCGCTGTGCAGCTGAAGACAGATATGACCTGGTTAACGATATCCTGGTGCGCTATAAGAACCTTAAGAGGATCTACGCGTACAAGCTGAGCGGATACTGGAACAATATCGCTTCCGTGGACTCCTATTATAAGACCAACATGGACTTCTTAAAACCTGAGGTCCGGGATTACTTCTTTAAGCAGTATCCTGATGTATACACCAAGATCGATGATCTGCCGCCGGCTAAGTACAATCCGGGCGCCATTGTAAGGAACAGCCTGATTTCCAGCGGATGTATCTTAAACGGAACGGTGGAGAACTCCATTCTCTTCAAAAAGGCATATGTGGGAAACAATTGTGTGATTAAGAATTCCATTATTCTAAATGATGTCTATATTGGCGATAATACCGTGATTGAGAACTGCATTGTTGAGAGCAGGGATACCATCCGCGCCAACACCACACATATCGGCACGCCGGAGAACATCAAAATCGTTGTGGAGAAGAACGAAAGGTATACATTATAAGACGCAGCGGACAGCGGGTTAAGCGCACGGGGAGCGCAGCTGCAGGCTGAAGCGGGATAAGACGGAAGGGGTATAAGAACATGCAGGTTACGGACGTGAGAGTAAGACGGGTAGAAAAGGAAGGGAAGATGAAAGCAATTGTTTCCATCACCCTGGACAATGAATTCGTCATTCATGACATCAAGGTTATCGAGGGGGAAAAGGGTTTATTCATAGCAATGCCAAGCCGCAAGGCAGCAGACGGAGAGTACCGGGATATTGCCCATCCCATTAACTCCAACACAAGAGACATGATCCAGACCATTATTCTGAACAAGTATGAGACCACCTTGCTGGAGAATGAAGCGGCTGAGGAAGCGCTGGCATAGTATATTGGTAGATTATAACTGTTCAGGACATCCGATGTGAAAATAGGTGCAAAAACGGACTTATAAGCAAGCTTAACGCTCGCTTTTGCACCCATTTTCCCGCCGTCCTGAACTGTTACGGTAGGTTAATAATTAAGAGCCGTTTCTGGATAACGAAATGTTAGCTGGGGAGCGGCTCTTGTTTTCTATGTATTCTTATGCTATAGTGAAAACACGGTTTTTATCACAATCTTGACACATCAAGTGTCAGACAATCTTTGGTGCCCTATGGGCGCTGTAATGGCCACTTCGGCCGTGGTTCCAAACTGTACTACTGGGAAGTATATGATGCTACAAGAGTATGCTCTTACAAGAAAGTCAGGTGATGTTCCGGATGTTCTATTGAAGATGGGAAAGAAATTTATTATAATATAAGGAGGAAATGTATGGATAAAAAGCGGCTGCAATGGCATCCTGCCTTTTTTGCAGTATTGCAGATTGAATTGGAAGAAGAGAAGCAGTTTATACAGTTTTATGCGGAGTATAATCTTACATGTAAGCCTATGCAGATTGATGTATTGGTGATAAAAAAAGATTCGGAGCGAAGGATAGAAAAGAACATAGGCAGAATGTTTCGCCGATATAATGTGGTGGAATATAAGGGAATGAAAGACTATGTGAGTGTAAATGACTTCTATAAGGTTATAGGGTATGCATGTATCCTGCTGTCAAATACAAAGCAGGTTCGGGAGATCCTTCCCTCCCAGATAACGGTGACATTGGCAGTAAGCCATTATCCGCAAAGCTTGTCAAATTTCCTAAAAAGAACGTACAGGGTAGATATGAGACTGGCATATCCGGGGATTTATTATATAAACGGACTTTTGTTTCCTGTACAGATCCTGGTTATCCGGGAATTATCAAAGGAAGACAATATCTGGCTGAGCCGTCTGAGAAGCGGACTGGAACTGGATGAGGATATAGAGGTCCTTGCAAAGGAATATAAGGGAAATGAAGGAAATCCGTTGTATGAGACGGCCATGGATCTGATCATGCGGGCTAACTGGGAAAAATATCAGGAGGTGAGGAAAATGTGTGACGCGCTGAGGGAGCTGTTTGCAGATGAGCTGGAGGAACGGGAAAGTATAGGGATAGAAAAGGGTGGAATGGAAAAGCTGATAACGCTGGTCATGCGGAAGATGGAAAAAGGACAGTCGGCAGTCCGGATTGCTGAGGATCTGGTGGAACCCCTGGATGCGGTTCAGGAACTGTACGATATGATCGAGTCCCATCCGGATTATGATACAGCCCGCCTTTACGCTCTGCTGGCTGATAGACGAAAAGATCAATATTTGATACGTAAGTAAGGCCATTATTTTAAAAACGCCGGAAATCTCCTTAGGAGCAGGAGATTCCCGGTGTTTTGGCTTCTAAGATTTAAAACTCTTACAGCCCCCTGGAACGAATGGACAACAGAAAGTCCGATGTCAAGTCCGCCGGACTCTTGCGCATGCCTTCCGACTCTTTGTCCGACTGGGTAAACAGGTCGGGGAAACGTTTCAGGAGCCAGCGCTCCTGGGCTTTGTAGCGGTCTGTGTGCAGGGAGGACCAGAACATCAGCTTATCCAGGTTTCTGGTGGACACTGCCCTTATCATGGACTCATGTTCCTCAATGGAGTTCTTCATGAAATTTTCGTCCGCCATCAGGGCCAGCAGACGTATCCTTTTATAGTTGCTGCATTCTCTTTCGATCACGGACAGACAGTAGTCTCTGAATATCTCTGAAAAAAACAGGGCGTGAAATTCTTCATCCGCGTCAAAAAAGCGCCGGATGTCCTTGGCGCGGTACTGCTCCTTTTGCTCCAGGATGCAGTTTTCCATGCGAAGGATGACGGACGGGGAAAACATGCCGATAAAGTCCCTGAGAACATTCTCCTCAATGGAGCGGTGGACAAAACGCTCGTTATCGATCCGGTCCAGATCCAGCTTTGATACAATGCTTCCCCTGTGGGGCAGAACCGTGATCAGATCTTCCTGTTCCAACTGAAGAAGGGCCTCCCGGCCAGGGGAACGCCCCACATCGTAGAGCCTGCATATATCCTTAATATTAAAGAACATACCAGGCTTTAAACGCAATTTCACAATGTCATCTCTTAGAATTGAATAAATATTCGTATCTTCTTTTATAACTGGTTCAGTGCCCATATCTCACTTCCAAATCCTGATTTGCCGCAGCCATAAGATATCTGGTATAGATGTATGGCGAAAACGCCACATCGGACATCAGCTTTGAAAAATGGATGGCGCCGATCTCACTGGCAGCTTCCACCTTTCTGCAGCATGGTATCATACCCAGGAACCGGCCCGGTACGCGGACGTTCCTGGTGTAGATGTCCGGTGTACATTCCTCGATCACATGGTAGAGCTCATGCCAGCAGACAATCTCCCGCAGCTTTTGCCTACGGGAGATATCTTCGGGCATATGGACTTCCATATAATGCTCTACCATGGATATAAGGGTCATATTGATCCAGACAGTTTTGCTGTCCGGTTCCATTAATCCCATGTATAAGAATGCGGCCATAGGTTCGCGGCCGTCATCCTTAAGGTCAAAACCCATCCTGCCAAGACAGCTCTCCGGGGGCTGATCTCCAAAGCATTTTCTGATGTGCTCTTTCTGCAAAGCGGCTTCTTGCATACTTTGTTTAATTATAATTGATTTCTGCATAGAAGTCAAAGGTCTGGCCGCAGAATCTTTGGACAGCAGCAGGCCGTACCAGTATTCATCGGGGTAATTGTCCATGGTCCTTCTCCTTGTAACAATAGGCGTCTGTGATCAGCCCAGAGCATTTTTGGCCAGCACAAGTATGATCTCATCGGAGGGGGCCCTGTCGGAAAGCTCTGCTTCTATAAGCCCTGCCACCTGTTTGTATTCCGGAATGCCGGAATAGTCGATCACTCTTGAGCCGCAGATGACATACACGTCCGGATTGATGCGGACTTCGGAGGAAAAGTTGGAGGAGGCATCCCATATCTTTTTGAGATTTTCGCCGGATTTTTCCATAGTGGTGGTCAGGCAGCTTCCATCGGAGCGCTGGATTTTTACAAAGCCTTTTTTATCAATTACCCGGAGCTGGTTTTTATTGCCCTGCCTGCAGGTGGCCACAAAAATCTGTCCATTGGTCGCTTCCAGGTTTACCTTGTCCTCTGCCACGCCCATGGATGCGGCTGCTATGCTGACCGCTTCCTTCTCATCGCAATTTTTCATCAGATCAGTGGTCTTTACCTCGGTGGATCCCATGGCAATGGCCGTCACTTTCTGGGCCTGCTCATCGATTTCCACATAGACTTCTATGCTGTCTTCTACTGCACCGGAGTTCATGGCCATTTCCTTTGCCTCCTTTTTGAGCTGCGCAATGTCCTGGGCAGAGGGATTGGGCAGGGTGCGCTCAACCATTTCCCTGACCATGGCAAGAGCTACCCCAATGGAGGAGATGACTTCTGCATTTTCCGGGATCTGGTATTTAAAGCCCATATCATTGGCCGTAAAGGTGAGCAGAGTACCGGCGCCGCCTCCGGCTCCCACCAGCACGATCTGGTCACGCTCTATTTTATATTTTGCGATCAAATCTTCAATTACGGGTTTGATCTTGTCTGTGGATTTCTGGAGAATGGCTCTGGCTGTATCCTCCACGGACATTCCCACTTCATCTGCCAGGAGCTTGATAGCCATCCTGGCGGAGTCCTCATTGCCGCAGGCATAGTCTCCCTCGGCCAGGATTCCCAGGACATTGGCGGCGCATGTGTTGGTAATGGTAACGGATTCCCCGTTGTTTAAGCGGATGGCAACATAATCATCCGGATCATTTTCCCGCGGCTGCATATGGTAGAGCGCGGCTCCCTCCAGCAATGAAGGATCGGTAAAACAGGCGTAGCCCATGTTTGCAATATGGGCGGACCTGGGTCCCACATCCGTGATGCCGTTCTTTCCGGCCCTCACCATGGAACCTCCCGCAACACCCAGCACACGCACATCCAGTGAGTTGACATAAGTCCGGTGCCCACCTATGATGGCATAGTCAACAGCGGGGCGTCCGTTCTTGATCACGCCGATATTGGTGGAGGTGCCGCCTACCTCAAAGTAGATACCATTGGATGCCCTGAGGTACATCAGGGCTCCGATCACCGATGCGGCAGGGCCTGAAAGCATGGTGAGCACGGGCCGCTTTTTCATCTCATTGACTTCCATGACGCCGCCATCGCCGCGCATGATCATTAGAGGCACATTAACGCCTGTGGAGCGCACCGAGGATTCGGTGCTGTTGGCTGTTTCCATCATTTTTGGAAGAATACTGGCATTGAGCGCAGCGGTCCTGGTCCTGGTGGTCAGGCCGTAAAGCTTGGTGATGTCGGAGGCCATGGAGGAGGGAAGCCCCATCTTATCCGCGGTTTCGGACACCAGCTTTTCTTCGGACATGTTATCCACGCCAAAAGCCTTGGATGCTACAATAACCCGGTCGCCCTGGTTGTACATGTCCTGGATCAGTGCTCGGACGGAATTTTCATTCATGTCCTTTGCCTTGATAAAGTGTGAATCAATATGGATGAATTTGCCTGTTCCCAGGTCAATGTCGGGAATCTTTGTCTGGCGTTTGGTGAGAAAACTCTCCAGACCGCCTTTTCCAATACCGATCACTCCTACTTTGGCAACATCGCCCTCCAACAGGGCATTGGTGGCCTGGGTGGTGCTGTGGGCGATAAAAATCACTTCATCCGGCTGTATATTATTTTCCTCCAGGCATTTCTGAAAGGAATCCACCACTCCTTTGGCCACGCCTTCTTTGGCAAAGTGGGTCGTCATAACCGACCCTTTTCCCACGATCCGGTTGGTACTGTTGTCAATGGCAACAGCTTTGGTGTGAGTGCCGCCCACATCGATTCCGATTCTGATTGCTCTTTTTTCCATCATTCAGTGACGTCCCTTCTTAAATAATGCTGTATGTAAAGTAACCGACTATCTGTATTGCGATAAAGGCGATCCAGCCCCATGGCAGGTTTGTCTTGATGTAGGTTTTTGGCTCCAGTTTGGAGTAGCTGAGGGCCCACATGGTCCAGGACTGCGTTGGGCAGGCTGATGCCACGATGGAAACCGGCGGAACCAAAAACAGCATGAACAGGTACGGTTCTGTGAAAATACCCATGGCCTGCAGGATGGATGCAAGGGCAATTCCTGAACCCCAGATCATAAGGGGGCCTCTGAACAGGGCCAGGGGAGCCAGGATGCAGAACAGTACAAGCAGTACAAGGGGAGACTGGGGGATCAGTCCGCCCAGCAGATTCTGCAGGATGGGGGCCACTTCCTTGGCGGCTGCCTGGAAAATATTAACCCCATACAGCATTCCGATCAGTAGACCGGAGTCGGCAACACCGTCATACAATGTTTTCTGTACCTTTTCCACGGCAGCGGAGTAGCTTGAAAGGTTGCGTGTGAAAAGGAGTCCCAGAAGAATGCCCAGCAGGAAAGCCGGTACGGGCTGCCATTTGAAAAAGGATACCATGATAATGGGAACAAAGGGTACCAGGATGCAGTAGAAGGGAAGCTCCTGGGCATCCACGGATACGGGAGCGGCAAATGCCCTGGTCTTATTCTGACGCATGAAGTTAAAAACAATAAAGGCGATCATAACTACAATGCTGATGATCGTGGCGATCACTGCAAAGTGGATGTATTTATTATCGTACTGTATATTGGGGAATACGGCAAAAAACTGGCTTACATATGCGATATTCAGGTACATGCCGGATGCAACTGCCAGCATGTAAGCGCCTACGGCTGCCTTTTTGTCAATTCCCACAGAAAACATGATCGGCAGAACGATCATACCAATGGCCATAACAGAGCCCACACCGAAGGCGCTGCAGAAGATCAGGGCACATACAATGTTTAACAGCAGGGCTGTGACCAACGGCTTGTCGCCGGCAAATTCAACGGTTTTTTTGATGATATAGCCTGCGATCCCGGTATCCACCAGAACCCGTCCGAACCAGGCGCCGAACACAATGATCGCTATGGTTTTTCCGTAGCTTTCAACTGATTGTTCAAATACAACATTTACCACTGTTTCCAGGGGCACCAACCCGATGATACACCATAAAACCGCGGTTGTGATAAAACCGATCAATAGATTTCCACCTTTAAAGCAATATACGATTAATCCGATAAACGTGATCAACAGTAAGATGCCGGCAACCATATCTGCCATAACTTTTCCTCCTATTTTCCAATATGCAATTGTTTTGTAGTAACTGGCCATGTGCTAAAGTGATATACCACTTACTATATATTACAACTGATATACCGGTGTGTCTATTCATGTTTTGCACTAATATAAAGTTTATTTTTGTGCAATTAGCAAATAAATCGTGAAGAAAATGTTAACTTTAAATCAAAATATGTACATATATCATAGCAAAGATGAGAAAATAAGAGCAGATTGAATAGATGAAAATACGGAAAAAATGGAATATCATTAAATAAAAATGGACAAGTGATATACCACTATGAGGCTAGGGGATGAGAAGGATGCATAAAAACAGGGCCATACCATTAGGTAAGGCCCTGACAGGATAGGGAGAAGCTTAAGCTTCCATTTGTTTTAAGATACTTCTTGCCACGCTGATACCGTTAGCGGACGCCTGCTGCAGTCCGCGTGTGACGGATGCGCCATCGCCGATGGCCCGAAGGCCTTTGATGCTGGTCTCAAAATCTGTGTTCACTACCACCTTGTTGGAGTAGAATTTGACCTCCACGCCGTAGAGAAGGGTTTCATCACTGGCAATGCCGGGGGTCACTTTATCAAGGGCCAGGAGCATTTCCTTAATATCGGTCATGATGCGGTGAGGGAACACCAGGGACAGGTCCCCGGGTACTGCGTCCTTTAAGGTGGGAATCAGGTTGTTGCGGCAGAGGCGTTCCTCTGTGGTGCGGCGCCCTCTCTGGAAGTCGCCGAAGGTCTGCACCATGATCCGGCCGCCGCAGAGCATGTTGGAGAGCTGGGCAATGTGTTTGCCGTATTCAATAGGTTCATTAAAAGGCTTTGTAAAGTTCTTGCTCACCAGCAGGGCAAAGTTGGTGTTGTTTGTCTTGTATTCCTTGGACTTGTAGGCATGTCCGTTGACAACGGCCAGGCCGTTCTCGTAGTATTCCGTGGCAACCTCACCGGAAGGGTTGGTACAGAAGGTGCGGACCTTGTCGTCAAAGGTGGGGGTATAGTATACCAGCTTGGCCTCGTACAGGTTATCGTTCAGGAACTTCATGACCTCGTCCCTTACCTCCACGCGGACACCGATATCCACGGTGCCTACCTGGGTCTCGATCCCGTGGTCCCCGCAGATGTGTGAGAACCAGTCTGAGCCTTCACGGCCAATGGCAGAAACGATCTCAGGGGCGTAGCAGGTCTCATCCTTGTCTGTGAGAACTCCCTTTACCCTGTCTTCTTCTATGATAATATCCTTGACCATGGTGTTGAATTCCATGGTAACGCCCTGGGCCAGAAGATGTTCCTGAAGGCGGGTATAGATCTTATATCCTTCTTCCGTTCCGAGATGGCGGATGGGACACTCAATCAGCTTTAAATTGGCATTGATGGCCTTGCGGCGGATCTCCTCGATCTCTTTCTGCTTGTCCAGACCGTAGACATTGGTGTCAGCGCCGAATTTAAGGTAAATATTATCGGACTCCTTTAAGAGTTCAATGGTCTTGTCATAGCCCAGGATCTCCGGCAGGTTACCGCCAACGTCCGGTGACAGGGACAGCTTTCCGTCTGAAAATGCACCGGCTCCCGCGAAACCTGTGGTGATGGAACACGGTTTACATCCAACACATACCTTGGTGGTACGCTTGGGGCATACGCGCTTTTCAATGGGGCGTCCTTTTTCCACCATCAGAATCTTCATGTCCGGTTTTTTCTGGATTAACTCGTACGCGCAGAAGATGCCGGAGGGACCTGCGCCAATAATGATCACGTCAAAGTTCTTGGTTGGATTCATAGAAAAACTCCTTTCGCTGTGTAACTTCAGGGCATTTTTTAATATGCCCTAACATAAAAAAAGCCAGTATACAAAATAGAAGCATGTAGTCAACTATTCCGGTAGCTGGTAGAAACGTTCATCCGATTATGAACTTATACAGGCATTGCAACGGTTTTAGTTTAACATAGATTGAGTGGATATGCAAGGGCAGAACGCCCAAAAATTTTGGCCAAATCACAAAGAACACAAAAAATATTTAGGCATCATTAAAAAAATGTATCTATAAATTACAAAAAATTGTGCATTTAGCATAATTAAACTGGTGTTGCCATGTTGACAACTTGGCTGCCATGTTGTAAAATATGTGTACAAGATGAGAAGAAAAGACTTGATGAAAAAATAAGATAAAAATGAGATGAGAAAAAGGAGCACATATTTATGAAACGGATAATAATTGATGCGGATACAGGCGTGGATGATTCCCTGGCTATCCTATACGCATTGAGGTCACCTAATTTCCATGTGGAGGGGATCACCACATGCTTTGGCAATAATAATGCGGAGCAGTCCGCAGACAACTGCCTGCGCCTGATCCGGCTTTCAGGCTGCGGTTATGAGGTGCCGGTGGCCGTGGGCTCCAACGAATCTCTGGACGGCGTGTTCGATTCGGCTCCCGCCCACATCCACGGGGATAACGGGATCGGCAATGTGGAGCTGCCTGAGAGCAGCCAGAAGCCGGTGGACGAGACTGCCTGGGATTTTATTATAAGAAAGGCCGGGGAGCTGAAAGATGAGCTGACCATCATCACAACGGGGCGGATGACCAACCTGGCCCGCGCCCTGGAGAAGGATCCTGAGCTGCCCTCTAAGGTAAAGAAGGTGGTGGCCATGGGCGGAACCCTGAAGGAACCGGGTAATGTGAATCCCTACGCAGAGGCCAACATCCACGGGGATGCAAAGGCGGCTGACCGGGTATTCAGGGCCGGATTCAACCTGGCCCTGGTAGGGCTGGACGTGACCATGAAGACATTTATCACGGACAGGGATGTAAAAAATCTCTGTACCTACTGCCGGGAGGAGTGCAGGGCCATTGCGGATTACATAAGGGATGTTCTGAAGTTTTACTTTGAATTCCACCGGGTATCCATGGGCATGGCGGAGGCATGTGTGGTCCACGATCCGCTGGCCGTACTCATCGCCGAGGACCCGTCACTGGGAGTGTTTCGCATGGTCAGGGCCGGAGTGGAATATGAACATGAGCCGTTTCGGGGCATGATCAAGACGGACACGGGATTTGTGCCGGTTCTGGACCGGGAGGAGATTGCGGTGTGTGTGGAGGTGGATTCCGAGAAAGCGGTCCGAAGGCTGTTTTCACTGTTTCAGGACATGACGCCGGGAAGATACAACAGGAAGTAAGAGCATTAAGATGGATTAACATAAAATAAGAAAAGGGAGATGTGTTATGGGAAAAAAAATGATGCACATTGCACTGGAGGCCGGGGATGTGGGAAGGTATGTGTTTCTTCCGGGAAGCCCGGAGCGCACGGAGAAGATCGCGGCATACTTTGACAATCCGCAGGAGATTGCCTACAACAGGGAGTACAGGACATTTGTAGGTGAGCTGGAGGGCGCCCGGGTGGCTGTGACCAGCACAGGGATCGGCGGCCCGTCTGCGGCCATTGCTGTTGAGGAGCTGCATCAGTGCGGGGCGGATACCATGATGCGCGTGGGCACCTGCGCTTCCGTATCACCCAAGGTGTCGCTGGGGGATGTGGTAATCCCCAACGGAGCCGTGAAGATGGAGGGGGTGAGCCTTCACTATCTGCCGGTGGAGTTTCCCTCGGTGCCGGATTTCCATATGCTTAAGTGCATTGAACAGGCGGCTAAGAACCTGGATTATCCCTACAACGTGGGCGTTACCATCACAAAGGCGTCCTTTTACACACAGACTGAGCCGGAGACAAAACCCGTGGGACCGGAGCTTATGTTTAAGTGGTCCGCCTACGAAAAGGGAGGCGCCACCTCCACCAGCATGGAATGCGCGCCCCTGTTCGCCATTGGCTCCTGCCTGGGGATTCGGACCGCATGTGTGATGGCCAGCGCCACTAACTGCAGGAATTACAGTGATAACGGCAGGAATACGGAAATTGACATTGAGGACAGGGCGATCCGGACCGCTATCGAAGCCATGAGGATCATCATCAGGAATGATAAGGAGATGAAGTAGTTGATGGATTATAAGGAAATGCCTTTGTTAAAGGAAATGAATATTCCTTATTACGTACAGATTTATGATATTATTTACCAGCTGATCCAGGAAAATGTGCTGCAGGAGGGGGATACCCTTCCGGGGGAGAATATTCTGGCCGAGTACTGGAACGTGAGCCGCAGCACGGTGCGCATGGCAGTGCGGAAACTGGAGGAGGACGGCTATATCTATAAGATGCAGGGCAAGAAGACCATGGTCACGGGCCAGCTGGCCAGGAACAAGGATGGGCTTCAGCATATCTCCAATCCCTGTATCAGCAGCTGCATCGATACCATAACAAAGGCGGAGGCAGTGATCAGCGTGCAGAATGGCGGACGCCTTATAGGGGATCTGTTGGGCTACAACGGCAAGGTATTCACCGCAGTGGCCGTGGATATGAAATATTATGTGGGGGAAGCATACGTGGCCTCCTCTGTGGCCATTATACCGGTGCTCCGCCTGGAGCAGGAGGGGATCGCCATTGATGAGGAAGAAAAACTAAAGGACCTGGCCCTTTCCGGACTATACAAGCGCGCAGGACGTTCCAGTCTGTCCATGAGCGCGGTGGAGTGGACGGAGGAGGTGGCGGACCAGCCCCAGAGCCCGATCATTATAGTTATGGATGAGGTGCTTTATGAGGATGAAGCTCCCCTTGCCTATCACAAATACAGGATGGACAGCAACTGGTACCGGTTTACCCTGGACCGCAGGCTGTAAGATATGAAACCTTCTGCTTTTTAGCAGTTTGTTGATAACAAGTTAAACATAGGAGGATATGGAAAATGAAGAAAAGGATCGTAAGTACCGTACTGGCGGCCGCGATGGCCGCATCCATGCTGGCAGGCTGCGGATCTTCAGCAAAAGAGACAGCAGCAGCTGCCGGGAAGCAGGAACAGTCAGGGGATGCCGCTGCCGAAAAGGACAAGGCGGAGAGCGCGGATCCAGCGGACGCGGATGCATCCGGTAAAAAGTTGAAAGTGGTATATCTGTGCAACGGCAACCTGGGAGACAAGGGATTTAACGATTCCGCCGCCAGCGGTATGCAGATGCTGGCTGACCAGATGGGAGCTGAGGTCAAGACCATTGAGATGGGCAGGGATGAGACCAGCTATGAGGGCAACTACCTGGATGTGTCCGAGCAGGATTGGGACATGATCGTATCCGGTACATGGTCTGTGAAGGAACTGGCTCAGGATATTGCCTCCCAGTTCCCTGAAAAGAATTACCTGATCTTTGATGTTTCCGTTGACAGGGACGTGGTTACGGACGGCAATATGATGGGAGTTAACTATTACTCCAACCAGGCAGCATTCCTTTCCGGCGTGCTGGCTGCAAAGATGCTGGATTCAGGGGATGCCAAGATCGATGCTTCCAAGAAGATCCTGGGATTTGTGGGATCCATGGATACATCCAATATCAACGATTTCCTGGTAGGTTATCTGGAAGGCGTTCAGTATGTGGACCCTGAGATCAAGGTAGTGACCTCCTATGTGGGTTCCTTTGAGGATGTTTCCAAGTGCATGGAAATGACCACCCAGCTGTACAACCAGGGAGCCCAGGTAGTATATGCGCCCGCGTCACAGTCCATCCTTGGCGCTGTAACAGCAGCCCAGAAGTCAGACAAATATCTGATCGCCTGCGATCAGGACCTGTATTCCGAGTTAAAGGAATCCGATCCCCAGCTGGCAGCCAATGTTATTTCCTCCAGCTTAAAGAATGTGGGAGAATCCATTTACACATCCGTTAAAGCATGGTCGGAGGGAACCATGACGCTGGATCAGGATTATATCCTGGGCCTGGACAGCGGCGCTGTGGGCCTGGCTGAGAACGAGAATTATAAGGCAATTGTTCCTGAAGAGATTCAGAAATTCATCGATGAGACAGAACAGAAAATCATCAATGGCGATATCGCGGTCGGCACTGCATTTGACATGTCAACAGAAGACGTAGCAGCTCTTCGTGATGGCATGAAGCCATGATTTAATTAACACTGAGGCTGCGGATGCGCAGCCTCTTTTTTCAGAAATAACAACTGTGGAATGATTCTGTGGAATGATGAGGTGCTGATTATGGCAGATGAAGCATTGAGAATGTCGCATATTGTGAAGATATATCCCAATGGAGTGATGGCCAATAAGGATGTGACATTGTCTGTTGATCTGGGAGAGATCCATGCCCTTTCCGGGGAAAACGGGGCAGGGAAATCAACTCTGATGAAGATCCTGTTTGGCGAAGAACAGCCAACATCGGGAGAAATTTTTATAAATGGAAAGCAGGTACATATGTCATCTCCCCAGATGGCGATCAAGATGGGGATCGGCATGGTGCATCAGCACTTTATGCTGGTGTCTTCGCTGACAGTTGCGGAGAACATTATCCTGGGCATGGAGCCCAGAAAGGGAGTTATGGTGGATCTGGCATATGCCAGGAAGCAGGTGGAGGAGATGGGCAGGAAATATAACCTCTATGTGGAGCCTGACAAGCGGGTGGAGGACCTGACCGTTGGCCAGAAGCAGAAGGTGGAAATCCTCAAAGCCCTGTTCCGGGGAGCAAAGATCCTGATCCTGGACGAGCCCACGGCCGTGCTTACGCCCCAGGAGACCCAGGAACTGTTTGAGGAGCTTTTAAACCTGAAGGATCATGGCTATACCATCATCTTCATTTCCCATAAGCTGCAGGAGATCAAGCAGATCTGCAACCGGATCACCATTATCCGCAGGGGGATCACCATGGGCGTACATGATGTTGAGACTGTTTCTGAACAGGATATCTCCCGGCTGATGGTGGGAAGGGATGTGATACTGGATGTGAAAAAGGATGCCGCCAAGCCGGGTGAGGCCCTGGTTAAGGTAAAGGATCTGGTGGTGGTGGATGAGAACGGAAAGCATGCGGTGGACCATGTATCCTTTTCCTTAAGAAAGGGAGAGATCCTTGGAATCGCCGGAGTGGAGGGCAACGGCCAGACGGAGCTGGTCCGTGCCATAACCGGCATGGGCGCTTACAGCCACGGTGCCATTGAGATAAGCGGACAGGATATCAAGGGATATTCGGTTGAGAAGATCAGGAACCTGAAGCTGGCCCATATCCCTGCGGACAGGATGACCATGGGCATGGCTCCCCGCCTTTCCATCACAGAGAATATGATCGCTGACAAGTTAGGCTGGAAGCGTTTCTTTAAGAAGGGTGTGAGGGATAAACGGGCGGTAAAGGAATACGGGGAAGAGATGGTAAAGCAGTACCTGATATTCTGCAAATCCCAGGATGTGGCTATTAACAGCCTGTCGGGAGGAAATATCCAGAAGGCTGTCCTGGCAAGGGAACTGTCCGGTTCACCCCAGGTCATCATCGCGGACCAGCCCACCAGAGGCGTGGACGTGGGTGCCACGGAGTTTATCCGCCAACGTCTGGTTGAGATGAGGGATGAGGGAAATGGGGTCATTCTTGTAACCTCTGACCTGAACGAAGTACTGGGGCTTTCCGACAGCCTGATCGTCATGTATGAGGGAAGGATCGTGGCCTATATCAGCGACACTTCCAAGATGACGGAGGCCCAGCTGGGTACCTATATGCTGGGGATCCGGGTACAGTCCGAGGAAGAGATAAAGGAGGCACGGCATGAACAGTAATAAACGAATCAACCTGCTGGTGGATCTTGTGAAGCTGGCACTGATCATTCTCATTGCCTGTGTGCTGGTATCGGTCATTGTATTGGTTGTAAGTGATGACCCATGGACCGCCATAAGCAGTTTTTTTCTGGGGCCATTTACCTCACTGAGAAGGGTGGGGAATATAATTGAAGCAGCTTCCCCACTTATGTTTACCGCTTTGGCCGTGATCATCATATTTGGCTCAGGCCAGTTTTCCATGATTGCGGAGGGATCCTTTTTTATCGGCATTACAGGCGCCATGATCGTGGCCATTGCCTGTAAGCTGCCGGGAGGGATCCATCCTGCGGCCGCGATCCTGTTCGGAGGATTCTGCGGCGCTTTGGTAGCCCTGGTCCCTGCGTTCCTGAAGATGAAGTGGAATGTGAGTGAGCTGGTCACATCCATTATGTTTAACTATGTGGTGCAGTTTTTTGCCATTTATATGGTGAGTTATCATTTCCGCGAGGTCAGCAGCTCCAGCCTGGCTTCCCTGGAATTTGAAAAGACCTCCAAGCTTCCGGTGGTCCTGGATGGGACCAGGATCCATGCAGGCGTTGTGCTGGGGATCGTGCTCTGTGTCCTGGTGTGGTTCTTCCTGTACCGCACATCCCTTGGGACAAAGCTGAGGATCACAGGCGACAACCCGCTGTTTGCAAAATATACCGGCCTTAAGGTGACCGGCCTTATGGTGGCGGCCCAGGTGATCGCCGGAGCCATTGCTGGCATGGGCGGCGGTGCGGAACTGCTGGGCATGTATAACCGGTTTAAATGGACCACAACTCCCGGATACGGGTGGACGGGTATCGTGGTTGCCCTGCTGGCCAGGAGCAATCCCCTGCTGGTTCCCCTGGCGGCCGCCTTTATCGGATACCTGAATGTGGGAGCTGATATCATGGCGCGCAGCAGTGATGTGGGCAGGGAGGTCGTGGACATCATCCAGGGTGTCATGATGTTCCTGATTGCAGCGGACGCACTGTTAAAGGGCTGGAGGCAGCATCTGATCGTAAAGGCTGCAAAAGCAGAGGAAAAGGAGGCAATGCAGGCATGAATTTATTGAACTTGATCCTTAGCACAGACTTCGTATATATGTGGATACGCGTTGCCACCCCCATTATTTTTGCCTCTTTGGGGGCTGTGATCTGTACAAAAGCAGGCGTGGTCAATCTGGGGCTGGAAGGCATTATGCTGATATCCGCCCTGGCAGGCGTGCTTGGAAGCGCCTTTGGGGGAAACCTGGTATGGGGCGTTGCGGCAGGTATGCTGGCAGCCGTTGCGGTGAGCGCGGTGTTTGCGTATTTCCACCTTGTTTTAAAAGCCAATAATGTGCTCTGCGGTACGGCTGTGAATACCATGGCTTCAGGCCTTACGGTATTTGTGCTTCAGCTGGCAACCGGGGAAAAGGGCAACTCCTCCTCCCTGAAGAGTTTTGCATTTCCCAACCTGGACATCCCTGTGATCAAGGATATCCCGGTGATCGGAAGTGTTCTGTCAGGCCACAATTCCCTGACCTATGTTGCGCTGGTCATGGTGGCTGTGATCTGGTTCTTTCTCTACAAGACACCTACCGGCCTTCGCATGAGGGCGGTGGGCGAGAACCCGGACGCTGCTTCCAGCGTGGGGCAGAATGTGGTAAGGATCCAGTTCCTGGCCATTGTCCTGTGCGGACTTATGACAGGGCTTGGAGGAATGTATCTTTCCATGGGTTATCTCAATATGTTTGTAAGGGATATGACGGCGGGACGCGGGTTTATTTCCCTGGCCGCCTGTTCCATGGGACAGGCCACGCCGGTGGGGGCGCTGCTTTCGTCCATGATCTTTGCGTTTTTTGACGGGCTTTCCAATATTCTTCAGGTACTTAAGATCCCGTCTGAATTTATCCAGATGCTCCCGTATCTGGCAACCATTGCAGGCCTTACGGTTTATTCCATACAAAAGTCAGCCGCGGCCAGCCGTAAGATAAAAAAATTAAAGGAGGTACAGGGCTGATGGCACTGGACAAAGAGAGTAAGACAGCAGGAAAGAAACAATATCACATCCACCTGAAACCAGGTGATATAGGCAATTATGTGCTCCTTCCCGGGGATCCGGCCCGTTCCGACCGTGTGGCACAGTATCTTGAGAATGCAGAGCTTGTGGCCAATAACAGGGAGCACAGGACATTTACGGGATATTATAAGGGCGTTAAGGTATCCGTTACCTCCACTGGCATGGGCTGTCCTTCTGCGGCTATTGCGGCGGAGGAACTGATGAATATTGGGGCGGAATGCCTGATCCGTATCGGAAGCAGCGCAGCCCTGCAGGAGGATATTAAGATCGGGGATCTGATGATCTCCACGGGTTCCATGAAAAACGAGGGGACCAGCCGGTTCTATGTGCCGGACTGTTTCCCGGCAGTTCCTGATTTTGACCTGACCAGGACCATTATTGACACCGCAAGGGAAATGCAGCCGCAGCTGTACGGCAGGGTCCATTATGGGATCAATGCCTCTGATGATGCGTTTTACGGGGAAACCCAGGAGTGGATTGAGAAGCTTTCCTCCCTGGGATGCCTGAATGTGGAGATGGAGAGCTCCGCGCTTTATACCGTGTGTCACAGAAGGAAGAAAAGGGCGGCCATGATCAGCGCTGTTTCCGGTAACCTGGTGACAGGGGAAGTGATCTACGAGACGGCCAACCAGGGGCTGGCAAGGGGCTGGGACGAGGAGATCAAAATCGTTCTGGAAGCAATTTACAGGTTTGAACAGGAACAAACGCAGCGCTGTACCGACGGTGCGGAGAACTAGAAAAGGAAGGTAAAGAACATGGGAGAACAAAAGACCATGCACCTGGATATCACTTCAGACCAGGTTGGCAAATATGTATTTCTGCCCGGCAGCGTGGAGCGGGCGGCCCTGATCGCAGAGCATTTTGATAACCCGGTTAAGATTGCCCACAAAAGAGAGTTTCTGACCTATACAGGCACTCTGGAGGGCGTGCCTGTGACCGTGACCAGCACGGGGATCGGGGGCCCTTCGGCTTGTATTGCCATTGAGGAGCTTCACTCCTGCGGCGCACACACCATGATGCGAGTGGGATCAGCTGCATCCACCTCCCAAAAGGTTAAGATCGGGGATGTGGTCATACCCAACGGCGCCGTGCGCATGGAGGGGACGGGCAACCATTACCTTCCCTTTGAATTTCCTGCAGTGCCTGATTTTGAGATGCTGAAGGCGCTGGAGACAGCGGCGTTAAAACTGGGGTATCCATATAATGTGGGGATCACCATCACAAAGGATTCCTACTATACAGAGGCTGAACCCGAGACAAAGCCGGTGTATGAGGAGCTTAAGTACAAGTGGGATTCCTATGTGAAAGGCGGAGCCACCAATACCAGCATGGAGTGTGCCGTACTGTTCCTGATCGGCGCGTCACTGGGGATCAGGACGTCCAGCGTGATGATCAGCGCCACCAACTTTGGGGAGTACTCTAATGATGCGGCTGATTATCCGGACAGATGGGAACAGAGGGCCATTGAGGTGGGGATCGAGGCCATGAGACAGATCATCCTTCAGGATAAGGAAAAAGGGATTACCATGTAACAATAACGCATTATGACAGGGAATATGGAATTACTGCATGAGATTATTGTATGAAAAGACTAAATGAGATTATTGTAAGGTTCCCGGAAGGCATCAGGCTTTCCGGGGACCTTTTTTGTTAGATGCTGAGATTTGGAAAATAACAAACAAACTTTGAGGAATCCTTTATTTTAATTCTCCCATTTTACCATTAATATAAATGTATCAAAATGCTGGAAAACAAAAAAGAAAATGGATAATGACCGTGCAGTTTGACGGTGAAAATATGAGAGGGGGAAATAGAGAAATGAAAAATGCCCGGAATGTAGTTGCGGCAAAAGGAGGAAGAATGAAAAATGACGGTGCTCTGCGCACCCAGCTTTTTCCATATCTTCTGGTTGCGCCCACTGTGATACTGATCCTGTCGTTTTTGGTATATCCCATTGCCAGGGTTTTTTATCTAAGCTTCCAGAATTATGACCTTACCCAGGCCTGGAAAGACGGATTTGCGGGATTTAAGAATTATCAGAAACTGTTTCATGATGGAAAGTTCTACAGCTCCCTGACGATTACGGCAAAATGGGTTCTGACCCAGGTGGTGGGGCAGCTGGTGCTGGGAACCGTGGTGGCGCTGCTGCTGAACCAGAAGTTTAAGGGCAGAGGCTTTGCCAGGGCCATATCCCTTGTGCCGTGGGCCGTATCCGGCGTGCTTGTGACCATGCTGTGGACCCTGATGTATGACCAGAGCTCAGGTCTGATCAATGATATGCTGATGAAATCAGGTATCATTTCAAAAAAGGTTGCATGGCTGGCTGATTCCAGAACCTTCTTCCCTGCGGTAAACATTGCGGAGCTGTGGAGGGGAGTGCCCTTTTTTGCCATCAACATCCTGGCAGCGCTGCAGTCCATACCGGCAGATGTATATGAGTCCAGCGCCATTGACGGATGCGGGCCGGTGAAGAATTTCTTTTACATCACCCTTCCCTACCTGAAGGAGAGCATTATATTTGCAACGCTTCTCCGCGGCATATGGGAGTTTAATTCCATTGACATGATCTTCACCATGACCAACGGGGGTCCTATGGACAAGACCACAACACTGCCGATCTATATGATGAAGACAGCCATTATCAAGGGAAATTACGGATATGGCTCCACCATCGGAGTGATCGCATTCCTGATCCTTCTGGTGTTTGCGGTCTTCTATATAAAAGTCAGCGGTTTCGGAGGTGAGGAAAATGAGTAGGAAACAGAAAACTGCAGCTGCCAGGATTGCAGTACTATACATACCTTTGTTCATTGTATTGGCGTTGGTCCTTATCCCGTTTTTGTGGGCTGTGTCCACATCCTTTAAGACCATACCGGAATTTCAGTCCGAAACGCTTCATTATCTGCCGCAGTCACTGAATTTTGATAACTATTCCTATGTATGGGGCAAGAGCGGATTTTCCACCTATTTTGTCAACAGTGTGATCGTATCCTCGCTGTCGGTGGTTGTGGTGATTCTGCTGTGTATCTGCAATGCGTATGCCTTAAGCCGGTATAAATTCAGAGGAAAATCCGGTATGACCCTGCTGCTCCTTGGAACGCAGATGATGCCGGTGATCCTGTATCTGGTGCCCCTGTTTTCCGTATTTAAGACCATTAAGCTGATCGACAGCCCTGCGGCCCTGGTTATTTTCAATATTATTCTTCAGACTCCGTTTAATACGCTTCTGATGCGGAGCTTTGTAAACGGAGTTCCGAAGGAACTGGACGAGGCGGCCATGGTGGACGGAGCAGGACGGATGACGATTATGTGCCGGATCCTGCTGCCGGTGTTAAAACCGGGCATTGTGGCGGTAAGTGCATTTACCTTTATCGGATGTTGGAATGAGTTCCTGGTGGCATTTACATTTATACAGACCCAGAGGAAATTTACCATTCCGGTAGGACTTAAGACCATGATCGGAGAGTATTCGGTCAACTATCCGGCCCTTGCTGCCGGAAGCGTGATCGCTCTCATCCCTCCTGTGATCCTGTTTGCCATTATCCAGAAGCATCTGGTGGCGGGACTCAGCGCCGGGGCGGTAAAAGGCTGATTGTAAAAAGCTGATCGTAAAAGCTGATTCACCCATGATTTTTCTACATGGAACAAAATACATGCGGTTTCAGAAAACTATGATATAATTTTGAAGGAGGGTTTTATTTATGAAAAGAAAACAGGTAATGGCGGCAGCCCTGGCAGTTGTGATGGCGGCGGGAAGTATGCTCACAGGATGCGGCAGCAGCAAGGACAGCGGTTCTGCTGCACAGCAGAGCGGACAGGAACAGGCGGGTGCGTCCGGTCAGTCTGGTAAAAATCAATCCGGGAGCAGCCAGTCTGGTGAAGGAAACGGGGAGCAGACCACGGTTACATTCTGGGCAGCTGCCGTGACCGAAGAGCGCCAGGGATTCTTTGACTGGTTTGCCGGCTATGTGACCGAAGTGTATCCTGATATTAAGGTGGATATGCTGGGCGTTCCGGGTGATCTGAGTGATTACAGGCAGAAGCTGGACGTGGCGATCCAGGCAGGAACAGCGCCTGACATCACCAATGATTTCCGTCCGGAACTGGTACTCAATGGATATTATGAGAACCTGAACCCTTATTTTGAAAATTGGGAAGACAAGGATAAAATCAATGAAGCCCTGATTAAATCCAATAAGACATATGACCCCACCGGAGAAGGACTCTACGCGCTTCCCTACAGTTCCCAGACTTGGAATATGTGGGTAAGACCGGATTGGCTAAAGGAAGTTGGAATGGACGTTCCCACCAACTGGAATGATTTCTTTACAGCCGTAGAGAAGATGACGGATGCGTCCAATGATAAATACGGCCTTTGTATCCGCGGCGGTGCAGGCAGCGCCAATACACTGGAGATGCTGATGTACGCATATTCCGGCCTGGACCACTATTTTACCGAGGATGGAAAATCCACCATCAATGACCCAAAGAATGTGGAATTTGTACAGAAATATCTGGTAGACTGTTACAATGTATATACGGCTCAGGATGACCTGACCAAAGGCTGGGCGGATCTGGCTAATTCCTTCCAGTCCGGCAAGGCAGGGATCGTGGTGCATAACCTGGGTTCCGCAGCATCCATGGTACAGGCATTTGAGGAGGATTACAGCAAATTCCAGGCAGCCAAGTTCCCGGCCTGTGATGGCGGTTATGTGGTTCACGCAGGGCTGATGCCTCTGGGACTTTCCATGAACTCTCAGTCCCAGAATAAGGAAGCGGTCTGGAAGGTGATCTCCCTGTATCTGAGCAAGGAAGTAAACACCAAATATTGCCAGCTGTACGGCGAGATTCCGGCCAATATGGAAGCTGCGCAGGATCCATTTTTCAAGGATTCGCCTTACATGAGCGTGGGTGTTGACATTGAGACCAGCGCAGATGTGAAATTTAATGATACTCCATACTATCTTCCGACCTATTCCAATATCCAGTCCGATATGGAGTCCAATATCCAGGCAGTTATGTCCGGGGAAATGACCCCGCAGGAACTGCTTGACACATGGGCGGCAGCTCTGGAAGAAGCGTATGTGGATTATAATGAATCCGTAAAGCAGTAATATTAAAATAATGGCCGGACATTCCGGCAGACCAGGGGCACTGAAAAGTGCCCTTGTTGTGGAATATGATAAAGATCCGGCGGCACGGGGGAGAAGGAGGCACAGCCAATGGCATACAGAAGCAGGCGAACATTTCAGAAGCAGGTCATGAGGACGTTTCTTCCGGCCACGATCCTTCTTATCCTGTTTTCCGGCATTATGATGTACATGCTGGGGGCCGGGCAGGTAAAAAAGAATGCCAGATACCTGATCGCCAACACGACCAGGCAGACCGCTGCCGTGGTGGACAGTAAGCTGGAGCTGACACTGGGGAAATGCAGCGAGCTTAACAAGACCCTGGCCCTGTGGCGAATGGTGAACCATCCTTATACGGAGGACAGCAAAACCAATGAATACCAGGATATGATCACGGTCCATAAGTTTCTTCAGGGGATCTACAATGACAGCAACGGAGCTATTGACTCCATTGCATTCCAGACCGTTTACGGCAACCGGCTGAACGTCTATTACGATATGGTTTACGATTATTCGCACTTAAGCTGGGACAGTTTTGAGGACGGCAGACGTGATTCCCTATTCTGGGTGAACGCCCATGCGGATGAGGTATTTTCCACAAGGATCCCCAGGGAGGTATTTTCCCTTGTCATCCCCTATAACAATACAAAGAAAGAGTACACGGGGCTCTTGGTGATCAACTTTAAGGGAGATTATTTCCAGGAACTTTTAAACGAGGCGGAGATCAGCCGCAACGGCTATGTATTTCTGTTAAGTGAAGACGGCTGCCTGATGCCGGAGCCATCGGACAACCGGTCCGGGCTGAATGAGGAACAGCTGGACCAGCTTCGCGGTATGACGGGGAGCGGGGATTTTGAGATCTGGGATCAGGAATCCAGGGAGATGCTTGATATTCATTATACACCTTTAAAGGCTAACAGCTGGACAGCAGTATCTGTTACGCCTCATTCGGATCTGTACAGCACCCTGGATAATTTCAAGGCCGTATTCTTCATGATCATTGTGGCGGCGGCTATCCTTTCCGTGCTCGTAGCCGTGTTCTGTTCGCGCTATGTTTCCAGGCCTATTAAAGAGTTGTCGGAACAGGTGCTGGCATTTGAGAAGAACCGGGATATGGTCTTTGGCGTGAACGCGGGATACGAAATCACCACCCTGGCCGGCGGACTGAACCATTTAAAAACCACCATTGACCGGCTGTTGGAGCAGGTGCGGGAGGAGCAGAAGCAGAAATCCCACCTGGAACTGATGATCATGCAGTCCCAGATCAAGCCGCATTTTCTCTATAACACGCTGGGGTCTATCAAGGCTCTGGCGGATCTAAAGGAATCCCAAAAGGCTTCCTCCATGTGCGAATCGCTGATCCGGTTTTACCGGATCAGTTTAAGTAACGGGAATTCGGTTATTACAGTGGGCATGGAAATGGAATTGGTGGACAATTATCTTCGGATATTGGAATACAGGTATGGGGAAAAGTTTGAGTATTCCTTTGAAATCGAGAAAGGTCTGGAACATGCCAAGATTCCGCGTATGATGCTGCAGCCGTTGGTGGAGAATGCGGTTTACCATGGAATCAAACCCAAGGACGGCGGGGGAATGATTCTGGTAAGCGGCAGGATGGAAGACGGCTTTATGGTCATAACCGTGTTTGATGACGGTGTGGGAATGGATGCAAACACGCTTGACCGGCTGCGGGAGGATTTAAAGGAGGAGGCAATCGCCCCGGGCAAACAGGGGGGATTTGCCATGCGCAATGTATATATGAGGCTGAAGGGATTTTATGGGGAACAGGCTGGGATGAAGATTGACAGCGTAAAGGATGTCTATACCCAGGTACAGATCATGGTACCCCTGGATGTAATGGAGGGAATCGCTTATGTACAGACTGATGATCGTGGATGATGACGAGATGCTGCGCCGCGGCCTGGTGCAGAATGTGGACTGGGCCGGGCACGGGTTTGAGGTGGTTGCACAAGCTGCAAATGGGAAGGAAGCCCTTTGCAAAATAGATGAATCCATGCCGCAGCTGATCGTGACGGATATCCAGATGCCGATCATGGACGGTTTGCAGCTGACAGAAACCATCAGCAGGCTGTATCCGGAGGTGAAGATCGTCCTGCTGACCGCATATGAGGAATTCGAGTATGCAAAAAAAGCATTGGAATATAAGGTAAGCCAGTATGTTCTGAAATACGAAAGCCAGGATGCGGTTTTGGACGCCGTGCTCCAGGCTGCCAGACAGATTGAGGCGGAGAGTGAGAGCCGGCTTCTTAGGGGGAAGAGCCTGGATATGCAGCGCAGGAATTTTTTCCGTGAGATCAGCTGCAATAAGATGGAATTGGGGGAAATCCAAGCCCAGGCTGGCCGCCTGGGAATCAGCCTTTCCTGTGGACGATGCCGTATGGCGTCATTTAAGATCGAGTCTCTGAAGGCTATGGATGAAATTCCATTTCTGATTCAGACCAAGGAATGGTTTTATGCCATTGAGGAGGCTATCCGGGCAGTGTGCAGGGAGGCCGGGTATGATCTGTCTTTCTTTCAGGGGAAAGAGTATTTGAACGCGGTTATCATGGAAGGGGAAAATGAACCAAGGCGCAGCCGGGAAGAGATACAGAGCAGTGGACGGCCGGATCTGCGGGATCTTCTTGGGGATGCTATGTCCAGACTGATGAACCGGCTTGATATCCACCTGTATGCCGGGATCGGCCGTTGGTATGACACCATTGACCGCATCCATGATTCCTATATGGAGGCTCTCAAGATCAACAATCTGCGGGACGTGCTGGACCGGGAATATCCAAAGCGGCAGTATCCCATTCTGGAGTACAGCCCGTATATGTTTGCCGAGGAGACGGCGGAGGAATTGGTGGGCAAGGTGAGCAGTTATATCAATATGTGTTTCGCAAAGACGGACCTGTCCCTGGAGCGGATCGCAGACCAGGTTCATCTGTCAGCCAACTATGTCAGCACTTTATTTAAGAAACATTCCGGTATGAATATCAGCGATTATATCATAAAGATCCGCATGGAGCATGCGGCCGGCCTGCTTTCAGCAACAAACTTTAAGACATATGAAATTGCCGAACGGGTGGGTTATACGAATTCACAGTATTTCAGCGTCCTGTTTAAAAAATTCTACGGCATGACGCCCAAGGAATACAGGAACCAGAATAAAATTTGACCATAAGGAGATTAGAATCATGGCGCAGATACAAAATCCCATATTAAAAGGATTTAACCCGGACCCATCCATTGTGCGGGTGGGGGAGGAATATTATATTGCAGTATCAACATTTGAGTGGTTTCCGGGAATCACTGTGTACCGTTCCCGTAACCTGCGGGACTGGGAGTTTGCAGCGGCTCCGCTGAATGACGACCAGAAGCTTGATCTGCGGGGAATCGATACGGCCTGCGGAATCTGGGCGCCAAACCTGACCTATGACAATGGACGTTTTTATCTTATCTATACGATTGTCTACACCAACCGTTCCCGTTTTAAGGATACCCATAATTTCCTGGTTACAGCTGAACACATTGAGGGCCCATGGAGCGATCCTGTATTTCTCAACTGTTCCGGGTTCGACCCGTCCCTGTTCCATGACGGTGACCGGAAATGGCTGGTCAATATGACCATTGACCACAGAATGGACAGAGCGCGTTTTTCCGGAGTGGATATCCAGGAATATGATGAGATGGGGAACTGTCTGAAGGGCCCTGTTTACCGCATTTTCCGGGGAAGCCCCATTGGAAAGACAGAGGGTCCCAACATGATGAAGCGGGGCGGATATTATTATCTTATCTGTGCGGAGGGAGGAACGGAATTCGGACACTGCGTAACTGTGGCGAGATCCAGGAACATCACCGGGCCTTATGAGGTGGACCCCCAAAATCCCATGCTCACATCCAAGGCAGATGATGATTATCCCATACAGAGAGCCGGACACGGACAGCTGGTACAAACCGCGGACGGCAGCTGGTATATGGCGCATCTGTGTTCCAGACCCGTGGACGGGTGCAGCATTCTGGGACGTGAAACCGCGCTCCAGAATATCCGTTGGACAGAGGATGGATGGTTCTGCCTGGCGGGCGGGGGGAGGCTCCCGTTTGGGGAGGCGAAGATGGATGCGGAGTTGGAGTTGCTTACAAAAGCAGAGAACGCTTCGGATAAAGTGGAAAAACAGGGAACGGTTTTATGCGCGTCCGGTAATATGGCGGAGGATTTTAACAGTCCTTCCCTCCCGTGGCAGTTCCTCACTTTGCGGGAGTCGGCCGCGCACTGCGGACTGGACCTTAATTCCAGGCCGGGCTGGCTTCGGATCCACGGCGGCAATTCCCTGTCATCCAAGTACCGCCAGGCATTTACCGCCAGGCGTCAGCAGGCATTTTCCTATGATGCGGTGACGAAGGTGGATTTCTGCCCGGGCGATTATCATCATATGGCGGGATTGGTGTGCTACTATAATTATGACAATTATTTTTATCTGAAGATCACCCGTGATGAGGAGCTGGGGCGCTGCATTCAGATTACGTCCGTCATCAACAGGGAGGTGGAGGACAGCCCTTGTGTATCAGTACCGGACAAGGGTGATCTGTATCTCAAGGCAAAGGTAAGGAGAGGAGAACTTACATTTTTTTACTCCACAGATGGAGAAAATTATGAAGCTGCAGGCAATGTCCTGGACATGCATGGGTTGTCGGATGAGCGGGTGAACGGGAATGGCTTTGCCGGCGCCATGGTGGGGATCGGATGCCAGGATCTCCAGGGGAATGGGGTCTGGGCGGACTTTGACTGGTTTTTGTATGAGGAGATCTGATATTTTGTAACTGTTCAGGGCACCCAGTTTCCTGTTGTCTCCCTTAAGAAATTCTAACATTTCCTTTAGAAAAAATTCCACAAATAGTCAGGGAATAGTCATGTGATGTTAAGGCATTTTCAAGGATTAAATCTAAGGTATATGATATGATAGATACATAAAAACAGATATAATCCACATATCCTTAATAAGGGAATGATCTGAGTGAATCTAAGTGGGAAAGCGGGTGAAGCAATGAAGGTGCGTAGAGGATTAAAATATATGGCAGCCGTTGTCTTGGCAGTGGGTATTTACCTTTGTGCAACGGTCATCATGGATGGCTATCATATGTACAGGGATGCGGTGGCTGAGGTAAGCCTGGAGGACAAGGTGGCCTCTATCCGCGGCAAGGAAAACTATACCACCTATCATGAGCTTCCCGAGATCTATGTGGACGCGGTGCTGTCGGTGGAGGACCACAGGTTTTATAACCATCCGGGGATTGACGTGATCGCCATCGGCCGGGCGGTGTTTAACGATATACGGGCAGGAGCCTTTGTGGAAGGCGGAAGCACTGTGACGCAGCAGCTGGCCAAGAACATGTATTTTACCCAGGAAAAGGAACTGCAGCGCAAGGTGGCGGAAGTGTTTGTTGCCTTTGACCTGGAGCGCAATTACAGCAAGAATGAGATTTTGGAGCTGTATGTGAATACGATCTATTACGGAAACGGATATTACTGTGTTAAGGATGCCAGCCAGGGATATTTTGGAAAAGAACCTGGGGACATGACGGATTATGAGAGCACGCTGCTGGCCGGGATCCCCAATGCGCCGTCCAAGTACGCGCCCACCGTCAGCCAGGAGCTGGCAGGCAAGCGCCAGGAGCAGGTTCTGGCACGTCTTGTGAAATGCGGATATTTCACAGAGGAACGGGCACTTGAGACACTGGCTGCAGGGAATATGCTGTAGGCAGGTGTATGCTGTGGGTGAATGATTGCTGCGGATGAGTCCAAGGCGCATTGACGATGGGAATCCAGGATGATATGATGGAAGTATTCAGATTCAGGAGGAGAATACATGCAGATATCGTCCAGCTTAGGAACGAGCATTGTCACGGAAGTAAAGAAAATCATCCATGAAGATCTGACGTTCATGAATAAGAGCTGCCGTATTATTGCCTGTACGGATGAAAAACGGATAGGGGATTTCCATGAGGCCAGCAGGAAGATGCTGGATGAGGGCCTTAAGGAGCTGACGGTGCCGGATGATGATACATATCAGGGAACCCGGTCCGGGATTAACCTGACGCTGGAGATTGAAGGCCAGGTCGTAGGGGTCGTGGGCATCACGGGAAACGAAGAAGAGGTCAGCCGCTACGGACAGGTTGTAAAGAAAATGACGGAAATCCTGCTGCTGGAAAGTTATTTGAAAGAAGAAAAAATGCGGATTCGCAGTGCCAGAAACCGCTTTTTGCAGGAATGGCTGATGACGGATGAGCTGAGGATGAACTCGGCCCTGGTGGATGAAGGTATCTCTCAGGGAATCGATGTGATGGTGGCCAGACGGGTTGCGGTGCTTGAGCATACCGGGAATTCCATCATGAGCCAGGAGGATGTGGAACGGATTGAACACAGGATCCGCCGCATCCTGAAAGAGGACATGCGCAATGTAAATGGCAGCAGCGGCGGAAGCTTTATCGTACTGATGAGCGAGCGCAGCGATGAGATGGCGGCGAAGCTGATTACCCAGATCCAGAAGGATATCCAGAAGGAATGCGGATATCAGCTGATTGCAGGCGTGGACAGCCGTACTGTAAGCGGCGGACAGCTTAAAGCCGGATATCTTCGGGCCATTAAGGCCCTGAACGGGGCCGCGGTGCGGGGAAACGGCGGGATTGCCTTTTACGACAGTATTTTATTGGAAATATTCATCAACGATATTGGACAGGCCACAAAGGAAGAGTTCATACAGCGGGTATTTAAGGGGTGTTCGGAAAAACGGATGAAGGAAGCTGTTCGTATTTTGAGGGTGCTCTATGAGTGCAACGGTTCCATCAACCAGGCTGCCGAGCAGCTGTACCTCCATAAGAATACGCTGCAGTATAAACTGAACCGGTTAAGGGAAAAAACGGGTTATGACCCGCGTAAATTAAGCTCGGCGCCTTATTACTATCTGGCGATCGCGTTTTATGAGAGCATGGAATGAAGGATATTTATAGAAAGAGGATTACTGCGGGCAGCGGTAGTCCTTTTTTGATAGATATTCGGACATATATGGAAATGGGTAATAATAGATAAGAATGTGTATGGAATAAAGTAAAAATAATACAAAACATACAAATGAGTTTGTTACACATACCATATTAATGCTATTAAATGTAGTTTCTATACCATATCGCCCATATTGGATTTATGATATAGTTAATTCATGAAACACACACAGAAACATCGATGAGGAGGGGGACATGGAGATAGAAATACCATATGGGAAATCTGTTCTATCAGCCGACATACCAGATGGAAGAATAGGAGCAGTGCTAACTAACCAGCTTCATGATTATGAGCCTCCCGCTCCGGCGGATGTACTGGTTGAGCAGGCGCTTGCATCGCCAATTGGAAGCCTTCCTTTATGTGAGCTGGCAAAAGGAAAGGAGAATGTGGTTATTCTGGCAAGTGACCATACCCGCCCTGTGCCCAGCAAGGCAATCATACCCGCCATGCTACGGGAAGTAAGACGGTTTAACCCACAGGTAAAGATTACAATCCTTATAGCAACCGGGTGTCACAGGGGATCAACCAGGGATGAACTTGTCCGTAAATTCGGCCGTGAGGTCTATGAACAGGAACATATAGTCATCCATGACTGTCTGAAGGATACCATGGTGGATTATGGAATCCTCCCATCGGGTGCGCCCCTATGTGTAAACCGGATTGGCGCCCAGGCTGACCTGCTGATAGCGGAAGGTTTTATTGAACCGCATTTTTTCGCCGGGTTCTCCGGGGGACGTAAAAGCGTGCTTCCAGGAATTTGCGCAGCCAGTACGGTTTATGCCAATCACAGTTCCGGCATGATTGACAGCCCATATGCCCACAGCGGCTGTCTCAAGGGGAACAGGATTCATGAGGACATGGTGGAAGGTGCGCGGCGTGTTGGATTGTGTTTTATCGTAAATGTGGTCTGTAATGGCAATAAGGAGACTGTGGCTGCCTTTGCAGGGGATTTTGAGCAGGCCCACCTTGCAGGCGTCAGTTTCCTTAATGAGCTGTGCAGGATGCAGGTGGACGAGGAAGCGGGGATTGTCATCACGGGCAACGGCGGTTTCCCGCTGGACCAGAATATCTACCAGGCAGTCAAGGGAATATCCACAGCAGATATCATTTGCCGCAGGGGCGGTGTGATCATCATGGCAGCCGCCAGTGTGGACGGTCATGGGGGGAATGAATTCTATCACACATTCGCATGCGGGAAAACAGCAGGGGAAATCCTGCAGGATATCCTCAGCGTACCCCAGGATAAAACCCGGCCGGACCAGTGGCAGTCCCAGATTCTTGCAAGGGCAATGGCAAGGCATCCGGTCATTCTCATAAGTACGCAGCCGCCTGAATTAGTTCAGAGGATGGGACTCATACCTGCTGACAATCTTTCTCAGGCCGTTGAAATAGCGGATGGGATCTTAGGCACCAAGGAAAAAATCGTGGTAATACCGGATGGGGTCGGATGCATTCCTGCCCTGAAGGAAACATAGTGTACGGCAGTTAAAGGAGGAAAAATATGAGGGAAAAGGCAAAATTATCAGTGAGGAGTAAGAAGTGGGCCCTCCGGTGGCTGAGTATTGGTATCATACTCATTTTAATCAGCTGCGTTGGAGCATCTGTTTTACAGACAAATTTCTATAAGACACAGGTATATACCTTTAAGGTGCCCACCAGCGGCGGAAAATACCTGTCCTGCAACATGTACCGGCCAAAGACAGCCAGTGCGGAAAATAAGGTCCCCCTGGTGATCGCCACAGCGGGAACCTATGCCAGTAAGGAGCAGATGGATATTCCGGGAATAGAACTTTCCAGGCGGGGGATTGCGGTTATTACCTTTGATCCCTACATGCACGGACTCTCCAGCGGCGGCACGGAACCCTATGACCAGTTTGCCTGGACTGACGCGGGTATGATTGCGCTGGTTGAGTTTGCAGCGGCCAATCTGGATTTTGTAGATACCGGGAGAATCGGCGTGACCGGCCATTCTCTGGGAGGACGTATTATTTCCAACACGCTGGCCCATTATGGCGTGGCCTACGAGAAGGCGCTGGCCCAGGCCCAGGAGCCGGATTCTGAGGGGGGTACGGAGATTACGGAAAAAGAGCAGGCATATGCCCGGTCCCAGAATAAGGTGATGGCGGCATTTGCCTCCGGTGTACAGACAAGCGAGATTTCCTTTGGCGTAAAGGACGATACCTTTGCAATTCATGGAATCAAAGGCGCGCCCGAAGATAAGGAGATGCCTCAGAGGGCTTACGCCAGCGTTGCTGTATATAATGGATTTAATGATGAGTTTGGCCGTGGGAATTATCAGGTGGACGGTGTGGCTTATGATTTAAGCGTGCATCCCGACATGATTTCCCTGGTGAACAGCGTGCTTGTGCCGGAGGATAAGGTGGATACCATAGAGATTGACCATTTTTATGGAAATGCGGGGGATCACACGCTGCGTGTGGTGTATAATCCGCCGGAAGTCCACGCTTATGAGCGCTTCTCCACCACGGAGGCCAGGGAAATATCGGATTTCTTTACAAAGGCCTTTGAAATGGAAAATCCCGTTACGCCGGAGAATCAGTTATGGCTTTTGAAAGAATGCTTTAATTTCCTGGGCTTTATCGGAATGTTTCTGCTCCTTGTGCCTCTGGCTTCGCTGTTCATGCGCCTTCCGCTCTTTGCAGAGCTGGCAACGTCCGTACCGGAGAAGCTGCCCGCCCTTAAGTCCGGCCGCAGCAAGCTGATTTTCTGGGGAACCTGGCTGTTTTCAGCAGTGGCATCCTGGCAGTTTTTCCTTCCCGCCATCGGAATATCAACGGCCCTGTTCCAGGTGCAGTCAAAGCAAGGTACGCTGACCTGGCTTTTCCCGCAGAAGATGACAAACTTTGTATGGGTCTGGGCTATCTTTAATGCCATTGTAGGGCTTGCACTGTTCTGGCTCAGCTACCGTTTTAACGGCTCTAAAAACGGCGTTACCCCTAAAATGTGGGGGATTAAAACAAGCGGAAAAGAGCTGCTTAAGAGCCTTCTTCTTGCCTTCACCGTATGCGCCTGCTTTTTTAGTGTGGTTTTTCTCGCCAATTATTTCTTTGTGGCGGATTTCCGCATCTGGGTGCTTGCCATCAAGGTATTTAAGCCCATACATATCATTTATGCCGTAACCTATGCCGTTATGTTCTTCCCTTACTATTTTATGGTATCTGTATCGACCAACAGCTCACGGCGTGTGGAAGGGCAGAAGGAATGGGTGAATCTGCTGATTTGCGGAATCGGTAATATCCTGGGCCTTGCCCTGATGCAGTTTGTAATGTACAGTAACGTGTACGCCACGGGAATCAACCCTTATGGAACGGCCTGCTTAAACTGCATCCAGACCTACCAGCTTCTGGTACTTTTATTTATCGTCCCATACCTTTGCAGGTATCTGTTCAAGCTTACAGGAAAGGTGTGGCTGGGAGCCATGATAAGCTGCCTTACAGTGGTAACGATTAATGTTGCAAACTCCATGCTGCACATTCCGGCATAGAATGGAAATCATGCCAGGTCCCGGTAAGTCCCAATTATTATGAGTCTTTACAATTCATATAGAATCTGTTAGAATGAGAAAACAGCTAAAAAGCGTTAGATACCCCCCATCGGTGCGTATCTAACGCTTTAAGGCGTGTCGTCAGGACATGCCGCGGCACCGGTTTGATATCAGATGGATGAAACAGGACAGAGGGACGTAAAATGAGCGGAATATGGGACAGAATAAAGGATATACTGGGATGGGGAAAAAGGGAACCGGATAAGAGGGAGGACGACAGGGTCATGTATATCATAGCGGGTTTGGGCAATCCCACAAGGGAATACGAGAAGACAAGGCATAATGTGGGATTTGAGGTCATTGATGTGCTGGCCGATATGCTGGGCACCACGGTTGAGGAGAAAAAGTTTAAGGGACTTTACGGCAGGGGGATCATAGGCGGTGAGAAGGTCCTGCTTTTAAAACCTCAGACCTTTATGAACCTGAGCGGCGAGAGCGTAAAGGCGGCTGCGGATTTCTATAAAGTGGACCATGAACATATTATTATCATATATGATGATATCAGCCTGGATGTGGGGCAGCTGCGGATCCGCAAAAAG
Source organism: Enterocloster citroniae (assembly GCF_040545455.1). Classification (NCBI taxonomy): domain Bacteria; kingdom Bacillati; phylum Bacillota; class Clostridia; order Lachnospirales; family Lachnospiraceae; genus Enterocloster; species Enterocloster citroniae. The sequence goes on along the minus strand of NZ_JBEPLZ010000006.1, from coordinate 160,469 downwards.
GGCAGCGCGGGCGGCCATAATGGGATCAAGAACATCATCGCCCACCTGGGGACCCAGGAGTTTTCGCGGATCCGGGTGGGAGTAGGCGATAAACCTAAGAAGATGGACCTGGCGGATTATGTGCTGAGCCGTTTTTCCAAAGAGGACCGTGTGCTTATGGAGGATGCCTTTAAGGACGCGTCAAAGGCGGTAAACGTGATGATCACGGAGAGTGTGGACGCAGCCATGAATCAGTTTAACGGCCATAAGGCTTGATGTGAGGTAAAGGGTAAGATGGAAAATCCATTGTTGGAATTACAGGAATATGACAATCTGGTCCAGGCTCTGAAGAAGGAAAAGGGCCCTCTTCAGGTGACAGGGACCCTGGATTCCCAGAAGGTTCATCTGATGTATGAGCTGGGGGAGGAGACAGGGGTTCCCTGGAAACTGGTGGTGACCTATGACGATACCAGGGCCAAGGAAATATATGACGACTTCCGGAATTTTACAAAGCAGGTGTGGCTGTATCCGGCCAAGGACCTGCTGTTCTACAGCGCGGATATTCACGGGAACCTGATGACACGCCAGAGGATCGCGGTCCTTAAACACCTTATGGAGGAAAAAGGGGGTATTATCGTCACCACCATGGACGGCCTTATGGACCATCTGCTTCCGCTGCAGTTTCTAAAGGAGCAGGCCATTACGGTGGAAAGCGGCCAGGTGATCGACCTGGACCTGTGGAGACAGCGGCTGACAGCCATGGGATATGAAAGGATGGCCCAGGTGGATGGCATGGGGCAGTTCTCCATCCGCGGAGGGATCATTGACATTTTCCCGCTGACAGAGGATGTGCCCTTTCGTATTGAACTATGGGATGACGAGGTGGATTCCATCCGGACCTTTGACCTGGAGAGCCAGCGCTCCGTGGAGCAGCTGGATGAAGTGACCATTTATCCGGCAGCGGAGGTGGTGCTGGATAAAACACAGCTGGATGCCGGGATCGCACGCCTTAGAAAGGAAGAAAAGACCTATGAGAAGGCGCTGAGGGACCAGCACAAGCCGGAGGAAGCCCATCGGATCCACTCCATCATAGAGGAATTGTCGGACGGACTGGAGGAAGGCTGGAAAATAGGCGGGCTGGACGCATATATACGGTATTTCTGTCCTGATACAGTCTCCTTCCTGGAGTATTTTCCCAGGGGAGAAAGCGTGGTTTACCTGGATGAACCGGCCAGGCTGCGGGAAAAGGGAGAGACCGTGGAACTGGAATTCAGGGAGAGCATGGTGCACCGCCTGGAGAAAGGATATCTCCTTCCGGAGCAGACAGAGCTGCTTTACCCCGTGGCAGAGGTGCTGGCCAGGCTGCAGAAGCCGCATACGGTCATGCTTACAGGGCTGGACCAGAAGCTGCCCGGCATGAAGATAAACCATAAGTTCAGCATTGATGTGAAGAATGTTAATTCCTATCAGAACAGCTTTGAGATCCTGATCAAGGATCTGACCAGGTGGAAAAAGGAGGGCTACCGTGTAATCCTGCTCTCCGCTTCCAGAACAAGGGCCAGCAGGCTGGCCAGCGACCTGAGGGAGTATGATCTGCGGGCTTACTGCCCGGATGGAGGGGAGGATGCCGGTGACAGGGGACCGGCCGCCCATTCCAAGGTAAAACCGGGGGAGATCATGGTCACCTACGGCAGCCTTCACCGTGGCTTTGAATACCCGCTTCTCAAGTTTGTCTTTATCACGGAAGGCGATATGTTCGGCGCTGAAAAAAAGAAAAAGCGCAGGAAGAAAACCAACTACCAGGGAAAGGCGATCCAAAGCTTTTCGGAGCTGTCCGTGGGCGATTACGTGGTCCATGAGGAGCACGGGCTGGGTATTTATAAAGGCATTGAAAAGGTGGAGCGGGATAAGGTCATTAAGGACTATATCAAGATCGAGTATGGGGATGGAGGAAATCTCTACCTGCCCGCCACCCGGCTGGAGAGTATCCAGAAATATGCAGGAGCGGACGCCAAGAAACCAAAGCTTAACAAGCTGGGAGGTTCGGAGTGGAACAAGACCAAGACCAGGGTCAAGGGGGCGGTTCAGGAGATTGCCAGGGATCTTGTAAAGCTCTATGCAGCCCGCCAGGAAAAGAACGGATTCCAGTACGGACGCGATACGGTGTGGCAGAATGAGTTTGAGGAGCTGTTTCCCTATGATGAGACAGATGACCAGATGGATGCCATTGATGCGGTGAAGGCAGATATGGAGAGCCGCAGGATCATGGACCGGCTGATCTGCGGAGATGTGGGCTACGGCAAGACGGAGGTGGCCCTGCGGGCAGCCTTTAAGGCGGTCCAGGACAGCAAGCAGGTGGTCTATCTGGTGCCCACCACCATTCTGGCCCAGCAGCACTATAACACGTTTGTACAGAGGATGAAGGATTTCCCGGTCCGTGTTGACATGCTCTCCCGGTTCTGCACCCCGGCCAGGCAGAAGAAGACCCTGGAGGACCTGCGAAAGGGGATGGTGGATATTGTGATCGGCACCCACCGTGTACTGTCAAAGGACCTGCAGTTTAAGGATCTGGGGCTTTTGATCATAGATGAGGAGCAGCGGTTCGGCGTTGCCCATAAGGAGAAGATCAAGCAGCTGAAGGAAAATGTGGATGTCCTCACCCTGACGGCAACACCCATTCCAAGAACCCTGCACATGAGCCTGGCTGGCATCCGGGATATGAGTGTTCTGGAGGAACCTCCGGTGGACCGGACCCCGATCCAGACCTATGTGATGGAATATAACGAGGAAATGGTCAGGGAAGCCATTAACAGGGAACTGGCAAGAAACGGACAGGTGTATTATGTATACAACCGGGTGACGGACATTGATGATGTGGCCGGCCGGATCCAGGCACTGGTGCCTGAGGCCGTGGTCACGTTTGCCCATGGACAGATGCGGGAGCATGAGCTGGAGCGGATCATGGCTGATTTCATTAATGGGGAGATCGATGTGCTGGTATCCACCACCATCATTGAAACGGGACTTGATATCCCCAATGCCAATACCATGATCATCCATGATGCGGACCGCATGGGCCTTTCCCAGCTGTACCAGTTAAGGGGACGTGTGGGCCGGTCCAACCGGACCTCCTATGCCTTTCTCATGTACAGACGGGATAAGCTTTTGCGGGAGGAGGCTGAGAAGCGGTTGCAGGCCATCAGGGAGTTTACGGAGCTGGGATCAGGCATCAAGATCGCCATGCGGGATCTGGAGATCCGCGGGGCGGGAAATGTCCTGGGAGCGGAGCAGCACGGCCATATGGAGGCAGTGGGATATGACCTGTACTGTAAAATGCTCAATGAGGCTGTTCTGGCCCTCAAGGGAGAAATGCCTGAGGAGGATTCCTACGAAACCGTGGTGGAATGCGATATCGATGCGTACATTCCAGCCGCTTATATTAAAAATGAATATCAGAAGCTGGATATTTATAAGAGGATTTCTGCCATCGAGACAGAGGAAGAATACATGGATATGCAGGATGAGCTGATGGACCGCTTTGGGGATATCCCCCGCAGTGTTGCCAATCTCCTGATGATCGCGGCTCTCAGGGCATTGGCCCATAAGGCTTATGTAACTGAGGTGATGGTCAACCGCCAGGAGGTAAGGCTTTTGATGTACCAGAAAGCCAGGATCCAGGTTGACAAGATCCCTGAACTGGTACAATCCTTTAAGGGCGATTTAAAGCTGGTTCCGGGTGAAGTACCCTCCTTCCACTATGTGGACAGAAGGAATAAGAACCAGGACAGCCTGGCCATGGTGGAAAAAGCAAAGGAGATATTAAAGGGGCTGTGCGGACTGAGGTTATAGGGAGAGGGAGTCATGTTCTGTCTTTTCTTCTTCCTTGATCTCCCAGTGGATCAGGAAGGTCAGCGCGGCACGCAGGGCAATGATGCCGGCCACGATCCCGATCTCCTTCCACTCGCGCACCACCACGGTACGCAGGATCTCACTTCCCATCTTAAACTCCAGACCCATGGCCAGGCCTTTGGCCAGGTATATCTTGGTGTCGGGGGAGTGGCGCAGGAATTTAGAAAAGCCTGTAAGTCCGGAATAGATGATAATGCCCACGCCGATAAATTCAAATATGAGGATTGCTATGTTTGCTATCAGGGACAGCAGCGCTTCCATATGCTCCATTGTTCTGCCTTTCTATAGGTCGGTCCGGGGCTGGTGGTCTGCCACCGGTACCTGGATGGATTTTACCTTTACCCCGTCCACTTTGCCCAGATCTCCGGCAAATGAACTGATCTGGTTCTGGGTCCCATGCATTACGATGCTGATAACAGACACGCCGTATTCCCGGCAGGGAACGCCCAGGCGGGCAATGATCATGCTGGACTGGAGATGGAGTTTCTCGTTAACCATTGCCACAGATTCCGGATTGCTGATGATACAGCTTATGACAGCCAGACGGTCTTCCATAGAGTATGTCCTCCCTTTTGTGTTTTTAATCTGGGGTTACGTACACAGGGGGCCTTTGTGCCCTTGTACACTGATGGTATGATATCATGGGAATTGCGGTAAAGTAAAGACGTGAATTGTTAATTTTTAATTTAAGCTTGCTTTTTTCCATTGTCAGGAATATGATGGTAAATAATCGAATAAGACCTTTCTCTGATGCGAAGTAACCCTGAGATAAAGAGAGAGCGGAGCCTTCTGGCCATGTGCGCGTATATTTATGCGGTGACGCGCGGATTGGACCGGTTGTATTTTAGTTATTCTATCCTCTCTCTGTTTTCAGAGAGAGGATTTTTTGTTCCTATCAGCCCAACCTATTAAAATGTAAAGGGGAAAATGACTATGTTGAAAATAGCGGTTTACGGAAAAGGCGGGATCGGAAAATCCACCATCTCGTCCAACCTGTCGGTAGCTCTGGCAAAACGGGGATTTAAGGTAATGCAGATCGGATGCGACCCCAAGGCGGATTCCACCATACAGCTTCACCATGGAAATGGAGTCGCCTCCATTCTGGATACCATCCGTGCAAAAGGAGATGAGGCCGGCCTGGAGGAGCTGGTCACAGAGGGAAGCGAAGGCGTGCTCTGCGCCGAGGCAGGGGGACCCACTCCCGGCATGGGATGCGCGGGGCGGGGGATCATCACGGCCTTTGAGGCCCTGGAGGCACGCCATGCATTTGACATCTACCAGCCGGATGTGGTGATCTATGACGTGCTGGGGGATGTGGTGTGCGGCGGTTTTGCAATGCCCATCCGTGAGGGATATGCGGATAAGGTGTTCATTGTCACATCCGGGGAGAACATGGCCGTCTATGCGGCCGCCAATATTGCCAGCGCGGTGAAATCCTTTGAAGCCAGGGGATATGCCAGCCTGGGCGGCATTATCCTCAACAGGCGCAATGTAAAAAGGGAACAGGAAAAGGTGGAGGAGCTGGCCCGCGACATGGGTACGGCCATCATCGCTTCCCTGGATTTCAGCCCGCTGGTTGGTGAGGCGGAGGAATTGGGACAGACCGTGATGGAGGCATTTCCGGACAGCGATGTTGCGGCAGGCTATCTAAAACTGTCGGATGCCGTGCTGGCGGCCTGCGGGGAAGATGAGGTGAAGGTGGCGTATGCTTAAGGATCTGCATGAGGTAAACAGCCGGGGAGCCGGCATTGAGATAGCGGATGTTTCCGGCCTGGCGCCCTTTACATACGGGCTGGAGTACAGCGCGCCGGCCAGAGGAGGATGGACCATTGTACATATCGGCATGCTGCTGCCCGAGAGCCACCAGGTCTTTGTCTGTGCCCAGAGCTGTCTCAGGGGAGTGGTCCTGTCAGCGGCGGAGTTAAATGATTCCCACCGGTTCTCCACCATATCAGTGGACGAGGACTCTGTGCTGGAAGGCGACTGCGAGGAGATCATCATCCGGGGGGTCACCCATATATTGGAGGAAATGCCTAAGCTGCCCAGAGCGCTTTTATTGTTCACCAGCTGCATCCATCATTTTCTGGGAACTGATATGAAGCTGGTGTTTGGGGAACTGGACAGACGGTTTCCGCAGGTGGGGTTTGTGCAGTGCTGGATGAACCCCATTATGAGAAAGACAAAGATGCCGCCGGACCCATTTATGAGAAAACAGCTGTATTCCCTGCTGGAACCCGCGGAAATTTCCGAAAAGCAGGTCAATATTATTGGCAATAACCTGGCAGTCAGGCGGAGCTCAGAGTTGTACCGGATATTGGAGGAAAACGGATTTGCCCTAAAGGACATATGCACCTGCCGGGACTTTGAGGAATATAGGACCATGGCTGAAGGCTGCCTTAACATTGTCATACATCCCCTGGGCCGTCCGGCTGCCCAGGAATTGGAGGAACGGCTGGGACAGAGGTGGGTGTATCTGCCAGTGAGTTATAACTGGGATGAGATCAGCGAGCGCTGGAAATGCCTGTCGGACCTTTTAAATCTGGACTCAAAAAAGGTATGGAGGGATATGGAGGCGGACAGACTGCAGCAGGCTGCGGAACATGCACTGCGCACCCTGGCCCAAACCCTGTCTGACTGGTCCGTGGTGATTGATTACACCATATCCTCCCGCCCCTTGGGAATGGCTAGGCTTTTGGTAATGTGCGGTTTTAAGGTGGAGCGGATCTATGCTGATACCATATCTTCGGAGGAGGCGGACGTACTGGAGTGGCTGAAGATCCATTGTCCGCGTATTCTGGTCTGTCCCACGGTCTACCACAAGATGGCGGTCCTTCCCAGGACATTCTGCGGGGAAAAGTCCGGAAAGGTGCTGGCCATGGGACAGAAGGCCGCTTATTTTACAGGGACGGGGCATTTTGTGAACATGGTGGAGGACGGAGGCCTTTACGGCTACGGCGGGATCCTGGAGCTGGCAGGCCTTATGGAGGAAGCGGCCCGGGAAGAGAAAGACACGGAGAAACTGATACAGGTAAAGGGATGGGGGTGCTGCTGTTGAGAAGGACGAACCGCATTCTGCCGGTGTACTCGGCGGACATATCAGGGGTTTGCTCAGCCCTTTATGAGCTTGGGGGAATGACCGTGATGCATGATGCATCGGGCTGCAACTCCACTTATACCACCCATGATGAACCCAGGTGGTATTCCATGGACAGCATGGTATATATATCCGCATTGTCGGAGCTGGAGGCTGTTATGGGGGATGACGGGAAACTGGTGCGGGATATTGTGGATGCGGCAAAGAACCTCCATCCCAGATTTATCTGCATGGGGGGAACGCCCATTCCCATGATGATGGGAACCGACTTTAAGGGAATCGCCAGGATGATCGAGAAGGAGACAAAAATCCCCACCTTTGGCATTGCCACCAATGGAATGCATTCCTATGTACAGGGAGCAGGGGAAGCGCTGAGGCAGATTGCGGTGCGCTTCTGCCCTTCCGGGGAGGAACTTTGGGGAATGGCCGGGGAAGGCGCACACGATGTTTTACACGGCGCGCCTGCCGGCTCACGCGGTACCAGGCTGCGCGTCAATCTGCTGGGGGCCACGCCATTGGATTTCTCCCTGACGGGAAATGTGGCCGGCATGAAAGCATTCCTTGCATCCCACGGAATGGAGACCTTAAGCTGCTGGGCCATGGAAAGCAGTCTGGATGAAATGCGCCTGGCCGGACTGGCAGATGTGAACCTGGTGGTATCCGCGGCCGGTATTCCACCGGCCATGGAGTTGGAACGAAAATACGGAACTCCCTATGTGGTGGGAACTCCGGTGGGAAGAAGGGCGGCCCTGCGCCTGGCCGGACTGCTGCGTCTTGGAGCCGGGACAGGGAAGAGCCGGAGCCTGTTTGCAGGAGGGAACGGGCACAGGGACCCGTCAGACGGCCCGTCAGGCGGCCCATGGGGCGGCTCCGTGGATCTGGGGCTTACGGGACTTCCTGAGGACCTTTCCGGGGAACACATCCTGATCGTGGGGGAACAGGTGATTGCCGGCTCCCTGCGGTGCAGCCTGCGGGAGGATCTGGGAGCTGGGGATATTCATGTGCTGTGCCCCACGGAAGGCGGCGCGGACCTGGCTGAGCCGGGGGATATCCTGGTCTGGGATGAGGATGAGGCCATTGCGGCCATGGAAAAGAGTACAGTTGTCATTGCAGACCCTTTGTACCGCCAGGTATGTCCCGGGGACGGACGGCAGGTCTTTGTGGACTTTCCCCATGAGGCGTGTTCAGGGCGCATGTACCATGACAGAATGAAGCCGTTTGTGTGCGGCGTTTAGAATTGTCCGGAAGTCCGGGCAAAGGAGAGGAAGAGAGATTATGAAAAAGTTAACAGCAGTAATATTAAGTCTATGCCTTGGGGTGGCAGGCCTGACAGGATGCCAGGCAGACGCCCGGGGGACGAATGTGCAGGCATCGGATCACCAGGAAGCGGAAACCGCGGACCAGTCAGGACCTAAGACCATCACCGACCACGCGGGCAACCAGGTGGAGATCCCGGCGCAGGTGAACCGTGTGGTAGTCACGGACATTCTTCCCCTGCCCTCCATCATCACCGTATTCCTGGGCTCGGGTGAAAAGATCGTGGGTATGAATCCGGCCAGTATGAGCGCTGCAAAAACCGGGCTTTTGGGAGAACTGTTTCCGGATATCCTGAATGCCAGCACGGACTTTATGAACGGCAGCGACATCAATATGGAGGAACTGATGAAGCTGGAGCCGGATGTGGTATTCTACAATGCAGGCAGCAAGGAGATGGGGGAGGCCCTGACTTCAGCCGGATTCGCAGCCGTAGCAGTGTCTGTGAACAAGTGGGATTATGACAGCATTGAGACATATGATCACTGGGTGGAACTTTTAAGCCAGATCTTCCCTGAAAAAGGAGACACCGCAGACAAAGTATCCCAGTACAGCCAGAAAGTCTATGAAGATATCCAGAAGCGGGTATCCGGCCTGAAGAAGGAGGAGCAAAAGAATATCCTGTTCCTGTTTAATTACAGTGACACCACCATGATCACCTCGGGCAAAAAGTTCTTTGGGCAGTTCTGGTGTGATGCCGTGGGCGGACGCAATGCGGCAGAGGGAGTGGCGGCAGAAAATTCCAATGCCGTCATCAATATGGAGCAGGTCTATGAGTGGAACCCGGATGTGATCTTTATCACCAATTTTACCCCGGTACAGCCTGAGGACCTGTTTGAAAATGCAGTGGGGCAGGACGATTGGAGCCCGGTAAAGGCAGTACAGGACGGGCATGTGTATAAGCTTCCTCTGGGCACTTACAGAAGCTATACGCCCAGCACGGATACGCCCATGACCCTTTTGTGGATGGCTAAACAGGTGTATCCGGACCTGTTTGAGGATGTGGACATCACCAAGGAGGTGAAGGACTACTATCAGGCCATGTACGGTGTCAAGCTGAGCGATGAACAGGTGGAGAGGATGTACCACCCGGGCCGTGACGCGGCAGCGGGCTATAAGAAATAAAAAGTAAGGATGGATTAAACATGAATGTGAGAGATTGTTTGAGACAATACTGTACCCGGCTGACTGCCCCGCTTTGCGGTGCAGCTGCCTTAGATTCGGCCAGAATAGCCCACCCAGCCTCCTCTATCCGGGGCAGGTCATCCTCAGATCGGGACAGCCAGCCGGGCACAGAAATTGCACAGGCAATCTCCGGCGCCCGAAGGTGGAACCGTTACTGGACCCTGGGTTCCCTGGCAGTGATCTTCCTGTGTGCGGCTGGGGCAATGGCCGTGGGACGCTTTACCATTTCACCCAGGGAGCTGGCAGCCGTGCTGGTTCCGGGTGCATTCCCTGAGGTGGAGGTATCAGGCCAGGTCAGGACCGTGATCACCAATATCCGCCTTCCGAGAGTGATATTAGCCCTTCTGGCCGGCGGGGGACTGGCGGCGTCCGGCGCAGCCTTCCAGGGGCTTTTTGCCAATCCCCTGGCCACGCCCGATACCCTGGGCGCGGGAAACGGCGCATCCTTTGGGGCTGTGCTGGGCATCCTTTTAGGGCTTCCTGCATTCGGCATCCAGGTGCTTGCCATGGTTTTGGGTGTTGCGGCAGTGCTTATGGCCTGGAGCGTGGGCCGGGTCAAGGGAACCATGCCTCCCCTTATGATCATACTGGCTGGCATGATGGTCAGTTCCCTGTTTTCAGCCCTGGTGTCTTTGATCAAATATGCCGCGGATCCACAGGATGTGCTGCCCTCCATCACCTACTGGCTCATGGGAAGCATGGCATCCACCACAAAATCCACCCTGGTAATGGGAGCGCCCTTTATCGCAGGGGGAAGCATGCTTTTGTTCCTGCTGCGGTGGAAACTCAATTCCATGTCCCTGCCTGAGGATGAGGCAAAATCCCTGGGGATCCCGGTGAAGCGGATCCGCAGCCTGGTGATCGTGGGGTCAGCCATGGTCACAGCCGCCGTGGTATCCATGTGCGGCCAGATCGGCTGGGTGGGTCTTCTCATCCCCCACATGGTGCGGATGATATTTGGAAATGACAACAGCTCCGTAATGCCTGCCAGCATGGCTTTTGGGGCGGTGTTCATGCTTATCATTGACACCCTGGCCCGGTCCGTCACGGCATCGGAGATACCGGTATCCATATTGACAGCCCTTATAGGAGCACCTTGCTTCATACTGCTCCTGAGAAAGACAGGAGGAATCCGATTATGAAATTTGAAGTGAGAGACGGCGGATTTGGATATTCCCGCGGCCAGTACATTTTACAGAACGTGAACTTATCCATGGATAAGCCGGAGGTGCTGTCCGTGCTGGGAGCCAACGGCGCGGGAAAGACCACGCTGCTCAAATGTATGCTGGGCCTTCTGGAATGGAAGACAGGAGGCACATACATTGACGGGGCCAACATTAAGGAGATCCCTTATCATCTGCTTTGGCAGAAGATTGGATATGTGCCCCAGGCCAAAGCGTCCGCTTTTGCATACCGCGCAGAGGATATGGTGCTCCTTGGAAGAAATGCCCATCTGGGTACATTTGGGCAGCCAAAAAAGGAGGATATGGACATTGCCCTTGCCTGTATGGAAGAGATAGGGATCAGCTATCTGAGAGGCAGGCTGTGCAGCAGGATCAGCGGAGGGGAGCTTCAGATGGTGCTCATTGCCAGGGCACTGGCGGCTGATCCCTCTATTCTGGTTCTGGATGAACCTGAATCCAATCTGGACTTCAGAAACCAGCTCATTGTGCTGGAGACCATTGAACGGCTGTGCAGGGAAAAGAGTATCTCCGCGGTGGTGAACACCCACTACCCGGAGCACGCCCTGTCTATTTCCCAGAAAGCCCTTCTCCTCACCCCCCGTGGTTTTACCATGTTCGGCCCCACAGAGGAAGTGCTCAGCGAGTCCCATCTGGATGAGGCGTTTGGGGTGGAGGTAAAACTGTATCCCCTTAAGCACAAGGACCGTACCTACACCTGTGTCCTTCCGGTGGGATTAAAAGAAGTCATGGAAAGAGGTGCGTGATGGATACCATAAAAGAACTGGTGGACCGGCTGGCAAAGCACCGGATCCTGGACAGGGAGGAATTTTGTTTCCTCATTGATCATATGTCAAAAGACGGGGCAACCTATCTTTATGAAAAGGCCAGAAACGAAGCGTTAAACAGCTATGGGAACAGGATATTTGTCCGTGGCCTCATGGAATTTACCAATTATTGCAAGAACGACTGCTATTACTGCGGCATACGCAGAAGCAACCCAAAGGCGGCCAGATACAGGCTGACTCCGGATCAGATCATGGACTGCTGCCGGATCGGCTATGGACTGGGGCTGCGCACCTTTGTGCTTCAGGGCGGGGAGGATCCGTGGTTTACGGATGAAAAAATCGCTTATCTGGTGGAGAGCATAAAAAAAAGCTATCCCGACTGTGCGGTCACACTGTCCGTGGGTGAAAAGGATCTTCACACCTACAAGCGCTGGTTTGACGCCGGGGCGGACAGGTATCTGCTGCGCCATGAAACAGCCAATCCATGTCATTATGCCAGCCTTCATCCGCCTCAGATGTCCTCGGAACACCGCAAGGAATGCCTCAGGAACCTGAAAGCCATCGGATATCAGACGGGGTGCGGGATCATGGTCGGGGCGCCCTATCAGACAACGGAGCATATTGCTGAAGACCTGGAATTTATGTACGGCCTGCAGCCGGAAATGGTGGGGATTGGTCCGTTTATCCCTCATCACGATACCCCGTTTAAGGATCGGCCGGCCGGAACCCTGCGCCAGACCCTGCTGCTCTTAGCCATTGTCCGGCTGATGCTGCCCTCCGTCCTGCTTCCGGCCACCACGGCTTTGGGCACCATTGAGGAAAATGGCCGGGAGCAGGGTGTTATGGCAGGGGCTAATGTGGTCATGCCCAACCTGTCACCAGTGGATGTGCGCAAGAAATATATGCTCTATGACAACAAGATCAGCACTGGAGTGGAAGCTGCCACCAACATTAATGAATTAAAAAAACGTATGAAAGCAATCGGATATGAGGTGGTGACAGACCGGGGCGACTATAAGAAGCCATAAATCCTCATAATTACTTTGAAGGTTACTTTAAGTATAAATTCCTCTGTTTTACAAATACTACATTTACGGGCAACAAAGAAGATAAATGTCAGAGAGTAAAATGGAGGAATTTTTTTATGAAAGCTACAGGAATAGTAAGAAGAATTGACGATCTGGGACGTGTGGTCATTCCAAAGGAAATCCGCCGTACCCTGAGACTCAGGGAAGGTACGCCATTAGAGATATTTACGGACAGGGAAGGAGAGATCATTCTCAAGAAATATTCACCCATGATGGAGCTCACTTCATTTGCAGTACAGTACGCGGAGGCAATGGCCCAGTCCACCGGCCTGCTGGTATGCATCACGGACAGGGACCAGATCATCGCTGTAGCAGGCGGGGCAAAGAAGGATCTGCTTCAGCGCAACATCAGCCGCCAGCTGGAACAGGCCATCAATGAGCGCAACACGGTGATGGCTGCAAGGGATGACAAGGCATTCATCCAGCTGGTGGACGAGGAACTGGAGGGTATATCAGCCCAGGTTATAGCCCCCATTATCTGCGAGGGGGACGCCATCGGCGCCGTGGCTCTTATGAGCAGGGAAGCCAGGGCCAAGTTCGGAGATATGGAAATGAAACTGGCTGTGACGGCAGCCGGGTTTCTGGGCCGCCAGATGGAAGGCTGAGATTAAAGGGAAGCCATGGGCAACTTGGGCTTATGGGCTGTCGTTTACGGGTATGTCCCGGTACAGGAAAGGAAATGTGATACCTGTGCCGGGATTTTTATCCTATTATTTAGGGCTTTTTTCCTGGTTACGTTTATGCTATACTGGCATTATTGATATTTGGAAATGTAATTTTACAGGCAGATTCAGCATTGAAAGGGTTTCCCCATCTCTGAAGCGGCAGGATAGAGCGAATTTGATCCGAGGCGGTATGATCTTCTTTTGGATAGGGAGGCCTCCGGCGCCAAGGCGAACCGGAACGTCACCATGATGGGGAAGATAGGGGTATACATAGATCAGAGATGAAAACAAAAGATTACCATGTCAGGGTACGCCTTCTTTTCCCGGTGTTCCTGGCGTCAGTTCTCCTTATGGCCATGGAAGTATGGGCCACGCCCGGAGTCAGGACGGCCCAGGATCAGAGGACGGCCCAGGAGGAAGAGGAGAAGGCCCGGGAGGAGAAGGCCCGGGAGGAGAAGGACAAGGCCCAGGAGGAATTGGATAAGGCCCGGGAGGAGGCGGATTCCCTGGAGCATAAGCGGGATGATACCCAGAAGCAGGCCCGGGAACTGGAGGATCAGCTTACCAGGCTTTTGATGCTTAGCAGTCTTCTGGAGTCTGATATGGAAGAACTGAAACAACAGATAGAGACGGCGGAACATGATTATGAGACAGCAGTACAGAACTGGGAACAGCGGTATGAGATGCTGAAAAAAAGGATCCGGTTTCTCTATGAGGAGGGAAATATAACTTACCTGGATATCCTGCTGAGGGCCAGGAATATCGGGGATGTGGTGAACCAGACCGAGTACTTTTCCCAGCTTTACCAGTACGATCAGGAGATGATCACACAATACGAGGAGATCAGGGTCCAGGTACTGGAGAAGAAGGCGCGGCTGGAGGGAAAGCAGTCTGAGATGGAGGTCATGGAACAGGAATACAGAGGACAGCAGACGCAGATCCGATCCATGATCCGCCAAAAGGAGCGGGAGTCAGAGACATTTTCAACCCAGCTCACAGAGGCCAGGGAACGGGCAGCCGGGGCGGCAGATAAAGTGCGCTTAAAGAATGAGGAGATCAGACGCCTGAGAAAGCAGGCGGAGGCCCGGCGCAGTGAGGAAGACAGGAGCAGGGAGGAAGCCCGGCGCAGGGAGATGATCAAAAGCCATGGCGGCACTTCCTTTGGGCGGGAAGTGGCTGATTACGGTCTCCAGTTTGTGGGCAATCCCTATGTATATGGGGGTACAAGCCTGACTAAAGGGGCTGACTGTTCCGGATTTACACAGTCCGTGTACCGTCATTTTGGGGTGAACATTCCCAGAACCTCCGGGGAACAGGCCGTGTTTGGCAGGGAGGTTTCCTATGAGGATATGGAGCCGGGGGATCTGGTCTGCTACTCCGGCCATGTGGCCATGTACATTGGGGACGGCAGGATCGTCCACGCCAGCTCCACAAAGGAAGGCATCAAGGTGGGATATGATCCGGCTTACCGGACCATTGTGTCCGTCAGAAGGCCGTGGCAATCGTGATAAAAGATGAAAAATACAGTGATTATGGGAGGTTTGGGAGTGACCGGCAGGAGAAGGTATGTGTGTAAAGGGGTTAAAATGGCAGCGGCGGCAGGTCTGTGTCTGGCAGTCTGGTGGTCTGCGGCTACAGCGGTATATGCGGATGAGGCCATCAAATCAGTGGCAGTGGCAGTGACCTCCTCCGTGGTTGCAAACGGGGACGGCGGAAGTGTGTCCGCAACGGCCGACAGTACAAAGTATCATGTGGTATCCTGTGATTTTATCAATGGAAAGTCCCAGTGGAAGGCCGGAGACATACCTAAGGTATCCATAGAACTGGCAGCCGAGGAGGGTTACTATTTTAACAGTATCAATGCTTCCGGCGCCCACATCCGGGGAGCGGACTATGTGACTTCCAAGAAAAGCGATGCCAAGCGGAGTCTGACTATGACGGTAAAGCTAAAAGGCGTAAAGGGAACCCTGGACCGCGTGGAGGACGCGTACTGGGAAGAAAAGCCTCTGGGCAAGGCCAGATGGGCAAAGGTGGAAGGCGCCTCCTCCTATGAGGTAAAGCTGTTCTGTGATGGAAGCATGGTCTATCATGTTCCCAGGACCAATTCGGTCAGTTATGACTTTTTCCCCTATATGACAGAGGCTGGGGATTATTACTTTAAGGTGAGGGCGGTTGCCAGGTCGGAGTCGGAATCCGATTATCTGAAAGCAGGAGACTGGGCGGAATCTGAGAACCAGGAGATCACCAGAAAGGACGCCCAGGCCGCCGGCAAGCGGTCCGTATCCACGGGAGTAAAGGGAGTAAACGAAAAGGATGGTACAGGTCCACAGTCCCAGGCTCCGGGCTGGGTCCAGGACCAGAACGGCTGGTGGTATAAAAATGAGGATGGGACCTATCCTGTGGGCAAGTGGAATATGATCGGGGATAAATGGTATCTCTTTGACATGAACGGGTATATGCTCACAGGGTGGCAGTGGAAGAACGACAGGGAGTATTATCTCACCTCCAACGGAGATATGGTTACAGGCTGGTTTCAATATAACAGGATCTGGTATTATCTGGATCCGGAACAGGGGAAGCTTACCGGAACATGGCTGCAGCAGGGGGATGACTGGTATTACCTGAACCCTGACGGAAGCATGGCCACAGGATGGCTCTTATCCCAGGGCAGCTGGTATTATCTGGACCCGCGGGACGGCCGGATGGTGAAGGACCAGGTGGTGGGAGAATACTATATTGGTCAGAATGGGATATGGGCACCGTAAACAGGAGGAGAATTGCAATGATACATATTTGGAAAAGGGCGGCAGGACTGATTATGAGTGCCTCGATTGCAGCGGCATTGTCCATCACATCCATGGCAGCTGCAAAGACGGAGACAAGAACCCCCATTACCAGCGTCTCCATCCGGGTGCGCTCGGATGTGCAGGCGGATTATGAACTGAATGAGGCCACTGTGTATACCACCACGGACAGTAACCTGTATACCATTGGCGCGTATAAATGGGCCAACAAAAATAAGGAATACTGGGAGCCGGGGGATGAACCAAAGGTACAGATCGAGATCCATGCCAGAAGCGGATACTATTTTAACCGCACCACGGGACCCAGCAAATTTCAGATTGACGGAGCCACCTATGCTTCCGTTAAGCGGACCAACAATGATGAGACGCTTCTGCTGACCGTGAAACTGACGCCGGCGTCCGGTACACTGGAGATACCGGAGAGCGCGGAGTGGATGGGATATCCTCCCGGAAAGGCCACCTGGTCTGCGGTTCCCTTTGCGGGGGCATATGAATTAAAACTTTACAGGGGAGATCAGATGATCCAGGGAGTGCCCAAGGTCATTGCAACCACATATGATTTTTATCCCAGTATGACCCTTCCGGGCACCTACCAGTTTCGGGTACGGGCAATACCAAAGGACTCGGAGGAACTTGGTTATATCACCGGCAGCGACTGGGTGTATTCGGACGAATGTGATATTGATGCGGATGAGGTGTGCAGTCTTACAGGCGCGGTGACCGGACCTGTAAAAAATGAACAGCTGACCCCGGCCCAGATCGGATGGGTAAAGGACAACGAGGGCTGGTGGTACAGGAACACGGACGGCACGTATCCCTCAGGTACATGGCAGAACATAGACGGGGAATGGTATCTTTTTGATTTCAGCGGATATATGCTTACAGGCTGGCAGACCAGGAACGGAAAGAGTTATTTCCTGGATATCAACGGGGTCATGAACACGGGGTGGATCCAGGATAACAGAAAATGGTATTATCTGGAGGAGGACGGAGCCATGCACACGGGCTGGCTGAATGTCCAGGGCCAGCAGTATTTCTTTGACCAGGACGGTTCCATGCATACAGGGTGGCTGATGGACAACGGCCTGTGGTATTATATGAACCCGGACAACGGGACCATGTTAAGAAACACCTCTGTGGAGGGAAGATACCTTGATTCTGAGGGAAGATGGAGGGGTTGAGAACACATGCAGCACTGATGACGGGAAGCCGGAATGGAAAATTCTGGCTTCCTGTTTTTTTGTATAAAAACTACATATTTTTCATTATGTGGTAAATTCTTACGGAAAAAATTACAAACTGGTTATAATTTTCTTAAAATTTGTTGACGAAGTGACCTGTTGGACGTATACTGAAGGCAGTGTAGAATATTGTTGAAACAAGGGGGATTACAGGGGGAGTTATGTTCATAGTGCCGATAACCAAAATGGACGTTATTACGTCTTTAGATAAAATGCACAACACACAGTCCGCCGGACAGGCCGGCAGGAAAACCGAGTTTAAGGATGTGCTAAAGGAAGCAGTTAAGGAAGCGGACCAGGCTTTAAAGGATAATCAGGACATGGATGTGAAGCTGGCATCAGGACAGGTGGATCATCTCCACACAGCCCTGATACAGGCGGAAAAGACCGCGGCAACCATAGAATTCACCACTCAGTTAGCATCAAAGGCCGTGAATGCGTACAATCAGATCATGGGAATGCAGGTTTGATGACAAAGCGTTAAATTTGCGTATTTTGATATTAAAATGAAAGATTACAGTGGTGGGTTATGGGGATCAGAGATAAATTTAAGTCGGTAACCGGGGAAAACAGCGGCGCAGGCCGTATGCTGGGTACCGGAAGGCGAAAGGCAGCCGCTGCCGGAATCACGGCAGCGGTTATTGTGGCTTTAGCGGCCACTGTTGTGCTCAATATGGGCAAAGGCGGGAATTATGTTGCATTATTCCCGGGAATATCAAAAGAAGAGAATAGTGAGATCCTTACGGTTCTCAATGCAAGGGGCGTTGAAGCCAGGAGGAACAGCGAAGGAGAAGTGACGGTTCCGGAAGACCAGTTGGGCGATATCATGCTTGATATGTCAGAATTGGGTTATCCGAAAACGGCACTTCCTTTTGACATTTTTTCGGATAATATGGGGTTCACAACCACTGAATTTGAGAAGCGTCAATACCTCTTGATGAATCTTCAGGACCGGATCGAGCGCACATTAAAGGACATGACAGGGATTAAGAACGCCATCGTGACCCTGAATGTGCCGGACGAGAGTCACTACGTGTGGAATGAGGACCAGCCCTCCAGCACGGGATCCGTCTCACTCACCCTGATGCCCTCCTATGAGCTTTCACCTGAAAAGGTGTCGGCCATCAAGAACCTGGTGTCGGACAGTGTTCCAAGGCTGGCTCCGGAAAATGTGACGGTAGTGAACGCCCAGACCATGCAGGAGATGGTTTCCGATGATATCGGCACCACTGCCTATGGCCTGAACCGCCTGGACTTTGAGACAAAGGTGGAGGAACGCCTGGAGAACAAGATTAAAAATGTCCTCACCCTGGCATATGCTCCGGATAAGCTTCGCGTGTCCGCCACCGTGGTCATAGATTATGACAGGATGATCACGGAAGACATGCATTATGAGCCCCAGGAAAACGGACAGGGGGTTGTGGACCGGTATAAGGAGGGAAGGAACCTTGAGGGAGGAGCTTCCGGCGCGGGCGGCATTGCAGGCGAGGAAAACAACACGGATATACCCTCCTACGGAACAGCAGGGACTGGCGCTGCCGGGGGGACCTCGGGAGACTATTACAGGGATGTGGATTATCTTGTAAGCTACATCAAAAAGCAGATTGAAAAGGATAATGTAAAGCTTCAGAAAGCCACGGTTGCCATCACGGTCAATGACGACAATCTGACAGAGGCAAAAAAACAGCAGCTGGTGGACGCGGCTTCCAAGGCGGCTAATATTGCGCCTGAGGACATTGTGGTTTCCAGCTTTCGGGAGATGCCAAAGGAAACGGTTCCCGCTCCAAAGCCGGCCCTGCCGGTACAGGCGCCGGCGCAGACAGGCCTGGATTACAGGACCATTGCGGCTGCAGCCGGTGTGGGTGTCCTGTTATTCCTGCTGATCCTGTTGCTTTTGATGAGCCGCAGGAAGAAGAAACACATGAGGGAGGATCAGGAGCTTTTTGCCCATTTTGAGGATGAGGGCGGGGAGGCTGCGGGTGCGGACAGTGCAGAGCAGCGTGCCGCTGAGGATGCGGTTCAGACCAGTCTGGGGAAACATATGGAGGACTTGACCAGTCCTGTAGACCAGGTGCGGTCCTTTGCACAGATGAATCCTGAGATCATTGCATCCATGATCAGTTCATGGCTGAAGGAGGATAAAAAATAAGATGCCTGCAGAAGAGAGAAGACCAGCTGAAAAGGCTGCTGCCGTCATATCCATCCTGGGGAGCGAACGGGCGTCCGAAGTGTTCCGGTATCTGACGGAAAACGAAGTGGAGCAGCTGTCCATGGAGATCACCCGGCTACCCAGGCTGACAGAGGGGGAACTGGAGGATATTGCCCAGGATTTTTATAATTGCTGTGTAACAGAAAAGGTCATTACAGAGGGCGGAAGGGATTATGCCAAGGAGGTCCTGGAAAAGGCCTTTGGCCAGCAGCAGGCCAAGAACCTGATGGACCGGGTCAGCAAGGCATTAAAGACCAAGGCCTTTAGTTTTATCAGGAAGGTGGATTACAAGACCCTGATGGCTGCTGTCCAGAATGAGCATCCCCAGACCCTGGCCCTGATCCTGTCATACGCAACTCCGGAACAGGCATCCAAGATCATAGCCAACCTGCCCCAGAACACCAGGGTGGATGTGGTGGAGCGCATAGCCAATATGGACCGGGCCCTGCCCATGGCCATCAAGATCGCTGAGGAGGTACTGGAAAAGAAGATCGGCTCCTCCTCATCGGAGGAAACCATGGAGGTGGGCGGACTGACCTATGTGGCTGATGTGATGAACCATGTGGACCGCAGCACGGAGAGGGATATCTTTGATGAACTGAACATGAAGAATCCGCAGCTGGCAGAGGATGTGCGAAAGCTGATGTTTGTATTTGAGGATATCGCATACCTGGATCCGCTGTCCGTACAGCGTTTCCTCAGGGAGATCGAAACAAAGGACCTGTCCGTGGCCCTTAAGGTTGCCAATAAAGATGTTACCAATACTATCTTCTCCAACATGTCCGGCCGAATGAGGGAATCCATACAGAGCGATATGGAATATCTCCATAATATACGTATGAGCGATGTGGAAGAGGCACAGCAGAGGATCGTGGCTGTGATCCGGCGGCTGGAAGAGGAAGGCGAGATTGTGATTTCCAAGGATGGAAAGGATGAGATTATTGTCTAGGATATTAAAGTCCGCACAGACTGTTCCGGGCAGCGCGGCGGTGAGGGTATACCAGCCCGAAGCCAGCCGGAACGCGCAGCAGGGGGACGCACAGCAGGAACAGAACCTGTCCGGGAATGAATGGTCCGGGAACGGATGGTCTGAGAACGGATGGCCCGGGAACGGTTTGTCCGGCGGAACTGAAATGACGGGAAAACGCTATGCCCTTATATCGGAGGAAAAGCGCAAAATATTGGAACATGCCAGGGATCAGGCGGAACAGTCCGCGGCAAGGATTCTGGAGGAAGCTTATGCCCAGCGGGATAACATAGTAAATATTGCCAGAGGTGAGGCCGGCAGGATCCAGGAGCAGGCCAGACAGGATGGGTATGCACAGGGGCTTAAGGATGCGCTCGGCGGCATTTCCCATGATATAGAGGGGATCCGGGGCTCGGTGGCAGACATGGAACAGGAGTTTGAGGGATTTAAAGAGCAGCTGTGCGGCAGGATTGCGTCATTGTCTTTTATGATGGCGGAAAGAATACTCAGAAAACGGGTGGAAGAAGATGAGACTGAAATGCTGGACCTGATCGAGCAGGCAGTGCTCTCGGAGCGGGATAAAAGGAGTATTACGGTCCATGTTCCGGCCCGCGCCTCCGGGTTGGTGGAAGAGCTGGAGCAGCGTCTAAAACCCTTAATGGGCAAGAACGGAAGCAGCCTGAGGATCAAAACAGAGGACCGGCCCGCCGGTTTTGTACAGGTGGAGACCGAGGAGGGGATTGTGGATGCATCCCTGGATGTACAGCTGGCTAATCTGAAAAAACAGTTAACGGCCCTGGAGGGCCGGTGATAAGGCGGTAACCATATGGAAATGGGGCAGATCGAGCAGGCAATACAGAATGCTGAATTATACACCTATCTGGGAAAGATAGACAAGATCGTGGGGACCACGGTGGAGTCCATGGGCCCGGCCTGCAGGCTGGGGGATGTGTGTACCATTGACGTGGTGGAGGGGGGAAGCCCTGTCATGGCCGAGGTGGTGGGATTTAGGGAGAACAGGGTGCTGCTCATGCCCTATGAGGAGATGGAGGGGATCGGTTACGGAAGCGCGGTGCGCAACACCGGGGAACGGCTCCGCATTGCTGTCTCTGATCAGCTGATAGGAAGAACGGTGGACGCCATGGGAATGCCCATAGACGGCCTTGGGCCGGTGGGGGATGTATCCTATTACACCATTACGGGAAAGCCTTCCAACCCCATGACACGTCCCAGGATCGACACCGTTATTCAGATGGGAGTTAAGGCCATAGACGGCCTGCTGACCGTGGGAAAAGGGCAGAGAATGGGAATATTTGCCGGAAGCGGCGTTGGAAAAAGCACCCTCATGGGCATGATCGCCAAGAATGTAAAGGCAGATGTCAATGTCATCGCCCTGGTGGGGGAGAGGAGCAGGGAGGTGGTGGAGTTTATCAACAGGGATCTGGGCGAGGAGGGATTAAAGCGTTCGGTCCTGGTGGTGGCTACTTCCAATCAGTTGGCCATGATGCGTTCCAAATGCACCATGACCGCAACCACGATCGCCGAATATTTTAAGGACCAGGGCATGGATGTGCTGCTGATGATGGATTCCCTGACACGCTTTGCCATGGCTCAGAGGGAAGTGGGATTGAGTATAGGGGAACCGCCGGTGGCAAGGGGATACACCCCATCCATCTATTCGGAACTGCCCAAGCTTTTGGAGCGTTCCGGAAACTTTGAGGAGGGATCCATTACGGGGATCTATACCGTGCTGGTGGAAGGGGATGACGCCAATGAACCCATATCCGATACGGTGAGGGGTATCATAGACGGGCACATTATGCTGTCCAGAAAGGTGGCTGCCAAAAACCGTTACCCGGCCATTGACATCCTTTCCAGTATCAGCCGTCTGATGAACGACATTGTAATGCCGGAACACAGGGAAGCGGCAGGGAAGCTGAGAAGGCTTCTGGCCGTATATGAAAGCAACAGTGATCTGGTTTCCATCGGAGCTTATAAAAAAGGGACCAATCCGGAATTAGATGATGCATTGGCGCATATAGACCGGATATACGGGTTCCTTCAGCAGAAAACAGATGAGAGTTTTTCGCTGGACGAGGCAGTGATCCAGATGATCCAGGCAACAGATTAAGGGGCGCTATATGAAACGGTTTGTATTTACGCTGGAGCGTATGCTTGTATACCAGCAGCAGAACCTGGAAAAGGAAAAGGGAGTCCTTGGAAGGCTGACCGCTGTCAGGGATGAGCTGGAAGAGAGAAAAAGGGACAGTGAATCCATAATCCGCCATATCCAGGAGGATATTGGAAGGCGCCAGGCCCAGGGAACCACAGTGTTTATACTGAAGGGCTGCCACAGTGTGCTGGAGGGAGCCAGGATCCAGCTGGAGGAAACAGCGGATGAGCTGACCCGGGCACAGGCAAAGGTGGAAAAGCAGCGTTCTATTGTGACAGAGGCTTCCAAGGAAGTGAAAAAGCTGGAGAAGCTGAAGGAAAAACAGTTGGAGGAATACCGCCATGACGAGGCAAAGGAGCAGCAGGACCTGATCACAGAGCATGTTGCAGGAGAATTTGTCAGAAATGGCGTTTCCTAGGGCGTTTGCCGGGGCCGCCCAAAGTGTATATGAACACGCTTTGGAACATACCTGGAAAACGTTCTGAATAGAAAGGCGTATGGGAAAGGAGGTGAGAAAGATGAGTACGGAAACATTGATACAAGCAGGAGCATTTTCACAGATAAAGGTATACCCCCAAAGGGCGTCCGGTCTGGCTTTTGGCGCTTCTTCTGCCGGGAGACAGGGGAAATCAGGGTTAGATGGCGGTTTTGCAGAAGTATTTACCAGGAATTTAAAAGATAGCAGCTTGTCCCAAACCTACGGGAACAAAGCGGATGCAAGCCATGAAGGAAACGGCCCGGAGAACACAGGCAAGACAGGAACAAAGGGCAGGGGGATCCGGGAAGGTGAGGATGCCAAAAAAAGCGGAGATGCGGGAAAAGGCAGAACTGCCGGAGGAGACAGCCATGGTGTAAAAGACCGGGATGCGGGAAACGGCAGAGAGGTAGGAAAAGACCAAGATGGAGGAAAGGGCATAGATGCCGGAACAGATGAAGGTACCGGAAAAGACGGGACCCCCAAAGGTGAAGACAGCAGCCTGACACCGGAGGAGGCAATGAGCCTTCAGGCCATGATGGCGTTTCCGCAGATTCCGCCGGAACAGATGCAGATAACAGATATGGCCGGGATCCGGTCCGCAGGCATAGGGACAGAAACGGTGCTGCAGCCGGGGAAACATGGAACTATGGATATTGGAACCGGATATTGGACACAGGCTTTGAAGCAGGATGCAGGGCAGGTTCAGGAACTGGCAGGAGGCGGTTTATCCTGCACGGAACAGGCATTGGTACAGGAAGCAGCCCAAAAGGCAACCGGAATGGACAGGCAGACAGGTCCTGATCCGGCAGGGACTCTGGGGAGGACGGCTGATCCCGGCAGGGAAAGTTTTGGTCAGATACTGTCAGTTCAGGGTAATGAACAGGAAACCGCGGGTAAGGAAAATGAGGATACGGGTTCCCGGATGCAGGACAGGCAGGATTTGTGGAAAGCCGTCAGTCCCAAACAGGATGAAACAGCAGGCGGGACGCCGGAGGATGTCAACCATGTCCTGGAGGAACTGAAGCGCAGTGCGGATGCCAGTGGAATGGATCTTAACGGAAGGATGGCATTTGACCGGCTGAATGGAAATTTAAAGCCGGAGGAGCCCGCGGGGGATGTACACACACCGGCACCGGTGCTGGAACAGTTTAAAACCGGTCTGGAGCGGGGCGTCAAGGAAGGACTGAGGGAGCTTACCGTTCACTTAAAACCCGAAGGACTGGGGGATATGGTGATTCACCTGGCAAATGCCGGAGATAAGCTGACGGTCCGCATCGGTGTCACAAATCCTGAGACTGAGAAACTGGTCACCAGCCAGATGGAGAGTTTGAAGGATATGTTAAGGCCGCTGAACGCACAGGTCCAGGAGGTGTACCGGGACAGCCGGGGAACCATGGATTTCTCCGGGTTTAACCAGCAGATGCAGGAGCATCCCGGACAGCAGGCTCATGCAGGCCATAACCGTTACCGGATATCCGGCAATGAGGAATATGGAGCGCCGGATGAGGATCTCCTCATGGAAGCAGAGCGCATGATGGCGGAAAGCCGCATAAGCAGACTCTATGCCTATGTATAAAGGCATGGGAGGGAAAGGAAAAAAGAATGCCAGTACAAATGCCAAATGCCACCTCGCCCTATACTGCGGCAGAGCCTGCAGGTACGGACAATCATACCAGTGACACTTCACAGACAGAGGGCACATCAGGTTCCGGCAGCGTGATAGACGCCGTATTCGGAGACGGGTCGGACAAAAAGGTTACAATGGAGGATTTTCTCACCTTGATGGTAGCCCAGCTGAAGAATCAGGACTTCATGAATCCGGTGGATGATACCCAGTATGTGACACAGCTGGCGCAGATCAGTACCATGCAGCAGATGGAGGAAATGTCTTATAATGCAAAGAGCACCTATGTGGCCTCCCTGGTGGGCAAATATGTAGCGGCCGCCAAGTTTACGGTATCAGGTGAGCTTAAGAAAACAGAGGGGATCGTGGATAAGATATCACTTCTGGATGAGAAGTTCGTGATCTACGTTAATGGAGAGTCATACAACATGGACGAGATCATGGAGATCAAAACCGAGCCGGCCAATAATCCGGATGACAGCGGGAATAAGAAGCCCGGTGAAGACAAGAATCCGGAGGAGGGCAGCGGCAAGGCGTAATGTATGTACAGAACTGACAGTAACCGCATCAGGGCACAGGAGGATGAACAATGGATTCAATGATATACAATAAAATGCTTCATACCCCCATATACACGGGGACTCCAGGTGAGCCGCCGGCAAACAGGCCCCGGGAATCGGCAGGCAGCGACAATGCCTTTAAGGAACTGCTGGAGCAGAAGATCAGGGAGGAAAGTCAGGTGTCCTTTTCAAAGCATGCCATAGAGCGTGTGGTGGAACGGGGAGTGGATGTATCCTCTGAAAAGATTGAGCGCCTTAATGAAGGGATCCGCATGGCGGAGGAAAAGGGTTTAAAAGAGCCGCTGATCCTTTTGGGATCCACAGCATTTGTTGTAAATGTAAAAAATAATAAAGTAGTTACAGTGGTAAATGAAGACAGCCTGAAAGGCACGGTCTTCACCAATATTGACGGAACCGTTATGATATAGCCGGTCCTTTTGGAGGCTATCCTTACCCCGAATGACGGACGGGTAGGGCGGTTGGAAAAGGAGAACTGAATATGTTAAGATCATTATTTTCAGCAGTGTCGGGCATGCAGGCCCATCAGACCAAGCTGGATGTTATCGGCAATAATATTGCCAATGTCAATACCTATGGCTTTAAATCAAGCCGCGCCCGCTTCCAGGATGTGTATTATCAGACATTACAGAGCGCTACCAGCGGCGACAACAACAGAGGCGGCACCAATGCCAGCCAGGTAGGCTACGGTGCGCAGCTGGCAGGCATAGACCTGAACATGGGCCGGTCGGCTCTGCAGTCCACGGGCAGGCCCATGGATGTGGCGATCACAGGAGAGGGATTTTTCCAGGTCATGGATTCTGACGGCAATGTCTTTTATACCAGGGCAGGAAACCTGCAGCTGGATTACAAAAGCGGCAACCTGGTGGATGCCAACGGATATACGGTGCTGGGCGTGACCGGTGATCCATTGGGTAAGGCGGCTGGATCGGATAAGATCCATTTAAGCGTCCCATCCAAAAACAACGCGCAGTCCAGCAGTACACAGGAGATCAATGGGATCAAATATACAATTACGTCCCAGAATGCAACCGGAGATGCCAATGTGTCCATCACATTTAAGCTGGATGACACGCTTCCGGACGGCGCTGATGTGGTCGTAAAGTCAGACGAGTTTAATACTTCAAGTATCACGGTCAGGGTCAGCAACAGGGCCAGCTTTGACAGCTTATCTCAGTTTAATGAACAGATGAACAATGCCATTACCAGAACAAACAACGGAAAGCCGCACCCGGCAGGAAACTTTACCATAACAGCGGTTCCGGCGCGTAATGGAGCTTTTACCGGCGAAGAGCTGCTGGGTGAAAATTTTGGAATCAAGCCGGGGGTCCAGACCTTTGACCCTGTCTATAAGGATACCGGTATTTTTGGAGGGATCAAGCCGTCTGCAACCAGTACGGAACCCATGTTTACGGCATCGGGCGATGTGAGCTATGAGGCGGTGTTTGTGCCTGCAAAGGGAAGTAACCCGGCGGCATGGCAGATAACCGCAACCGTGTCAGACGGCACAACCACCAGAAAGTTCCAGGGATCCATCAATGAAAACAGCACTTCGGCCAACAGCATATGGCTGAAGGAGGTAGGTACGCCGCCGGATGGTGAGGCAGGACAGTATATTGAGGTGACTCATCCCGGGTATACGGCAATCAATGATTATTTTGACAAGCATACGGATGCCGATGATAAAGAGGTTAAGAACGCAGCTACCATTACCGAAGCCACCAACTCCCGAGACCTGGGTCTTGGCAGCAAGGCGTTTTCCCTGACCTCAGGCAGCGAGGGCGGAACCGTGTCCCTGGCTGATGCCGGTGTGACTATCCTGGCCAACGGTATCATTGAGGCCAACCATCCCAACCTTGGAAAGATCCAGATCGGCCGTATCGACCTGGTGACCTTTGACAACCCGTACGGACTGGAGGGCGTGGGCAATTCTTACTTTAAGCAGACAGGCAACTCCGGTGAGGCCAAGGCATGCAAGGCGGGGGAAGACGGAACCGGCGCGCTCAAGACCTCATCCCTGGAAATGTCCAATGTGGATATATCCACGGAATTTGCAGATATGATCGTTACACAGAGAGGGTTCCAGGCCAACTCCAGGATCATTACGGTGTCGGATTCCATTTTGGAAGAGCTGGTTAACCTGAAACGATAAGCAGATGAGAGGGCGGTATCATGATCCTGTTAAAAAAACTGAACGGTGAGGAGTTTATATTAAACTGCGACCTGATCGAGACCATTATGGAGAATCCTGATACCACCATCCTCCTGACCAATGGTAAGCACCTGATTGTGAGGGAATCCAAGGAAGAAGTAGTGGACAAGGTGGTGGAATTCCGCAGGGAGGCCTTTAGAGGCATCTTGGATCAGATTAAGGGCTGATGGTACGGCAGAATAGTTTAGGAAAAGGATGTATTGTTATGGATATCTTGTCAATTCTGGGTTTTATTTTAGCAGTGGGGCTTGTGGGATTCGGTATGACCTTTGACCAGGAGGCCATGAAGCTGGTGTTTACCAACCTGAAAGCATTTGTTGACATACCAAGTATTGCCATTACCGTGGGGGGAACCATCGGCGTTATGATGATATCCTTTCCGGCAGGTGCGTTTAAAAAGATCGGGAGCCACCTAAAGATCATTGTGAGGCCTTATCAGTTTGATCCGGCCCAGTCCGTGGCTCAGATCGTGGGCCTTGCAACCGAGGCCCGCATGAAGGGGCTTTTGTCCCTGGAGGACAAGCTGAGTGAAATTGACGAGCCGTTTTTACATAACAGCCTGATGCTGGTGGTGGACTCCGTGGATTCGGAAAAGGTGCGCAAGGCCATGGAGACAGAGCTGGAACAGCTGGACGAGCGTCATGCCCTGGACCGCCGCTTTTATGAAAAGGCAGCCAGCTATGCTCCTGCCTTTGGAATGATCGGAACTTTGGTAGGCCTGATCCTGATGCTGGGCAACATGGCTGATGTGGACGCCCTTGCAAAGGGCATGGCCGTGGCGCTGATCACCACGCTGTACGGATCGCTGCTGGCCAACATTGTGTGCCTTCCCATGGCGAGCAAGCTGAAGGCCAGGCATGATGAAGAGTTTCTGTGCAAGCAGCTGGTGATGGAGGGGGTTCTGGCCATACAGGAAGGGGAAAATCCCAAGTTTATAGAAGAAAAGCTGTTTAAACTTCTTCCCGCCAGCTACAAGCGGTCCGGGGAGAACAAAGAGGAAAAGAATAAAGCGGAAAAGAAAAAAGCGGTCAGAAAGAAACGCAGAAGAAATACCAAAGAGATTGAGGAATAAAAAGGAGCTTAAACCATGGCAAAGGAACAGGGAAGCCGGAATGTCAGCGAAGTGACGGACCGGCAGATGTTGGAGGAACTCATCAGAATACATGCGCAGGCGGCGGGAGAATCCATCTCGTCCATTCTGCGGGCCAATATTGAGATAGGGGAACCAGAGCTACAGGAAATAACGGTCAGGGAAGTGGAGTACAGCATCCTGGAACCGGCTGTCTTTGTAAAGACCTGCCTTACGTCACAGGTGGCGGGCAGTCTGGTCCTGATCCTCCGGCAGAGGGATATGCAGGTATTCCTGAATGAACTGATGGGCGTGGATGACCTTCCCGACCCTGACTTTGTGTTTGATGATGTGGCTATGAGCGCGGCAGGGGAGCTGATGAACCAGATGGGTCACGCATCGGCGGCAGCCATGGCGCAGTTCCTGGGTGATACCATGGATTTTGCAGACTGCCAGCTGACGCTGTCGGACGGCCGACAGAGCCTGGCTTCGGTTATGGGAGAGGCGGAGGATTCCGGTGTTTTGGCAGTGACCTACCGCATGAAGATAAAGGACATGGTGGAGTCGGAGTTCATTGAGTGCATATCGGCCAATGCCATGGACAGCCTGTACCAGGAGATCCAGGCCAGGAAAGAAGCGGAGGCCAGGGCAAAGCAGGAGGAAGAGGAAGCCGCAAGGCAGGCCGCCCTGCTTGAGCAAAGCTCGATTGTGGGCAAGGGAGCATTGTCAGATGCAGACCAGGCCGAGGGCAAAGATGATGAGGCCGGAGAACTTGCGAACGCCGGAGGCAGAAGGACTGGGGCCGGACCCCGGAGGAGCGGGCCGGGAGCCGGACAGCCCGGCGCAGCCGGTATCCTGCACAGAAACCAGACCATAAGCGGCAACCTGGGACTGATCATGGATGTGCCCCTTAACGTGTCAGTAGAGATCGGCAAGACAAAACGGCGGCTGAAGGATGTGCTGAATTTCAACAACGGAACTGTGGTGGAGCTTGACAAACAGGCGGATGCGCCGGTGGACATCATTGTCAACGGACAGCTTATCGCGAGGGGCGAGGTTGTGGTGATCGATGATAACTTCGGAGTGCGCATCACTGAAATAGTAAATACACGAAGCATTATTGGAAATGGTGAATAAAGTTGAAACGGTTTAATATCCTTGTAACAGCGGGGATCATAGGGATCATTTTCCTGATCCTGATCCCCCTGCCCACACCCATACTGGACTTTTTATTTATACTGAATATATCGCTGTCCCTGCTGATCCTTGTGATGACCATGTACATCAGGGAGACACTGGAATTTTCCGTGTTTCCGTCCCTGCTTTTAATCACGACTTTATTCAGGCTGGGGCTTAATATTTCATCCACAAGAAAGATCCTGTTTGACAACGGCTACGCGGGACAGGTGGTCAAGACCTTCGGACAGTTTGTGATCCGGGGAAATGCTGTCATTGGTTTTATCATTTTCCTGATCATTGTGCTGGTTCAGTTCATAGTAATCACAAAGGGTTCGGAGCGTGTGGCGGAGGTTGCCGCAAGGTTTACCCTGGATGCCATGCCGGGAAAGCAGATGGCCATTGACGCGGATCTTAACAGCGGCCTGATTGATGAGCAGCAGGCAAAGGAACGGCGTTCCAAGATACAGAGGGAAGCGGATTTCTTCGGTTCCATGGACGGAGCGACCAAGTTTGTAAAGGGAGATGCTATTATCTCCATTATTATCACATTTATCAACTTTGTGGGCGGCCTGATCGTGGGCATCATGAACAGTCAGGGCACCATACAGGATATCATGCAGATCTATACCACCTCCACCATCGGAGACGGCCTGGTATCCCAGATACCGGCCCTGCTCATATCCGTTGCAACCGGTATGATTGTGACCCGTTCCGCATCTGAGAACAGCCTGAGCGAGGATCTCACCAGTCAGTTCCTGGCGCAGCCCAGAGTACTGATGACAGCGGGCGCCGCGGCTGCGTGCCTGTGCCTGATCCCGGGATTTCCGGTGTTACAGATCCTCATCATATCGTCCGGTTTAACAGGCGGAGGATATCTCCTGTACAAGCGCCAGCAGAGCATTGCGGCTGAGACCGTACAGGAATTTGTGGAGACGGAAGTCACCAGCGAAGCGTCTTATTATAAGAATATTGAAAATGTCTACGGTCTTTTGAATGTAGAACAGATTGAAATGGAATTCGGCTACAGCCTGATTCCGCTGGCGGATGAGAGCAACGGCGGCAATTTTATCGACCGCGTGGTTATGTTCCGCAAGCAGATGGCGCTGGACATGGGATTTGTGATTCCGTCCGTGCGCATTAAGGACAGCGGGCAGCTCAATCCTAACCAGTACAGCATCCTCTTAAAAGGGGAGGAGGTAGCCAGGGGAGATATCCTGATGGACCACTACCTGGCGCTGCCGCCCGGCACGGATGCGGATGATGTTCCGGGAATCGACACCATTGACCCGGCGTTCCATATACCGGCCAAATGGATCGGCGAGGACCGCAGGATCCAGGCCGAGCTGGCAGGATACACGCTCATCGATCCCACCTCGGTGGTGATCACCCACCTGTCCGAGGTGGTGAAGGAGCATTTGCATGAGCTTCTCAACCGCCAGGAGGTCAACAACCTGTTGGAGACACTGAAAAAGACAAACAGCAGTATTGTGGAGGATACCATTCCTTCCGTTATCACGGTGGGAGGACTCCAGAAGGTTTTGGCAAACCTGTTGCGGGAGGGGATCCCGATCCGTGATATGGAAACGATTGTGGAGACGCTGGGTGATTACGGGAGCCAGATCAAGGATACGGATATGCTCACCGAGTATGTGCGCCAGGCGCTGAAACGGACCATTTCCCGCCGCTTCTCAGAGGCGGGGCAGATGAAGGTAATCAGCCTGGACGACAAGATCGAGAACATGATCATGTCATCGGTGAAGAAGATGGATACCGGCTCCTATCTGGCGCTGGAACCAACGGTGATCCAGAGCATCGTAAGCTCAGCCACGTCAGAGATCAACAAGATCAAGGATCTGGTCAACATACCGGTGGTTCTCACCTCGCCGGTGGTGCGGATCTATTTTAAAAAGCTCATTGACCAGTTTTATCCCAATGTGGCGGTGGTATCCTTCAGCGAGATCGATAACAATATACAGATACAGGCTTTGGGAAGCATTTCCCTTGGCCAGAGGTGACAGGACAGGGGTAACAGTTTATGCAGATGGAACAGACAGACAGTGAGGATATGGCCCGGGCGCTGGCATCCTATAAAAAGACCGGCAGCCAGGAGCTTAGAAACCAGCTGGTTGTACACTACCTCCCCATTGTACGTTCCGCGGCCGTGCAGCTGCGCGCCATGGCAGGAAGCTTTCTGGAGCAGGAGGACCTGGCGGACCAGGGCGTGCTGGCATTGATGGAATGCCTGAACCGGTACGATCCTGACCGGGGTGCCAGATTTGAAACTTACGCGTTTATGCGGGTGAGAGGGTCCATGATCGACTACATACGCAGCCAGGACTGGGTGCCTCACCGGGCAAGAAATTTCCAGAAAAAGGTAGACCAGGCATTCTCCATACTGTCCCATGAAAAGATGGGGGAACCGGATGTAAAGGAAGTGGCAGGGTATCTGAACCTGCCCGTGGAAAAGGTGGAGGATCATATCAAATATATGAACCATGCAGCGGTCCTCTCCTTTGAATCCGTGCTCCAGGATATGACGGCCGTATTTGCAAAGGGAGAGCTGGAAGCCGGGGACATGGACGGGAAGCCGGAGGAGAGCCTTTACTATAAGGAACTTATGGAAATGCTTACCACCGCCATCAACGGGCTGGGAGAAAAGGAACGGCTTGTTATCACACTGTATTATTACGAAGAGTTAAAATATTCAGAGATCGCGGAGGTTATGGGCGTGGGGCAGTCACGTGTGTGCCAGATCCATACCAAAGCAATCGGGAAGCTAAAGAACTGTTTGGAAGGCTATATGAGAGGATAAGGATATGTTTTCAGGATTTTACACAGCTGCATCCGGTATGCTGATGAATCAGAGGTCACTTGACATGGCGGCCAACAATATTGCCAATGTGAAGACCAGCGGGTATAAGCCCAAACGTCTGATCAAGACCACCTTTGACCAGCAGCTGGTGCGGCAGATGAACGGACAGACCCAGGGACTGGGCCGGGGTTCCACCATATCGGTTGGCACCAGGGAAATAACTGCCCACGGGCAGGGAACGGTCACGGACACGGGACAGACCTATGACCTGGCGATCAACGGGGACGGTTTCTTTGTGATCCAGGGAACGGACGGACAGTATCTGACCCGCAACGGCCATTTTGACCGGGACGGGGAAGGCAATCTGGTGCTTCCGGGCGTGGGTCAGGTCATGGGGGACGGCGGCCCTGTGTATGTGGATGAGGGCGGGTTCCGCGTGGGTTCGGACGGCATTATCTATGACAATGAGGACGGTGCGCTGGACCAGATCCAGATCGTGGTGCCGGACAATTACGACAATCTCACCTTTTATGACAATGGCACCTATGGAGCCGGGAATACAGTGGCGCTGGAGCAGGTGTATCCCACTGTGTATCAGGGAAAGCTGGAGGCATCCGGGGTGAACCTGAATAACGAGATGACAAGGGCCATGGAGGTCCAGAGAGCGTTCCAATCCTGTGGAAAGGCGCTGACCATCATAGACCAGATGAACCAGAAAACAGCTAACGATATCGGCAAGCTGTAGGGGGACCATACATGAATATATCATATTTTACGGCAGTATCGGCAATGAACGCATTTCAGAAGGATCTGGATGTGACTGCCAACAACATGGCAAATGTAAGCACCAACGGATATAAATCCATGCGCAGCAGCTTTGACGATCTGCTGTACACCCGGATGGATATGAGGCCCCAGGCCCAGGTCGGCCATGGGGTGAAAAATGACGGTCCGGGAACCGTGTTCCAGCAGGGAATCTTCCGCAAAACCGACCGGAAGCTGGATTTTGCCATATCCGGCAATGCATTTTTTGCAATCCAGACAAGTGAGGATGAGGAGGAACCGGCCTACACAAGGGACGGCGCATTCCAGATCTCATCCACGGAGGACGGCAATTACCTGACCACCAGCGATGGAAGCTATGTGCTGGACCAGGACGGGGATCCCATTGAACTGGAGTATAAGCAGTCGGAAGATGGCGGGGACGGCACGCCCGGAGAGCTGGACCTGGATCATCTGGCAGAGCAGATCGGCCTGTTTGTGTGCGAGAATCCCGAAGGGCTGATGCACGCTGGTGTGAACCTGTTCCGCACCGGAGAGACATCCGGCGAATGGGTGTCCATCGAGGATCTGGATGACGAGGAGGAGAAAAGCAAGGTCCTTACCATGACCCTGGAGCTTTCCAATTCCAATATGTCCACCGAGATGGTAAATTTGATGCAGACGCAGCGTGCGTTCCAGCTTAACAGCAGGATCGTCAGTACGGCGGATCAGATGGAAGAGATGATTAATAACCTGCGGTAAGGCAGCATAAGAATTGCTGAAAGGGGGGATGTCCATGAACGAAAAAAGCCTGATATTCAGTTTGTTTTCCAAGTTTCTTGAGGATGAAAAGGACGATATATCCCCGGAAGAAAGCGGGACAGATAAAAAAGAGAGTGAGACAGAGGACGGGGGAACGTCCAAGGATGGCGCGGGGGGTGCACAGAGCCGTGGAAGAGCGGAGGGTGCGCAGAGCCGTGGAAGAACGGGGGATGCGCAGAGCCGTGGAAGAACGGGGGATGCGCAGAGCCGCGAAAGAACGGGGGATGCGCAGCAATATGGAAAAGCGGAGGATGCGCAGCACCGGAAAGAGGGACGCGGCTTGGCGGATGACGGTCATGATCACCGGGTAGAGACGGTGGAGGACTGGAACGAGGCGGAACAGAAACGCCGGATACAGCTGGAACGGGAACTTTTAGGAGAAGCCGCGGTATTGGATGATTCTGAAGGTAAGGATCTGTTGGTTTTAAATGAAAAAGACCGGGAGGAAGTATCTTCAGATGCGGAAGAACCGGACATGGACGCCCATGCAGAACTTATGGTGTCGGACGATAAGATGGAAGTTTCCATGATGCTGTACGGGCCGCAGGGCAGCGGTGAACACATCTCCATAGAGATGGTGCGTGAGGCGCTGGAAAAGAAAGGGATCTGTTTTGGCATAGACGAGGAGAAGGTCGCAGCTATGGTCAGGGAACAGCAGTATCTCCAGATGGCCATAATAGCAAAAGGCCAGCCGTCCCTGAACGGGGATGACGGTCATATTAAGGATTATTTTCCCAGAAAACCCCAGATAAAGTATGCGTCCAAGGGCAACGGCGGGATTGATTTTAAGAGCATGAACCTGATCCATAACGTGAAAAAGGGGGACGTGGTCTG
Source organism: Enterocloster citroniae (assembly GCF_040545455.1). Taxonomy (NCBI): domain Bacteria; kingdom Bacillati; phylum Bacillota; class Clostridia; order Lachnospirales; family Lachnospiraceae; genus Enterocloster; species Enterocloster citroniae. Next base: position 125,502 of record NZ_JBEPLZ010000006.1, on the reverse strand, counting down.
TGAGATTTCCATGCCCACGGAGCCGGAGGACGGAATGGATGTATTCGGCCAGCCGGTCCGCGGCAAAAACGGCACCATGCCGCCCATTCCCCAGGGAAAGAACATTGTATACTCACCGGAGCGGGATAAGCTTCTGACGGCCTGCGAGGGCAATCTGACATTCCGGTCCGGGCGTTTTCATGTGGAAAATGTATTTTCCGTGTCCGGAAATGTTGACAACTCCATTGGAAATATTGATTTTACCGGAAGCGTTATGGTGCACGGGGATGTGCTGGAGGGATACAGTGTCACGGCCAAGGGCGATATCACGGTAATGGGAATTGTGGAAGGCGCCCATCTGAAGGCCGGCGGGGATATCCTGCTTCATAAAGGAATGCGGGGCATGAAATCGGGAGTGCTTGAGGCGGAGGGAGATATCACGGCCAAATTCCTGGAGGACTGCAGCATTTTTGTAAAAAATAATATCCAGGCAGAATATATCATCAATTCCGAGGTGTCCTGCGGGCACAACCTGACACTCATCGGTAAAAGAGGCGCGCTGATCGGCGGGAATTGTTCGGTTTATAACTGCATGAACGTAAAGGCGGTGGGGGCGCCCAGCCACATCACAACAGCCATAACCCTGGGCCTTACCCCACAGCTTTTAGAGGAGATGGAGGCCCTTGGAAAGGAATTGCTTATGCTTTCCAGAAAACTGATCGAGATTAACAAGGATATCTCATATCTCAACGGAAAGCTTAAGGAAGGTACCATCACACCATCCCAAAGGGACCGCCTTGCAAAGCTGAAGCTGGAAGCGCCCATCAACACGTTAAAAGAGAAAAAATTAAAACAGCAGGCGGCGGAGCTGTCAAAAAAGCTCCGCGAGGTGGGAAAATCCAGGCTTACGGCCAGGGAAGTGTATCCCGGAACCGTAATCAATATCGGGGATTGCAAGATGAGCATCACCAAGAAGGAGGACAGCTGTTCCTTCTACTATCTTGACGGGGAAATCAGGAAAGGAATTCGTTAATGGCAGACATCCTACGGGTGACATCTCCGGTCATCAACAAGAATATCATACAGACGGACAAGGCGTTAAAGGACCCCTCGGTTCCGTTTGACATGCAGGAGATCCGGCACATTACAAAGAATCCTGAGGGCAGCGGCCTTCTGGGACATCACAATGTGCTGGAACGGGAAGCCGGCGCCGCCACCCTGATGAACCTGTTAAAAGACCCGGCAGTGACGGTCAACTATCTGAAAAATATTTACATGCTGGAGGAGATCATCAACCTCCTTCCGGTGAATAACAATACTATGACCCAGGAGATCCGCCAGCTTTTTGACGCTTTATTGATCAACCCGGAGCACATTGTAGACGAACTGGTGGATCAGGAGTATGCTTCCACGCTGTTTAAGGGAGAACTGTTTGACTTCCTAAGAGGGATGTTAAGTGACAAGCCGGAACTGAGGATGGAGACGGCGGAGCTCTTAAAGGCGGTCAACGGCAGTATATCCAGGCAGGATGTACTGGACTCCGTGGCTAACAGTCTGGAATACCTGTCCGAACAGCTTTCAGGGAGCAGGACGCTGGCGGGAATATTTGCGCAGCTGGGAGAGCGGGTCAGGCAGGTACAGGGCGGGCAGGAATTTGAGGCCCTGAAAGCAGATGTGCAGCAGGCTTTAAAGGAACTGGAGGGAAGCGTGCTCTACACGCCCCAGACAGCCCGGGTGATCCCCAATATCATGTACAATATGTCGCGTTACCAGGACAATGACGCATATCTCCAGGAGGCCCTTATGAATCTTCTCATCCATGTGAACAGCAGGGAGGACAAGGGACGTTTGCGGGAGCTGGTACGGCAGTACATAACCAGTTTCCAGGAGCCGGAGCACCTGGTGAACCGGTCCCGGATCATGGATACGCTGGCAAAGATCATTGCAAAGCAGGACCGGGAGACTCCCATGAACAGCCTGAACGGGGAGAGGATCGAGAAAATCATCACAAGCCTTTTATCCTCACCCTGCAACTATACGCCCCTTCTGCATTTTGTGATTCCGGTGGATTATGAGGGCATGAAAGCATTTTCCGAACTTTGGATCGATCCCAAGGATGAAGGCCGGGGAGGCGACCGGGCGGAGGGGGAGGGAAACCATGTCCATGTGCTGATTACCTTTGATATACCGGGGATCGGGCAGATGGAGGCGGAATTCATGATGGCGGGCAGGGAGCTGGGATTTCATCTGTATTGCCCGGAATCGTACACGGAAGTATTTGAGGGCCTGATCCCGGAATTCCGCGGTATTATGGAAGAACACGGATATAGGGCGGCTGACATAGAAGTAGAGCGCATGGACCATGTGCGCAGCCTGATGGAGGTATTCAAAAACCTGCCATTCAAAAGGACGGGTGTGGATGTCAAAATATAAGAAGAATAAAGCAGTTGCTTTAAAATACAATGCAGCCGAGGACGCGTCACCGGTGGTGATCGCTTCCGGTTACGGCACGGTTGCGGAGCATATCATTGATATTGCAGAGAAAAAGGGGATTCCCGTATTCAAGGATGACAGCGCGGCCTCCCTTCTGTGTATGCTGGACGTGGGGAGCAATATCCCGGTGGAGCTTTACGAGGTGGTGGCGGCAATTTATTGTAAGCTGATTGAAACCTCGGCTCAGATTCGGGGGATTGAGGATGCGGAGGGCGTGAGGAAGGGGAATGCGGCGGGAGACGGCAGTGCCGCGGACAAAACAGGAGATGGTAATACTGCGGGCAGAACCGGCGTTGGCAGTATGGGCAACGGAAGTTCCAGCCGTTTGCGCCGGAATCTGGCATCCAGACGGAACAGGGATGGTGGAGAAATCAGAGAATAAAGAGAACAGCAGGCAACAGACGATAACAGGACGATAACAGGACGATAACAGGGGGGTGGGGAACATGGTTGAATTGCTGGACGGATATGTTGGATCATCGTGTGTCATGAAAGCAAAGAATAACGACCTGATCAGCATGGGAGTCCTGCACAGGATCGGAAAGAATTTTATTGATGTGGGAAGCTCACGCAATGAATTGCCCACCATACCATATAACCTTTTGGTAAAGATTGAGGTATATAATACACAGCTGGGTTTCAAGGTACTGATCGGGAGAGTGTACCTGTCATCTCCCAAACTGGCGCGTATCATTGATCTCAATGAGGCCACCAATGACGAAAGGCGGGAGTATTTCCGGATCAGTACAAGGGACAAAGCGGTGATCTATAACTGCATGCGCGGAGATGAGCTGATGAACCCAGGGGAGGAATCAGAGCATGATTCTACAGGGGATTCTGCGGATTACAACGGGCTTAAGGTTCAGCTGGTGGATATCAGCCTGGGCGGCTTGATGTTCAGAACGGATGAGATATTCAAGATCAATGACCGTCTTAATATCGTGATCCCCGCCATGGGCGATTCCATGCTGTTTGCGTGCGAGGTGCGTAGGCAGATGAACCGGCCGGAAGGCGGCTATGGCTACGGATGCGAGTTTATGGAGATGGCAACCAGGCAGGAGGACCTGCTGTACCGTTATATTCTTAGACGGCAGGGGGACCAGCTTCGGAGGATACGGTGAGAGCAGGGATATGAGGAGTACGGATGAGATTAAATGAGGTCAAGTCAGGAGGAAGCGCGGGAGATGGCTTATAAGAAATCTAAAGACCGGCGCGTGGTCAGGAACCGGCGGGTAATGATCTATACGTTCCTGCTTATCCTGGCCTTGTTTTATATATCGGCTCACAGGACGCTGGAAAAGGAGAGGGGTGCTGATAGGGCGGAAGTGGAGATGATGGCCGGTGGAGATGGGACGGCGAAAGCATTGGATGGGGCGGCGGCGGATGCCGGGGAAGCGGACCCACTGATGGAGGCTGGAACATCAGCCAGGCCGGCGAAAGCGCAATCAGAGGTATGGTCCGGGGAAACCGGGCTGACAGCAGGACTGGCCAGCCGGAAAAGTGAGCAGGATGCTAACAGGGTGCAGGGAGATGAACTGATAATCGGTGAAAGCGACCTTTGGTGCCTGATTCTTACCAATGCGGAATATCCCGTACCAGAGGACTATACAGTGGAATTACAGATGATTCCTGGGACGGAACAGTCTGTGGATGTGAGAATCTACGAGCCTCTTATGGAAATGCTGGATGCCATGAGGGAACAGGGGCTTGCCCCAATCATATGCTCCGGATACCGGACGCTGGATAAGCAGGAAAAGCTGTTTAACAGGAAGGTGCAGTCCTATGTGAGGAGCGGCCACACAAAGGAAGAATCCTACGCACTTGCAAGGCAGACCATTTCAATTCCCGGTTCAGGGGAGCATTGCCTGGGTTTGGCTGTGGATTTCTATACGAAGAAATATCATAAGCTTGAGAAAGCATTTGAGAATACGCCGGAAGGAAAGTGGCTGATGGAACACGCCCAGGAGTATGGATTTATCATGCGTTACGGGGAAGATAAGGTGGATATAACCGGAATTGAGTATGAACCGTGGCATTACCGGTACGTGGGTGTGGAAGCGGCGGAGTATATAAAGGAACACAATCTTTCATTGGAAGAATTTTATATTGAACAGAGTCTTTATGGATAAAGTGCACATAAATCGTAAATGATTTTTGTGCATTTTTTTGGTAAATAAAAGAGGAGAGGTGTACGATAAATATTACAGAGCGGAAGGGATGGTATGTTCCGGAAGCTTAGTCCAGTGTCAGACAGGGCCCGTCCGGCATTGGGAGAAACATTTTTAAAACAGGGAAAAGGAATTCCCGGAACAATATAATTACATGGAGGTAATTAGTATGAGGATTCAACACAATATCATGGCATTAAATTCCAGCAGGCAGCTGGGCGTGAACAACAGTGCAGTATCTAAGTCGCTTGAGAAGTTGTCATCCGGTTACAGAATCAACCGTGCAGGTGATGACGCGGCAGGTCTGGCTATTTCCGAAAAGATGAGAGCACAGATCAAGGGATTAACTGCTGCAAGCGACAACTCGCAGGATGCGATTTCTTTGGTGCAGACAGCGGAAGGCGGACTGCAGGAAGTTCATTCTATGCTGAATCGTATGCAGGAGCTGGCTACGAAATCATCTAATGGGACTTATACGGATGATGTGGATAGGAAGGCTCTTCAGGATGAAGTGGATGCACTGAAGGATGAGATTAACCGTATTGCTGATAGTACCAATTTTAATGGGATTAAACTTCTGGATGGATCAATGGGAGTAGGGACTGCCGGTAAGGTAGGAAATGGAACCGTAGCGGCAACTACGGGCATTACTGCAGCGACAAGTTTTACATTTAAGGCTCCAGAAGGATATAGTGTTCAAATTGGAGCTGGAACAGGGGCGTCATCTGCAAAGTGGGATGGCAAGACTTTACAGATTACTTTACAGAACACAGCAGGAAAGACATATACACAGAGCGATTTGGATGCATTGGTTAAAAATGCAAGTGGAGTTCCGGCAGAGGTAGCAGGAAAGGTATCGCTGACAGCGGATAAGAGTTTTACTATGGGAAGTGCAGTTGTTGCAGGTACTGATAACATTTTATCCAATACTGTATCGGAAGCAGCCACCAAGGCAGCATATACAACCGCCACAAATGGGGTTGTTGTTACGGCAACAAAAGCTGGTGCAAGTTACGCTCAAAAATTGACTGTTGATACTGTTGCTGGAGATGCATTGGGAGCAACTGCCAATGCAGATGGTTCTGCAAAGCTAAATTTAAAGGCTACAGATTCTTATAGCGCTAGTCAGATCAATCAGATGTTGGCCAATGCTGGTGTAAATATGCAGGTCAGTTTTGATGGGGAAAAGACAGGCGCTCAAATTAAGGCGAATGGCGCAGGAACAGCGGGAGAGTATGCTTTAGTAGGAGGCACTGGGCTTGCAGAAGGTGGTGGATTAAAACTTCAAATTGGTGATACAAATGATAATTGGAATCAGTTGGATTTATCAATTAGTGATATGCATGTATCCTCTCTTGGTATTGGTGACATTGATATAAGTAATCGAGAAGGGGCATCTGCTGCTATCAGTAAGATTACACAAGCCATCAACCAAGTATCCACCAGCCGTGGCAAACTGGGCGCGATCCAGAACCGTCTTGAGCACACCATTAACAATCTGGGGGTTACCACAGAGAACATAACAGCAGCCGAGTCCCGTATCCGTGACGTAGACATGGCAAAAGAGATGATGGAATTCACAAAGAACAGCGTTCTGATGCAGTCTGCACAGGCTATGCTGGCACAGGCTAATCAGCAGCCACAGTCCATCTTACAGTTATTACAGTAATATTCTTAAGTATATGATTTAAACCAGAAATAAAAGATAAGGCATTGCCTCCGATTTGAATATGAAAAACAAATAGGAGGCAATGCTTTTTTGCGTAGTTCATTTGTTTCTACCCTTTGCCGCTACTGGCGGTGTATTATCCGGCATGTTCATCCGGAAGTAGAGTACTCCATGAATCTGTCGGTTTTATTTTCTGTATAAGGGAATATCTAAATCGGGGTATAGCATTGGAAACAGCGGTGGATCATGCGGTAGATGAGTGTATCAGCAAAGGAATCCTGTCAAAACTTTTATCAAAGCACAGATCGGAGGTACAGGATATGATATTGTAAGAATATGATGAACAGGTTCATATGGCTATGGAGAGAGGGGAAGGCCGGCAAGAGGGAGAATTTATAAAGCTGATTAAACAGGTTAAAAAGAAAATTGAGAAGAGTATACCTGAGGAGAGGTGCGCGGATATGCTGGAGGAGGATATCGCTGTTATCGGGAAGATTTATGATATTATAAAAAATAGTATTTAATTTTGTTTTATCAAAAAGTTTTCAACTATGAAAACTCTCGTAAATACAGATTTTCACAAAGGTTAAGGTGCCCAAAATAGCAATATTTTTGACGCTTTGGTGCCCAAATGGTGCCTGAATTTTCCATAGCGAAATAAAACGATATGGACAAATATAAGAGAATACTATTCATGCAAACAGGGAAATGATAGAAAATTTCGTATATGAGTGCTATAATCTAAGCAAACAAATTAACAAATTGAAAGTTGTAGAGGAGCGTGCATAATGGAAAATCAATATATAAAACTTGTTCCAGCAGACCCATCTCTTGCAGAACAAGTAGTTGATTACTATAAAAGGAACCGCGCTTTTTTAGAAGCCTTTGAACCTGTACGAAGCGAGGAGTTTTTTTCACTGGAATATCAGCGAGCCGTATTAAAAAAGGAAGTGGTTGATTATGAGGCAAGGACAGCATTTCGCTATTATATTATGCCAATGGAACAGCCCTCAAAAATTATAGGGATAATTGGGTTGAACAACGTGGTATGGGGAGCCTTTTGTTCTGCTTTTCTGGGATATAAGTTGGACAAGGATTATGTCAATAAAGGGTATATGTCTGTTGCAGTAGAAATGCTGACAAAATATGCGTTTGAAGAATTAGGTTTACATCGTATAGAAGCGAATGTAATGCTGAAAAACAAAGCATCTTTAAGAGTTTTAGAAAAAAATCAGTTTATAAATGAGGGAATTTCAAAATATTATTTAAATATCAATGGAGTTTGGGAAGACCATATTCACATGGTAAAGATAAATTACGCTATGCACTAAATCTCAGTTTGTACAAGGGCTTGGGATATTCCCAACAAGTAAAAATTTCTCATACTGTCACAGACAGCAACGAGTGATTTTTACGAAAAGGGTACCACTTTCCTATGCTTGCTACGGAACTTTTTACACTCATTTTTGCTTTTTGAATGTTTGGAAAAATAATTCGGTGTAGTGCTATTTCCATTGCTTTTTCAACCACCCATATTCTGTATGGAAATAGGTTTAGGGAAAGGTATAGAGAGGAAAATTAATAGAGGTAAAAATATGTGCGATTATTGTTCTAAAACAGCGTTGAAAGATAGATTTCAGACACCTAACGAGTATGAAAAGACAGTTGCCTATATCAAAGAACTTGTAGATACCCAACACTTCATTTTAATTGAGGGCAATTGTGAATTAGGTTGCCATAAAAATGTAAACGGGCATTGGATAGATGATATCATTTATCATAGCATAAAATGCCCTAAATGCGGTCAGACATATACCTGCATTGTAAACACATATAGAGGTGGTGGCTCGTTTAGTAAAGGCAGTTAATCTTTATTTAAATTGAATCTGCAACACATAGAGACAAATGGGAATACTTTGTTACGCAGTTAAAGAACGTTTTTGATAGGCAAGGTATAAACATCTTGCCCTGTTGGTTTTGAGTATGTAAAGCCTTTTTTTGCAAGGCTCACCGAACCTCCAATGCGTAACAAAATAGCCATACATAAACCTAACTTTGTGAGTGTTATAGTGCTGTCCTATGCCTATGTGTATCGTCTTGTTTGTGGTGCTAAAATGGTGCCCAGCTTTACAAAACCAACTCATGCGATGATATGAGGAGATACAAGCAAGAACGTGAAAACCATTGAAAACACAGAGTTTTTCCTCATTTCTATAAACACTTGCAAGAAGTTATAAGACGATTTTCGTCTATAAAGTCAATAAAAAATCATCCTGACTGGGAGGATATAAGGGTGTACGAAACTGTTGAGGGATTGTTTCTTCCCATATTACCTGATATAATGGTAACCATACTATGACGATTAGGGAACAGTTTGTTTCTGGGGGAGTTGCTATGGCGGTTACCATTGTGTTGTCAAACCAGAAGGGCGGGGTGGGTAAGACCACCTCGGCCTATGTGCTTGCAACATCGCTGAAGGAGAAGGGATATAAGGTGCTTGCGGTGGATATGGATCCGCAGGGGAATTTGAGTTTTGCAATGGGGGCGGATGTGGAGAGCGCCACTATTTATGATGTGTTAAAGGGGGAGCTAAAGCCCAGGTATGCGGTACAGAAGTCCGCGTTGGTTGACATAATTCCAGCTAATATCCTGTTAAGCAGCATTGAATTGGAATTTACAGGGCAGCACAGGGAATTTCTTTTAAAGGAAGCACTGGATTCCCTGAAGAACCTGTATGATTACATATTGATCGATTCACCTCCGGCTCTGGGAATCCTGACAGTCAATGCCTTCACGGCTGCTGATTACGTGCTGGTCCCTATGCTTTCGGATATATTCAGTCTCCAGGGGATTACACAGCTGGAGGAGACCATACGCCGTGTGAGAAATTACTGTAACCCTGGGATTCAGGTCCTAGGTGTATTTTTGACAAAGCATAATCCCAGGACCAGGTTCAGTAAAGAGGTGGAGGGAACGCTGCGTATGGTTGCGGATGATTTAAAGATGCCTGCCCTGAATACTTTTATACGGGAGAGTGTGGCGCTTCGGGAGGCCCAGTCCCTTCAATGCTCAGTGTTTGATTATGCGCCCGGATGCAACGCGGTACAGGATTATGAGAACCTGCTTCAGGAGTTGATGCAAAGGGGGCTGAAGGTAAATGGCTAAGACCAGAACAGAGATTGACAAGGATATGATGTACCGCAAGATCATGCCTTCTGCCGTAAAAAAGGATGGGGGAGATCAAAAGGGGACCGCAGCAGATGGAGTGCCGGGCATGGAAAGACCGGGTGAGCCGGGAGCAGATGGGCAGGGTGCATCTGCCGATGCCGAGTCCTCAGACAACACGGCGGCGGGAAACCAGCCGTATTCACTGCCCACGGCAGCATCAATGGCAAAGGCGCTAAAGAGGAACCCTGTTTATCTTCCCTTTAAGGAGGAGAACAACATGGTGTTGGTCAATTTGATGGAGGAACTGGTTATCTCCAGGCTGGATTCCACACTGGACCGTTTTAACTGCTGTAAATGTGATAAATGCAAGAAGGATATCGCCGCCCTTGCTCTGAACCGGCTTAAACCGCGTTACGTGGTAATGAGGGAAGGAGATCAGGAGAAGCGCGGTAAGGCGGAGCAGGAAAATGGCCAGGAGGTGACCGGAGCATTGGTACAGGCGATTCTGGTTGTAAAGAAGAACCCGCTGCATTAGAATGTATCACTGTATTTGTAATGGATCACTCCATTAGAAAATTCCACTGTATTAGTAAAACCGGATCATATGCAATGATTAAGCCGCCAGGATATGGGATGATTCAATTCCGTATCCCGGCGTTTTTATTCGCAGCAATAGTTGTATTCACATAAATATTTTAAAAATGATAAAAAATCTCCTCCAAACTGTAAAGTTTCATTCCCCGCGTCCGATAAGTACTATAGGAATATCAGAGTCACCATATAGAGAGCACCGAAAGAAAGGAAGCGAAGATATGGATATGAAGATCACGAGAAATTATGCGGCTTACCAAAATGCTGTGAGCAACGCAAAACATACAGAAAAAAACATTTCCACTCCGGCGCCCGCGGCAGGGAAGGCCAGGGGGGATGCGGTCTGTATCAGCAGCGAAGGGGCGAAGAAAAGCGGGGCGTCCACATTTGCGGCAGCGCTCTCCAAATCCATGGAGGAAGGCGCGCCGGCCGACCGGATCGCGGCTTTGAAGCAGCAGGTACAGGAAGGTACCTATGAGGTTTCGGCAGAACAGATAGCCAGGCGTCTGATGAGCGGTCTGTAGAGAGGGGAAAGGATTGGAAGAGATCATTTGTTTTTTGACAGAGTATACGGAAGCGCTGGAGGCCATGGAACAAAAGCAGGTGGAAAAGCTGGGGCTTCTTATGACGAGAGAGCTGGATAAGGTGGAACAGACCATTATGATACAGCAGGCCATGGATAAGAAGCTGGAGAGCCTGGAACAGAAGCGGCAGGAACTGTTTGCAGCCCATGGGCTGGATGGAAAGACGTTAAAGGAGATCGCTGAATCTATGGATGGGGCGCGGCAAAAGGAACTGCTGGAGCTGTATCGCAGGATAGACGGTGCCATTGGCAATATCCAGTATTATAACAAAAAGGCGGAGATGATTGCAAAGTCGGAGCTGGAGCGCATGGGCATTGATTCCAGGATGATGGGGAATCCCACCGGTATCTATGGACGCCCTTCCATCCAGAAGGGAAGCAAGCTTGAGAAGAAGGCCTGATAAGGACTGATATGGGGAGAGTGGTAGATTGAGACCGACATTTATGGGGCTGGAAACAGCTAAGAGAGGTATCATGGTGAACCAGAAGGCCATTGATATCGTGGGAAATAATATCAGCAATATTAACACCAAGGGATATACGAGGCAGCGCCTGGACTCGGTGAGCGTGCATGTCTACGGAAGCGACCAGTATAATTACAGTTCTATACCGCTGGCAGGACAGGGCGTGGATGCCAGGGGCGTTGCCCAGATCCGCAACCCCTATCTGGACGCTAAGTTCAGGGAGCAGTACAGCGATGTGGGATATTTTGACCAGAAGGCAGCGATCATGGACCAGATCGAGGGGATCATCAGTGATCCCGAGGTGGAGGGGACCGGTATTAAGAGCGCTCTTACCACGCTGTCCCAGGCGTTGGCGGATTTCAGCCAGTATCCGTACCAACAGACTAATGCCAATATTGTTATGCATGCATTTCAGGGTGTGACTCAGGTCCTGAATGAATATGATGCCAATTTAAAGATCCTGATGGAGCAGACGAAGAATGATTTTTCCATTGCGGTAAAGGACATCAATACCAAGCTGGATCAGCTGTCGGAGCTGAACCGCTCCATTGCCCATGAGGTATTTGTCAACAGCGATTATGATGGGGTGAATTATGGACCCAATGACCTGCTGGACCAGAGAAATACGATTCTGGATGACCTGTCCAGATACGGTGTTGTCCAGGTGACGGATCTGGAGGACGGAAAGGTACAGGTTAAGTTTAACGGAAAAGTAGTGGTGGATGCTTCAGGGGCCTCCCATACCAATGACCATCTGACCATTGGAAAGGACGGAACCAGCCTGACGTGGGACAGCAGCGGAAAGGCGGCAAATCTTGGAAGCGGGGCTATCCGGGGATTTACGGATATGCTCACGGGCGGAGATTCAATTACAGCGGGTATCCCTTATTACCAGAACCAGCTGGATCATCTGGCCAAGACCCTGGCTCATGTGTTTAACAGCAAGGTCCATGCGGACGATCCCGCGCAGCCGGATAAGTATAAGGAACTTCTAAGCGGGGACGGGAATGGTAATATCACGGCGGGAAACATTTCCATCAGTGATAAGTGGGCGGAGGATTCCTCCTATATTATCCGGGAAAAGAATCCGGACGGCGATCTGGACAACACGGATATTATGGCAATGAAGGCGGCGCTGGAACAGGATTTTGATTTCGGCGGCGAGTTTACAGGCACATTCAGCGAGTTTGTAGCCAGGACCACAAGCATACTGGGAAGCGATATCAAGACTAATAATTCGCGGATGGATGCATCCCTGTCCATTGCGGAGAGCGTGGAGAAGGAGCGCATGAGCGTGTCCGGTGTATCCCTTAATGAAGAGGGGATCAACATGATGACTTATAATAAAGCATATCAGGCGCTGGGGCGTCTTATGACTACCATGGATGAGCAGCTGGATATGATCATCAACAAGATGGGTATGGTAGGACGTTAAGGAGGAACATATGAGAATCACGGAAAATATGATGACAACTTCATATAACAAGAATCTTCAGAGGAATATATCAAATCTGGCTTCCTCTAATCTGAAGCTGGCATCCCAGCGCCAGTATAACCATGTGTCCGAGGATCCGGCAACCGCGTCCAAAGCATTTGCCATCCGCGACCAGATCGCCAGGACAGAGGAACACATTAATGTGGTGAAAAATGCAACGGGCGAGTTAGAGACAGCGGATTCCAATATCCTGACCCTGAACTCGATCCTTGAGAATATTTATGAAAAGGCAACCAAGGCAGGAGGCGCCAGCAGCCAGGATTCACTGGATGCCATTGCGGAGGAATTAAACGGCCAGATGGAAGAAATCCTTCAGACCATGAACGCCAGGTACGGAGATAAATTCCTGTTCTCCGGTTCGGCCAACAGCGAAGCGCCGTTTTCCCTGGATGCGGACGGAAACCTGCTGTTTAACGGGAAACAGGTGGATGCCTATGATAAAAATGATCCGGATACGTATTTTACGGAGAATAAGCCGGTTTATCTGGATGTTGGTTTTGGAACGTATGCAAGCGGCATGAACACGGCCAAATCCGGGATCAAGATTTCCACCTCCGGCGTGGATGTGCTGGGATATGGAAAGGATGAAAACGGATATCCCAATAACCTGTACAGCCTGATCGGCCAGGTGAGCGGCCAGCTGAAGGCCGGTGATAAGAACGGCGCCATGGATACCCTGGCACAGCTTAAGAAAAAGCAGAGCAATATTTCCATCGCCACTTCGGAGATCGGTACACGGGAGAAAATGCTGGAGCGCACCCAGAACAGGCTGGAGACAGGCCTGGTCAATCTGCAGAAGACACAGAAGGATCTGGAAGCAGTGAAGGTGGAGACGGAAGCGGTCACCAACAAATCTGCTGAGACAGCCTGGATGGTTACCCTGCAGCTGGGTTCCAGTATTATACCGCCGTCCATATTTGACTTTATGAAATAAGGTGAAGAGAGGTGCCAGAGGATGAATGTGTTAAAGATAACAACAACTCCTATTCAGCTGTCCATGACCTCCCAGAGGGCCAGGCTTGAGAGCAGAATGCCTGATCCGGAGGTGGGAATTATTCAGAATCCCGGCAAACTGAATATGAAGTCAGAAAATATAAAGGTGGAGATCGACACGTCCCGTTCCAGGGACAGTCTGGGATTCAGGACAGCCAAAGGACTTATGAGAGATGCGGCCCAGGCCGGTCTTAAGGCTGTGGCGGATGCCACGGCACAATATTCCCGTGTAGGGAATCAGATGATGCAGATCCAGGATGGGGTAACAGTGGCGGATATTATAAAAAACCAGATGGCGGCCCAGACCAACATTACCACCGGAATTGCATTTATACCTTCGGCTGCCCCTGATATCTCATGGCAGCCCGCGGATCTGACCATTGACTATACCCCGGCGCAGGTAGCGTTTGATCCGCAGGTGCAGGAACCTGCGGCCATGTATGTACCGGGCGAGCTGCGCGTGAATGTGGAGCAGTACCCCAAGGTTGAGATTGAGTATATGGGTGATCCCATGTATGTGCCGCCCAGTGCCAATCCGGCCTACGAGGCGGCAAAGTAGAGGACAACGGCAGATCAGTGGAATGCAGATATACGGCTGACGCGGGTCAGGATGATATGGAGGGATACGCTTGAAAATCGAAACTCGGGATTTTGGAATCCTGGATATAGAAGAGAACAACATCATAACATTTAAACAGCCTCTGTTTGGATTTGAGGAATATACGCAGTACGTCCTTGTAAATGATTCCAATATGGGCAACGGTATCTGCTGGCTGCAGTCCATTGAGCAGAAAAATGTATGCTTTATCATGTTAAATCCTCTGGAGGTCAGGCGGGACTATGCTCCGGTGGTAATGCAGGATGTGCTGATCCTTTTGCAGGCTGTACCGGAGGATAACCTGGACTGCTGGGTACTCATGGTCATAGGGGAAACCTTCCGGGATTCCACAGTTAATCTGAAAAGCCCTGTTATTATCAATCATGAGACCAATCTGGGCGTCCAGGTGATACTGGACCAGGATTATCCCATACGGCAGCCCATATTCAGCCGGGGAGAAAGGGATGGCCTATGCTGATATTATCCAGAAAAAAGGGCGAGTCAATTAAGATTGGCGATGATATCGAGATATTTGTGGCGGAGATCAAAGGTGATAAGGTGCGCCTTGGCATATCGGCGCCTGAGAGTATGAAAATATGCCGCACAGAACTGTATCTCACGGTTGAGAATAATAAGGAAGCGTCTGATAAAGTGGATCTTCTCAAGGTGTTCCAGTTGTCCAGGAGCCTGAAAGCCCTTGGGACAGAGGAAGGGCAGAAGAAGGAGGGAAAAGATGGAACTGCTTGAGCAGATGAGAATGCTGCTCAGGGAAAAGACCATTTTGTTTGGGCAGTATGAGAAGGAAACGCTGCGGCTGGACAGGGATGACCTTGAAGCGGTGGATGAAATCGTGGAGGCGGTAAACGCCAGGCAGGCCATCATTGAAAAAATCAATGGCCTGGACCGGGAGATTGAAGCCATCCGGGACCGTTCTTCCTACGGTTCCCGCTGTTATATGATTGGAAAAAACAGGTGCGATTACAGCGGCCTCAGCGAAGCGGAACAGATCCTGTTTAAGGATGGACAGGATGTATTTACCATGATTACCAGGATACGCGATCTGGAGGCAGGGGTGCCGGGGAAGATGGCAAAGATCCGGGCCCAGCTTCAGAGCAGGATAAAACAGAACAATGTAAACGGTAAATTTACCGGGTATTTAAAACAGATGAATCAGGGGAGCAAGGGCGTGCTCTATGATAAACGAAGATAGGGGGAAGAGCGATGGCATCGGCTTCATCAATTAATACAGTCAGCGCGAACGGCAATAAGAATTACATATCAGGCCTTGCTTCCGGTATGGATACGGACAGTATTGTTGAAAGTCTGCTGCTGGGGACACAGACAAAGATCGATAAGCAGACAGGTCTTAAGCAGCAGCTGGAGTGGAAGCAGGAGACATACAGGGATCTCATCACTAAGATCAATACATTCGGAGATCAATATTTTTCTTATTACGGTTCGGGCCAGACGAATCTGCTGAGCACCAGTTTATTTAAGACAATGGCGGGAATCAGCAGTTCCAGCGCCATTAAGATAAGCTCCGTATCCTCCAATGCGGTCAGCTCCATGAGGGTCAGCGCGGTGAAGCAGCTGGCAACGGCCTGCTCGGTGAGAACGGCGGGAACGGTGACGGGGGAGCCGAGAGGGAATGATGTTGATTTCACAAACTTTACAGATGCAATCGGGGAGACAAAGTCATTTTCAGTCACATTGGATGGCGTGAGCAGAACGATTGATTTTACAATTGAAGGAAAACTATCAGATCCTGCTGATCCGAATTCTCCGGAAGAGGTGGATGAAGAAAAAACGCTTAAGAATATTAACCAGGTATTGTACCGTAACTTTGGGACTTCGGTAGGAATGAAATTCGAGGAGGATCCGCCCAATAGTAAGAAAGGGACAATGAAACTGGTTCAGCTAAACGCAAATGGTGCTGTAACGAGCAATGCGGTTGATTCATCCAGACGGGTTATCATTGAGACAACAGGAGACAGCGACTCCTCAAACACAATTGCCAATTTAGGATTTAAAGGTGGATTTTCTAATAAGCTGGATTATGGAACATCTTTGAAAAATATGAATTTTTCTACGCCCTTACAGGGAAATCGGTTTGAATTTGATATCAATGGTGTCACCATCAAGGGATTGAACGGGGATTCAACGTTAAGCGATGTGATCAGCGCGATCAACAGCAGTGATGCAGGGGTTAAGGTATCCTATTCATCGGCATCTGATAAATTCATCATGGAATCTTCCTCTACAGGCGAGATATCCAATATAAAGATGGGACAGAGATATGGAAATCTGCTCACCACTATGTTTGGGGTGGAGGCGACCGGTTTACAATCCAATATTTTTTCCAAGCCGATTGAGGGGACGGATCATGTGGATTTAAGTTCTGTTATCAATAAGTTAAATAGCGGAAAAGACCAGTCATTGGTATTGCAGGTGGATGGACAGGATTTTACCGTTAAGTTGGAGGGAAAAACAGGAAGTGAGAGCTACAAAGATGAAGAAGGCTTAATAAACGCCATTAATTCAAAGCTGAATAAGGAATTTGGCTATGGTAAGATTGCATTTTCCTGGGATGATACCAACAAACAAGTCACGTTAAAATCTTCGGAACATAAAGTGGGATTTACAGATGCTAATCTGACAACGGGGATTGCATCCGATCTTGGATTCAGTGAGAAAGATAATGTGTATGACGGAAGCACGGAATTAAGCAGTCTGGGAATAACGGGAGATATTAAGGTCGGTAACACCACATATCATTTAGGTGATCCTTCTGCCAAAACGATCAGTGACCTGGCTGGGATAATGGGCGGAACCTATGTGGATGGAAGGATCAATATATCCGGTCAGACAGGCGGCTTTACTGTCAGCGGTAATGCTGTAATAAACGGAACGAATTTGGTTGAGAATCTGTTTGGACGGGAAAACGTGGAGCTTACGCCGGTGTCCAATACGCTGGCCTCCAATTCCGTATCCGATCCAACCATTTTAAAGGGAACATTGGAATTAGCCGTATCCGGCGGAAATACGATTACGATTAATGCCGGTTCATTGACAAATGGCTTTGATGGTCTGGCTGCAGCAATACGGGCTGAAACAGGAGGAAATGTAATTTATACAGCTGATGGCCGCTTACAGATCAGCGGCACTGCCGGTGAATTTACCATTAAGGGAACGGATGATGACGGAAAGGAGTTGCTGAACCAACTCTTCAGCCAGGACACAGTAACCTTCAACCCCCACATGACCGCTTCCGTCACCTCCGGCCAAAACGCCGTCCTCACCGTGGACGGAACCGATATTGAGCGCAATACCAATACGTTTGAATTGGATGGAATTACCATGGAATTAACTTCCACTTATGATGCTTCCAACCCTCCAATCAGCTTGACTACGTCCCGCGATACTGATAAAATAATAGATAGTTTGAAGAGCTTTGTAGATGATTACAACGCCCTCATCGAAGAACTGAATAAACAGCTCACGGAGACAGCCAACTATAAGAAATACGCCCCTCTCACGGATGCACAGAAAAAGGAGATGAGCGATAAGGAGGTCGAGCTTTGGGAGGAGAAATCCAAACAGGGCCTCCTTCACAACGACTCCAATATCTCCAGCTTTTTGAGCGAGATGAGAATGGCGCTTTACAGCAGTGTGGAAGGCGCGGGACTGTCTCTCTATGATATCGGGATCGAGACATCGGATAACTGGCGTGACAACGGCAAGCTTGTTATTGACGAGGACGCATTGAGGTCTGCCGTAGCCACCAACCCGGATGCCATCAGTAAGCTGTTCACGGACAGGGACCAGGGATTGGGAATTAAGATGCAGAACGCCATCAAGGCGGCGGCCAATGTAAGCAGCGGCAGTCCCGGAAGTATGGTGCGATACGCGGGCACAAAGGATGTGCTTCTCACAAGCAATACCCTCTATGAGGAGATGAAGCATATTTCAGAGACACTTTCCAACCTGAACACCAAGTATGAGCTGGAGAAGACGCGGTACTGGAAGCAGTTTACCGCCATGGAGCAGGCGATTTCCAATATGAACAGCCAGAGTTCCTGGCTCACCCAGCAGTTCTCATCATGATGAAGGAGTAATGACTATGCAGAATCCATATGCAAAATATAAACAGCAGTCCGTAATGACCATGACCCAGGGCGATATGATCAACCTGTTGTTTGATGAGATGATCAACCGTCTGAACAAGGGGCTTCTGGGGCTGGAGGTACGGGACTACGAAGCCAGCAATACCCATTTTAAGAAGGCGCAGGCAATTATCAGCCATCTGGTATCCACATTGGATCACCAGTATCCGGTATCACAGAGCCTGGCCTCTCTCTATGAGTATTTCAATTACCAGATCCTGCAGGCCAATGTAAAGAAGAGCCCTGAGCCAGTGAATGAGGTTCTTCCTATGATCATGGAACTGAAGGAAGCATTTGCCCAGGCGGATAAACAGGTGCGCATGGGCCATACAGGATGAGATAAGGGGGCGGGATCATGCCGTTATTTGATGACAGGGCTGTAGGAGCCCTGGAGCGGGGAATGGATGCCATGTGGCTGAAGCAGCAGGTTGCCAGCCACAACATAGCCAATGTGGAGACGCCGGGCTATAAGGCTAAGAAAGTGGAATTCAAGGATGTGTTAAGGGATACGGCCCAGGGGCCGGAGCGCTTAGCAAAGCCGGTGGTGGAGGAAGACGGGGACACCCAGGCCAGGCCGGACGGGAATAATGTACAGGTGGAAAAAGAAGAGCTTGAACTGTGGAAGGCATATACCCAGTATTCGGCCCTGACCATGCGCATGTCGGGGAAATTATCCACGCTGCGGTATGTGATCAATAATACAGGCAAGTAAAGGAGCAGGTTATGGGGTATTTGGATTCTCTTAATATAACAGGTTCTGCACTGACGGCGGAGCGTTTCCGCACGGATATCATTATGCAGAATCTTGCCAATCAGAACACCACCAGGACGGCGGAGGGCGGTCCCTATGTGAGAAAGCAGGTGGTCTTGCGGGAGAACGCGCTGGACTTTAAGAACGAGCTGGGCAAGGCCATGACAAAGGCTGAGAACGGCGGTGTGTACGTGGAGGAAGTGGTGGAAAGCCAGAACCCTCTGGTTCCGGTCTATGATCCGGACCATCCGGATGCTGATGAGGACGGATATGTGATGATGCCCAATGTGAACAGCGCGGAGGAGATGGTGGATCTGATGGCCGCCACCCGCGCATACGAAGCCAATGTCACGGCACTTAACATTGCAAAAAGCATGGCTTTAAAAGCCCTGGAGATTGGTAAATAAATGAAGAAGCAAAAAGAGGAAGAAGGAGGCCAGGAGTGGTTAAATACCTACGCGGATATGATAACCCTTGTCCTGACCTTTTTTGTATTATTGTACAGCATTTCCAATGTAAATATAAGTAAATTGGAGGAGATCGCTTCGGCTATGCAGCGGCAGCTGGGGATCGAGTCCCAAACCGAACTGGAGGACGTGCCCGATGATCTCAAGTATCCCACCATTGGCGAGAACACGGATGAACCGTCCCAGGCAGTGACCGGTTCCCAGAACACCCAGGCGTCAGCCAGGGAGATGAGGCAGATGTCACGTGATATCCAAACCTATTTTGATTCTGAGAACCTGGACGCCATTGTATCCAACACGGAGAATGCGGTGTATATCCGTTTTAAGAATGACCTTCTCTTTGATCCGGACAGCGCCAATCTGCGGGACGGCAGCAAGTCCATGCTGGACGCAGTGGGGATCATGCTGCAGGAAAAGCAGGATAATATTCTTGCGGTTTACATAAATGGGCATACGGCCCAGGCAGCCAATTCTCTGATCAATGACAGGATCTTATCCTCAGAGCGGGCGGACAATGTGGCCATATATCTGGAGGAACAGGTGGGGCTTAACCCCAAAAAGTTAATATGCCGTGGCTACGGCAAATACTATCCCATCGCGGACAATACCACAAAAGAGGGGCGGGAGCAGAACCGCCGGGTGGACATGATCATCCTTGGAAATGGATACAGGCCGCCGGAATCAGTGGAGGGAGTGGAGACCATGGATCCCCTTTTCCCGGTTGTGATGCCGCAGGATGAGGCTATGATGCAGGAAGGAACAGCCAGTGATTAAGAGTTACGATTTTAAATCACCCAAGAAATTTACAAAAGAGCGCATGAGCACGGTGGAAAACCTGTACGACAGTTTTGCCCGTGCCCTGGCGCCGTATCTTACAGGGCTTCTCCAGTCTTACTGTGAGATCCGTATCAACAGGATCGTGGAGAAGCGCTACCAGGAATTTACCAATTCCGTACAGGATCATTCCCTGTTTGGGATGATCACCCTGAGTCCGGCCAATAAGGATTACAATGAGGCGCCTCTGACCATGGAAGTGGATACCAGGCTGGCGTTTTTTATGATTGAGCGCCTATTGGGCGGCGCCGGGACAGAGTATGAGCTGACCAGGGATTTTACGGATATTGAAAAGGCGGTTCTTCAGTATGTGCTGGGGAAACTGACGGAATTTGCAGGCGAAGCCTGGGCGCAGTATCTGGATATTGATGCCACGCTCACCGGCCTTCAGACCAATCCCCATCTGCTCCAGATGAGCGCCCAGGAGGACGTGGTGATCCAGGTGGAGCTGGAAGTGGTCATTGACAAGCTGGCGGCAAGGCTTAACATGGTGATGCCGGCTCCCAATGTGGAGGAGCTGACGTCCAAGTTCGGCTATTCCTTTGCGGTCAGCCAGAAAAAGCAGGATGATGAGAAGCAGAAGTCCAAACGGCAGTACATTGAACAGCACATTCTGGAATCGGAGGTGGAGATCCGGGCCATTCTTCATGAGTTTTCCCTGGACGCCCAGGATATCCTCCAGCTGACCCCGGGAGATGTGATACCGCTCAACAAGAAGCTGGACAGTAAGATTTCCGTTTATGTGGAGGATGTGGCCTGTTTTGAGGCAAAGGTGGGCCATACCAGACTGCGCAAGGCAGTGGAAATAAGCAGTGAGCTGTAACCGGGAGGGACGAGTATGTTAGATGTGGATAAGGATGCCATAAAGGAACTGATGGAGATGGAAGCAGTCCCTGTCTGTGACAGGCTGGGCTCCCTTCTTGGCAGAAGCGTGAAGATGGCTGTGTCAAAGGTGGAGGAGACAGATACCGGAGCGCTTGCGGAGTGTCTGCCTCATTTTAATGTGGTCATTGAGGGGCGCAGGGCGGTTAACGGGCTGACGGCGGACCAGCTGTATGTATTTTCCAAGGACGATATGATCCGGGTGGCCAATTATATTATGGGGGTGCCGGTGGATAACCCCAGCCCTCTGGATGAGATTGCTTTAAGTACCCTGAAGGAGGTTGCTTCCCAGTGCATATCCGCTGCCATGAATGAACTCAACGACCTTTTGGGGCGGGATATGGGAGTGGCAATGTCCAGGATCGCCGCATTTGACAACACGGAGCGGATTCTGGAAATGATCCGGATCTGGAAGACGGACCAGTCCCTTCTTTTGGTGCGCCTGCATTACCTGATCGATGGCGTGGTGGAGTCGGACGCGTATATCATCGCATCCCAGGCCATCAGCCAGGTTCTGGGGATACCGGAACTGGAAGAACTGGAACTGGAGGAACTGGCTGAGAGCATACAAAAGCCAAAGGAAGCCGTGGCTGTCCAGGAAGTGTCATTTCCGGAATTTAAGTATACGCCCCTTGAGTATGACAAGGAGCAGATTGGCGATGACAGGAAGAAGCTTTTGGATATCACCCTGGATGTATCGGTGCGGATCGGCAGCACGGTGTGCAGCGTAAAGGACGTGCTGGCCCTCAAGGAAGGGCAGGTGCTGGTGCTGGACAAGCAGGCAGGCTCTCCGGCTGATGTGGTGGTGAATGGGGAACTGATCGGCAAGGGGGATGTGCTTGTGACAGGGGAGCATTTCGGAACACGCATCATAGAAATTGTGGGCAAGAGGGAGTAATATGGCATTTCTGAAAGTACTGTTTTACCTGGTTGTCCTGATCCTTGTGCTGGTGTTGGCTTATTATACCACCAGGATACTGGGGCGAGGCATGAGATTAAAGCAGAGGACCGGCGGCATGGAGGTCCTGGACCAGATGACCGTGGGCCGGGACAGCTTCCTGGTGGTGGTAAAGGTTCAGGAGAAGATCCTGCTGTTGGGCGTGTCACCTTCCGGGATTGAAAAGCTTGATAAACTGGATTCATATGAGAAAATGGAGCCGGCGGAGGCACCGCCGGA
Organism: Enterocloster citroniae; assembly: GCF_040545455.1. Classification (NCBI taxonomy): domain Bacteria; kingdom Bacillati; phylum Bacillota; class Clostridia; order Lachnospirales; family Lachnospiraceae; genus Enterocloster; species Enterocloster citroniae. The sequence continues at coordinate 103,027 of NZ_JBEPLZ010000006.1, read as the reverse complement.
TTTTGTTGCGGTTTTGTCATCCCAGCTGAAAGCGCGCAGGCGCGGTGAGGATGACGGGATGAAAAAAGGCGGGAGAGGAAAAGAATGAGAGGAACGGTAAGACAACTTGGAAGGCTGGCGGCCGGGGCCGCATTTGCCCTTGCCTGGAGCCAGAGCACATTGACGGCATTTGCCACGGATGTGTCTGTGACGCTCCAGGGCACCTCGGGCAGCGGAAAGCCCATGGACATGCTGGACATCATGTTCCTTTTCCTGTTTTTGGCAATTGTTCCCTCCCTTGTTATCATGATGACTAGTTTTACCAGGATCATCATTGTACTGTCATTCCTGAGAAATGCCCTGGGCACCCAGCAGTCCCCGCCCAACCAGATCCTGGTGGGCCTGGCTCTGTTCCTCACTCTGTTTATCATGAGTCCGGTGCTTTCCTCGGTGAATACCCAGGCCTATCAGCCCTATAAAGCGGGGACCATAACCAGGGAGGCAGCGTTTGAGCGGGCCCAGGAACCAATAAAGGAATTTATGTTAAAGCAGACCGAGAAAAAGAGCCTGGATCTGTTTCTCTCCATTTCCAAGACGCCGGAGCCGGACGTGTCCCAGGGACCGGAGGGCTATATGAAGCTGGGGCTTACAACCCTGGTGCCGTCCTTTATCTTGAGTGAACTGAATAAGGCGTTTACCATGGGGTTTTTAATCTTTATTCCATTCCTGATCATTGATCTGGTGGTGTCCAGTACCCTGATGTCCATGGGTATGGTGATGCTGCCGCCCACCATGATCGCCCTGCCCTTTAAGATCATGATGTTTGTTTTGGTGGACGGATGGAGCCTGGTGATCAAGACCTTGGTTCAAAGCTTTCGGTAAGGAGGAACAGGTATGAATGCGGAACAGGTGATGGAAATCATGAAGGAGGCAATGCTGGTTGCGTTTGAGATAGCGGGTCCTCTTCTTATTATCAGTATCGTGGTGGGGCTTCTGGTGGCAATCTTTCAGGCAGCTACCCAGATCCATGAGCAGACATTGACTTTTGTGCCCAAGCTTCTGGTGATCGCCCTGGTCCTTCTGGCTCTGGGTTCATGGATGAGCAAGGTCATGAATGAATTTGTGGTGGAGCTGTTTGCTATCATGGCAGCCCTCTGATGCGGGGGTGAGGGATGGACGGAGGATTGTTGGAATATTTTGATGTGTTCCTCCTGGTATTTGCCAGGATGGGGGGCATGGTATTTATCAATCCTGTTTTTTCCAGAAAAGGGGTTCCCTTTATGGTAAGGACAGGACTTGTACTGGCCCTTTCCATGCTCATTGCCCCGGCAGCCCGGAGCGGGGCAGCGGGGATGATCTCATTTTCCACCTTTGACATGGCTGAGGCATTGATCAGGGAAGTGGCCCTGGGGGTCGGGATCGGGTGCATATTCCAGATCTTCTTTTATATGCTTTATGTGGCCGGGGACCTTTTGGACACGGCATTCGGCCTGGCCATGGGAAAGGTCATGGATCCCATGAATGGGGTACAGACAGCGATTTTAGGACAGTTTGTAAATGTATTCTTTTTCCTGTACTTTTTTGCCACGGGCTGCCATCTTTTGACAGTGAAACTGTTTGCCTATACATATGAGGTAATACCGGTGGGAGCCGGTGACTTTTTTGCAGGAAAAGTGATCTGGTACATCACATCCCTGTTTGCCACTGTATTTTTGATGGCGGTAAAGCTGGCCCTGCCCTTTGTGGCAGCAGAGTTTGTGCTGGAGATGACCATGGGGGTGCTGATGAAGCTGATCCCCCAGATCCATGTGTTTGTCATTAATATCCAGTGCAAGATCCTTCTGGGTATGCTTTTGATGATCCTGTTCGCCCATCCTGTGGGAGCGTTTCTGGATGGATATATAGATACAATGATGAGAGAAGTACGGAATGTGATCATGATGATGACATAGGGAAATGTGATAGGCGGACGTCATAGGACTGCATGATAAGGATGGGATGCTGTTTGCGCAGCATCCCATTTGTGAAGCAGGCGGATAAAGCAGGCGGCCAAAGCAGGCGGATGAAAGGAGGTGGTGAAGGGTGGCAGCTGATGAGAAGACTGAGAAAGCCACGCCCAAACGAAGGCAGGATGAACGGAAAAAGGGAAATGTGTTCCAAAGCAGCGATGTGGCGGCGGTATGTTCCATGCTGGTCATGTTTCATGCACTTAAGGCCCTGGCTCCCAGGATGTACCGGAATTTCCGGCAAGGCATATACCTGTTCTTTTCCTATGGGGAGAATCCCGACCGCTTTCTTGCACAGTCGGGCAGGGAAATGCTGACCAAGGCAATGATGCTGTTTCTGGAAGCAGCCCTTCCCCTTCTTTTTATCGGTATCCTGGTGGCGGTTGCGGTCACATTTTTCCAGACCAGGATGGCATTTTCCATGGATGTGCTTAAATTTAAGGGGGAACGCATCAGCCCACTGAAAGGGTTTAAAAGGATGATGTCTGTAAGGTCAGTGGTGGAACTGATCAAGGCGCTTATTAAGATTACCATCCTGGGATGGGTGGCCTACGACTTTTTAAAGGGCAGGATGAGGGAGCTGGCCGTCCTCATGGAGGGATCGGTGGAGGGCGCCCTGATCTTTACAGGGAACACGGTCATTTCCCTTGTGGACACGGTGGGAGTGGCATTTGTGTTCCTGGCTGCCCTGGATTATATGTATCAATGGTGGGAATATGAGAAGAACCTGCGCATGAGCAAGCAGGAGATCAAGGAAGAATATAAGCAGACAGAAGGAGACCCTCAGATCAAAGGAAAGATCAGGGAAAAGCAGCGCCAGATGGCTTCCAGGCGCATGATGCAGAATGTACCCAAGGCGGACGTGATCATCCGCAATCCCACCCACTATGCCATAGCTTTGGGATATGATTCCAGCCAGAACCGGGCCCCGGTGGTACTGGCTAAAGGGGCGGATCATCTGGCTTTGAAAATTGTGGAGGCAGGGGAGGCCAACGGGATTTATATCCTGGAGGATAAGCCCCTTGCCAGAGGATTGTATGCAAGCGTTGAGGTGGATATGGAAATCCCTGAGGAGTATTACCAGGCGGTTGCCGGAATCCTTGCATTTGTGTATAAACTGAACAAGAAAGATATATGATTGTGGATAAGATCAGGAGAAGAGCGGTATGCCAGTGGATAACAGTATGATTGTCTTTGACAAGGTGACGAAAATATACGGAAAGACCCAGAAGGCTTTGGATGAAGTGAGCCTTCAGATCGATAAAGGCGAGTTTGTGTTCCTATCAGGCAACAGCGGGGCGGGTAAGACCACCCTTCTGGAGCTGGTCTTAAGGGACGCCAGACCTGATAAGGGGGATATATGGGTCAATGGCATTGAACTGGGGAGTCTGAGGGAGCGCCAGGTCTATCAGTACCGCCGGTACATAGGAATGGTGTTCCAGGATTTCCGCCTTTTTCAGGATTTTACCGTGTATGAGAATGTGGCATTTGCCCAGCGTGTCATAGAAGCGGAGAAAAAGAAAATGAGATCCAGGGTAAGGGAAGTGCTGAGACAGGTGGGGCTGGAGGATAAAGCAGGCTGTTATCCCGGACAGCTGTCCGGCGGCGAGCAGCAAAGGACCGCTCTTGCAAGGGCGGTGGTGAATCAGCCCGTACTTTTGCTGGCGGACGAGCCCACAGGTAATCTGGATCAGAAGAATGCGGAGGAGATCATGCGGCTTTTGGAAAAGGTGAACAGACAGGGGACCACGGTGCTGGCAGTGACCCACAACCAGGAGCTGGTAAAGCACATGCACAAACGCCAGATCGTGCTGAGTTGCGGCAGGATAGCCCGGGATCTTGCAAGGGAGGGATTGGCATATGCGCGCTAGGACTTTTTTGTATCTGTTCAAATTGGGGATAAAAAACCTGTGGTATCACAGAGTATACACGGCTGCATCGGTCATCACCATGTCGGCCTGTATTTTCCTGTTTGGAATCTTTTACCTGGCAGTGGCAAATGTGGACAGTGTGGTCAGGCAGACGGAGCAGGATGTGTATGTTTCGGTTTTCTTTGATGAGGGGATCGCCCCCCAGAAAGTAGAGGAGGCGGGAGGGATGATCCAGGGCAGGCCTGAGGTGCTGAGGACCGTGTATGTGTCTGCAGAGGAGGCGTGGAGCGGATTTAAGGAAGATTATTATGGAAGCGGGGAAGCGCTGGACGGTATCTTTGAGGAGGATAATCCCCTGAAAGCCAGCGGAAATTATCAGGTATATATTGACGGGATGGGAAATCAGGAGGAATTTGTCCGGTTTGCCATGGGATTGGAGGGGGTGCGGAAAGTGACTTACTCCGCGGACACCATCATGGCTTTGCAGCGGATGCGGGCCGCTTCCGCACAATTGATCCGGGGAAGCGGGGCTGTTCTGGTGGTGATCTCGGTGCTGTTGATCCATAATACACTGGCTGTGGGGATTGAGGCCCAGAAAGAAAAGACAAAAGTCATGCGCCTGATGGGGGCCAGGGAAGGCTTTGTAAAGATCCCATTTGTGGTGGAGGGCATTGCTATGGCAGTGGTAGGAGTATGTATCCCCTTGGGGCTGCTGTTGGTTTCCTACCGCTGGTTTGGTGAACTTAACGTGCTGGAACTGGGGCTGTATGCCAAAGACATGGGGCTTCTGACCGAGGGGGAAGTATTCCCCGGGCTGGCAAGGGCTTCCGTTCTTCTGGGGCTGTTTACAGGGACGATGGGAAGCGTTTCCGTGATGGGAAAATTAAAGAAACCATAGATCCAAAGTGGATACGCTGCCCTTGTCCGTCCGCAGGCAGGCCGTATACGCCCGCAAACAGACTATATCCGTCCGCAGGCGGACCGTCTCAGTCCGGTGATATGGGCGGAATCATAATGGGGATATAATGCCTGCGCAAAAGATCGATAAAATACTGCTCCGCAGTGGTCAGGTACGTTCCCTTGCGAAAAGAGATGGCAATGCCAAAGGACTCCCTTGGCTCAACGGGATAATACACCACCCCACGATGGGGAAGGCATAGATTCTGGGGAACAAAGGTGAGGGCGATCCCCTCCTGGGCAATGGCATGGGTCATGTCGATCTTGCTGCATTCAAACAGGATGTGCGGGGTGAAACCCGCCCGTTCAAAATACAGGTTGGCAATGTCACGGATCAGGCTGCTGCTTTTCATCAGTACAAAGCGTTCTTCTCTGTAAAGGGAAAGGTCTGCAGGTTCTGTCTGTATATAATGGCCGGAGGACCGGTGTCTGCATTTGGCTTCAGGTACTGCCAGAAGCACTTCGCTTTTATGGAATATGGTATGTTCAAGCCCGGCCTCTTCACAGTGGAATCCGCTCCAGGCAAAGTCTATGCGGCCGCTCAGAAGATAAGAATACAGATCTTTTACATTTCCCTCCACCAGATCCAGGTCATATTTGGGATACGCTTTGTAGAATTCCGGGAATACCACGGAAAACAGGGCCTGGCCGTATCCGGGCGTAATGCCCAGGCTCAGAGTGCCCCGGGCGCAGTCCACCATGTCCTCCAGATTCTTGCGGCAGTCTTTGGAAATCTGCAGGATCTGATACGCGTGATCCAGAAACACTTTTCCGGCAGCCGTGGGGATCATAGTGTTGTTGATGCGCTTGAACAGGGGCAGCCCTATTTCCTGTTCCAGGTTTAAAAGGCTGTAATTCAGCGCGGAGCGGGATATAAACAGGTTTTCCGCCGCACGGGTAATATTTTGTGATTCTGCAATGGCAGTTATATAATGAAGCTGCTTGAAATCCATAGATCCCCCTCCCTATTGGTGTAAATTAAATTCACAGTAAATCTAAATTTAATATACTTTCCAAACGAATACACAGCTATTATACTGAATACATAAACAAAAAACAATATTTTATAGATAAAAATGACAAAAGGAGAAGGGATTTATGAAAAAACAATGGATGTACTTGTTAATGGCAGCGGGACTGTCTGCGGGTATTCTCAGCGGATGCAGCGCAGCGGGGGCGGACGGCGGCAGCGGTACGGCCAAGAGCAGCGTGGCCCAGGACGGCAGCGGGGTGGGCGGATCAGCTTCAGCTAAGGAAGCGGATGGAGCAGGCAAAACAGAAGCAGGCAGCGGGGAAACGGGCAGCGGCCAGGCGGGCAGTGGACAGGAATCCTGGGATGCGGATACAGTGACCATCTATGTCCCCACCAAGGCGGGAAATCAGGCGGACTTATATATCCGCTTTATCACTCCGGTCCTTGAGAAGAAACTGGGTAAAAGTTTTGTTGTTGTGAACCAGACTGACGGCAATGGAGTGGTAGCGTATGAAACGGTGAGGAATGCCCAAAAGGACGGCAGTACGCTTTTATATTTCCTTAATTCCATGGTAGTGCAGAGCCACACCGGTGTATATGACAAGACCCTGCCGGAGAATTTCACGCCCCTTGCAGTGGATACAAGCACGGGAAGCATGTGGCTTACTGTCAAGGCAGATTCAAAATACCAGTCCGTACAGGATATCATCGATGACGTCAAGGCAAATCCCGGCAAGATAACATACGGCATGACCAGCGGACAGGCACTTCATATGCTGGGCGGAATGATGGAGACAGATATGGGCGCTTCCCTGGCCATGGTGGATGCGGGAGGAAATGCGGAAAGGCTTATTTCCCTTCTGGGAGGCAATGTGGATTTTACGTTCGTGTCCACGAGCGCTGCGGAACAGTATCTGGAAACCAATGAGATCAAGGTCCTGGGCTGTGTCACCGGCACGGGGGAGCGGGATCCTCTTTATCCGGATATCCCCAGTGTCACAGAGGAGGGACTTGCCAGCACCATGTTTGGATTCGATACCCTTTTGCTGGGACCGGCCGGTATGGATCCGGAGCTTGTAGAAGAGATCAACACAGCGTTCCAGGATGCGATGATGGACAAGGAAGTGGTGGACCAGTTTGCGGCCATGAAAAATACCATGGAAGCCCTGGATGTGGAGGGCTCCGCGGCCTATATCAGGGAATTTGACGCTAAGATGGCTGAAAACGCAAAGCTGTTGGGTTTTGAATAACAGAAAAGATAAATGGGACAGGCGGTGTATAGATGAACAATCAGATGAAAAAGGACCGGATAGCAGGAGCTGTCCTGGCGGCGGCCGGCGGCCTGGCCGCAGTGGGCACAAAGCTGATGAAGGTGAAGATGCGGCTGTCGGTGGGGGATCCGGGGCCAAAACTATTCTTGTACATAGCTGCATTTGGAATGATGGTGTGCGGGGCGGGAATCCTTTTCTCCAAAGTGCCGGATAAAAAAATGCTCACCCTGGACAGGGGACAGTGGGGAAAATTCGGGTTCCTGTTCCTGGTGCTTATATGCTATCTTCTGGGGCTTAAGTACCTGGGGTTCCTTGTGTCCACCCCGCTGGCTGCATTTGCGCTGATTTATATATTAAAGCAGAAAAAGAAGATCAATCTGGCAGTGGCAGCTGCCTATTCCCTGATACTTACAGGAGTGCTGTATCTGGTGTTTGTTAAGCTGCTGTCCATTGTTCTTCCATAGAGCGTGTCTGAAGATACGGCTCTCCTTCCCTTTGGGGCTCCCGCCTTTTTAGGCGGTGGGCAGCAATCAATCATCGTTTATGGAGGTTCGTTATGGAGTATTTTTCACTTACCCTGCACACGCTCTTGGAGCCAACCAGCTTTGCCGTTATGCTGGGAAGCGTTGTACTGGGAATTGTATTCGGTGCTGTGCCGGGCCTTACCTCCAATATGGCCATCACACTGCTTTTGCCGGTCACCTTTAAGATGACCGCAAAGCTGGGCATCACCACCCTTATGAGTATCTATGTGGGCGGCATGTCGGGGGGATTTATTGCCGCCACCCTGGTGGGCATACCGGGCACGCCCTCGTCCATTGCCACCTGTTTTGACGCCTATCCCCTAAGCCAGAAAGGACAGACTACAAAAGCCCTGGGAGCCGGGATACTGGGATCCTTTCTGGGAACATTTCTCAGCACCATCATAGCTGTGTTTTTCTGTCCCCTGATTGCAAAGGCAGCCGTAAATCTGGGGCCGTGGGAATATTTCGGCCTCTGTACCATGGCCATTACTCTGGTCATCTCCCTTTCCAAGGGGAATATGTTCAAGGGGCTGGCCGCTGCTTTTATCGGGCTGTTACTCTCAGCGGTGGGGTATGCGCCCTTTGACGCCACGGCCCGATTTACCTTTGGGGTAAACAGTATCAGCGGCGGTATTAATATGGTGGCCCTGATGCTGGGAACATTTGCCGTATACCAGGTTATCCTTAATTACGCCACGGATCAGCAGAACCTGCCCACCATTGAAAAAGCCAATATCCGGGGAATCGGTGTCACCCTTAAGGAGCTGAGGGACAATGTGGTCAATATTGTCAGGTCATTTCTCATTGGCCTGTGGATCGGGTTCCTTCCGGGAATGGGAGCCGGCATTTCCAATATGATCGCCTATTCCCAGGCTAAAAGCGCATCCAAACATCCGGAGAAGTTTGGAACGGGCTGTGTGGACGGTGTATTTGCATCTGAGGTTTCCAACAATGCCGCCATCGGAGGCGCCATCATTCCGCTGATCGCCCTGGGCATTCCCGGGGACACTGTGACGGCGATCATGCTCAGCGGGCTGATGATACACGGGATCGAACCCGGACCTCTTCTCATGACCAAGGAGCCGGAGCTGGTATATGTTATCTTTGGGGCCGTGCTTCTGGCAGCGATCCTTACTCTTATACTGCAGCTGTTTGGAATGCGTCTGTTCCCAAGGCTTCTCACCATTCCATACCACTATCTGTTTGGCACCATCGGCATCATATGTTTTGTGGGTGCGTTCAGCGATACCAATACCCTGTTTAACTGCGGACTGATGCTGGCATGCGCTCTGTTTGCCCTGCTGATGCAGATGGGAGGATTGCCCATGGGGCCCATGATGCTTGCATTCATACTGGGAAGTGAGCTGGAAACCAACCTGCGCCGTTCCATGATGATGGCGCAGGGCAATCCCTTTGTATTCTTTACAAGGCCGGTTTCCTGTGTCTTCCTGCTGATCGCCCTGGTCAGCGTATTGATGCCCCTTATATCCATGGTCAGAGAAAGCAGCAAAAAAGAAAACTAGAAAAGGATGACAAACATGATTTCAAAGCAGATTACTTATAATATGGATCGGGAAAATTTTTCTCCTGTATCAGCAGAGGGGATGAAGGTGATCTACGGGGACAGGACAGACAGCTTCCGGGCCACTCTGATCCCCAATATTGTGTATGTGGTGCGCAACAGGCCTCTCCATCTTCAGCTCATGAAGCTGATATCCCATGAACCTGACAGGAGATACCCGCTGATCGTTTACGTCCAGGGATCGGGATTCAGAAAACAGGAGTATTTTAAGCCCATTCCCCAGTTGGCCCAGTTTGTCCATGAGGGATATGTGGTGGCGTCCGTGGAGTACCGCTACAGCGATGAGGGAGGGGTGTTCCCTGCGCAGGTACAGGATTTGAAAGCCGCGATCCGCTATCTGAGGGCCCATGCCGGGGAGTATCAGATCGATCCGGACCGGATCGCCCTTTGGGGGGATTCCTCAGGCGGGCACACAGTGGCATTGGCCGCGCTTTCTGATGGGGTGGAAGAGTTTGACACTCCGGAATACAAAGAACAGCATTCCAATGTGAAATGCTGTGTGGATTTCTATGGTGTGTTTGAATTTGAGAGTATGTGCGAAACCATGACGCCGGAGCTGATCCAATACTTTGAGGGGGACCCCATTGAAAAATTATTCGGCGGCCCCATCAGTGAACACCAGGAGGAGGTGAAACGGGCCAATCTGGCCGGTTATATCACCAGAGATAAGGTAATTCCCCCCTTCCTCCTGGTCCACGGAGATGAGGATGCAAAGGTGCATTTTACGCAGAGTGTAAAATTCTATAATCTGTTAAAAGACAATGGGCATTCCGTTGAATTCTATAAGGTAAAAGGCGGAGGCCACGGAAACCGGACCTGGACGCCGGAGGTGATGGGTCTTGTAAAGGAGTTCCTGAGAGCCTATCTGTAGGAAAGCATTCTTTGCAGAAAGCATTCCCCACAGGAATATTCCTTCCCTTATTTATTTTCCTCTATCAGCCACTCATTAAAGTAAGGTTTGATCACACTGAAGGGAGCCGGTCCGATGTCCAGAAGAAAACGGTTGAACTCCATGTTGGTGTAACGGCTGCCCAGGGTCTTTTTCGCCTCGCTCTGCATGTTAAGGATCTCCAGGTATCCCACATAATACTCCAGATAGTTGGCGGGGTTTTCCGCAATATCGTAGTATATGGTGGTGATGACCGAGGGATCGCTGATCCGGAAATAATGATTCAGGTAATCCTGTACCTGCTTGATGTCCCAGCCCTCATAGTGGATATTAAGATCCAGGATGGCATAAAGGGACAGGGTAAATGCTGCATTGTGCATGAGAAGCTCGCCCAGGTCAGGATCCAGCCCATTGTCCAGGGTGTAGGAGTAATATTCCACATAGGTGGCCCAGCCCTCGGAGTAGCTGCTGAAACTCAGGAGTTTTCTCAGGTTGCAGCTGTTATTCCTGTTAAAATACAGGGTCTGGTACATGTGCCCCGGATATCCCTCGTGAGCCAGGGTGGAGTACAGGTTTCTGGCCGTGTTGGTGCTGCCGTTGTTGATGTAGATGGAATTGTCCTGGGGCCGGTCGATGGGAACGGTGAGGTAAAATGCTGGGCTTAAGGTGGCTTCCAGGGCAGAGGGTACATTTTTTATATTGCACACATAGTCTTCAATGGCCGGGAAATCCTTGATGCACTGGGTGCGCAGGTTTTCCAGTATTTCATTAGGGTCCGTCAGGCTGAAGGAATAGGAATACATCTTTTTTGCCAGGGTGGGATTCTCAGTGAGCAGCTCATCCATGGCAGTGAGATCATTCATCATCTGGTCGCTGATGGCCTTTTTAAGTTCCGGTATATCCTGATAAGAGGTACCGGTGTAGGCGTTTACCAGGTACTGGTAATATTTTTGCCCCTCAGGGAAATAATACAGCCCCTTGTCATTGGTCCCGGTGCCTTTTAAGGGTGTCAGACCATCTATGAGCTTCTGGTAAGCAGGCACAAAATGTTCATTGATGGCAGCGCGGTTTCTTGCGCTGTAGTCCTCTTTTTCCGTATCGGTCAATCCCTCCACCTGATCCAGCCTCTGGGCAAATGTTTCTGCCATAAAGCTGTGGTCAGCGTCCAGTAGATAGGCGTTGCAGGACTCGATGATCCTGTCAATGGCAGTGTCGCAAAGGCCAAGCCCGGCTTCTGTTTTCTGCTTTTCAAATTCTATGATGCTTTCATAATAAGTGTCAATGGAGGAGAGCAGTGAAAGGTAATCCTCCACATCCTGTTTGGTGTAGAACACATACTCTGACAGCAATATGGGCAGCTGGGCCTGGATTCCCAGGGAAGAGGACAGAGGCTGGTCATAAAGCTCCAATCCCTCGCTGCTTAACATGGTGTTCAGATAGGAGGACAGGATGGTATATGTAAGGAGCTGGTCCTCACGCAGATGACGGCTGTCAATATCATTTAGTTGTACTTTCAGGGATTTGGCATCGGCGAGAGCCTGTTTGCTTTCCTCCAGGGTAACGGTCCCCAGGGTTTTATCGTAATCAGTGATGCCGAAGGCGGCCGGATTGGCCAGGGTATAGTGAAGGGTGATCAGGGAGTTGTCTACTTCGTCCAGGAACAGGTCGTTCATCATCTGGTCAAAGTGCTCCTGGGCATCCAGGTGGGCCTTCTCATATTTTTCATAGGAGGCGGAGCTTTCAAGTCCGGCCTCTGTCTGCGCGTTCGTTTCCTTGTCCGCACTCTGTCCCGGGGCAACGCATCCTGTCACCAGGGAGATGACCAGGATCAGGGACATGATTAGTTGTAAATATATGGTTTTACGCTGTTTCATTATACTGTCATTCCTCCAATGGGGTATAAGTTGTTGTTTTTTGCCTGCACTCGAATCATTATATAGTATATGTAGGGAAATTACAACTTATGTGTGAAAGAATGCCCCCTGTCAGGGGGAAAAACCGGGGTCATGTCTTGACGAATATGGGTGGAACGCTTATACTTAAAACGTAACTGTTCAGGACGGCTCATCTTCTTGACCGGAAAAGCCGGTTAAGAAGCATCGGATGTCCATCCGATGTGAAAATGGGTGCAAAAACGGACTTATAAGCAAGCTTAACGCCCGCTTTTGCACCCATTTTCCCGCCGTCCTGAACTGTTACCTTAAAACTATTAAAACGGCGCCAGCCGGGCAGAAGAAGAGGGAAATGAATTATGTGTCAGGATTGTAAAAAACCATATTATATCACAACAGCCATTGCATATGCATCGGGAAAACCGCACATTGGCAATACCTATGAGATCATTCTGGCTGACAGCATTGCCAGGTATAAAAGGGAACAGGGTTATGACGTGTTTTTCCAGACAGGAACGGACGAACACGGGCAAAAGATAGAGGAAAAGGCAGAGGCGGCCGGTGTTACGCCTAAGGAATTCGTGGACAAGGCAGCCGCTGAGATCCGGAGGATATGGGATCTGATGAATACCTCCTATGACAAATTCATCCGCACCACGGATGAGGACCACGAGGCCCAGGTCCAGAAGATCTTTAAGAAGCTTTATGACCAGGGGGATATCTACAAGGGCTATTATGAAGGTCTTTACTGCACTCCCTGCGAGTCATTTTTCACAGAGTCCCAGCTGGTGGACGGCAAGTGCCCCGACTGCGGGCGGGAGGTCAAGCCGGCCAAGGAGGAGGCATATTTTTTCCGTATGAGCAAGTATGCTCCCCGGCTGATCGAGTATATCAATGAGCATCCGGAATTTATCCAGCCGGTGTCCAGGAAGAACGAGATGATGAACAATTTCCTGCTTCCCGGACTCCAGGACCTGTGTGTTTCCAGGACAACGTTCAGCTGGGGGATTCCTGTCAGCTTTGATCCCAAGCATGTGACCTATGTATGGCTGGACGCGCTTACCAACTATATCACCGGGATCGGTTATGACTGTGATGGAAACAGCACGGACCAGTTTGGAAAGCTTTGGCCCGCCGACCTGCACCTGATCGGAAAGGACATTATCCGCTTCCATACCATTTACTGGCCCATTTTCCTGATGGCCCTGAATGTGCCCCTTCCAAAGCAGGTGTTCGGCCATCCGTGGCTGCTTCAGGGAGACGGCAAGATGAGCAAGTCCAAGGGAAATGTACTGTATGCAGATACCCTGGTGGATTTCTTTGGCGTGGATGCGGTGCGTTACTTTGTGCTTCATGAGATGCCTTTTGACAATGACGGCGTCATCTCATGGGAGCTGATGGTGGAGCGTATGAACTCCGACCTGGCCAATATCCTGGGCAATCTGGTGAACCGCACCATTTCCATGAGCAACAAGTATTTTGACGGCGTGATCGCTGATAGGGGCGCTGCAGAGCCGGTGGATGAGGATCTTAAGAGTGTTGTTCTGGAAGAGGTGAAAAAAGCGGATGCCAAGATGGAACAGCTGCGAGTGGCCGATGCCATGACGGAGATCTTCAACATTTTCAGAAGATGCAACAAGTATATTGATGAGACAACGCCATGGACCCTGGCCAAGGATGAGGCGCAAAAGGACAGACTGTCCACCGTGCTTTATAACCTGACAGAATCCATCACCATTGGAGCATCCCTGCTGTACTCCTTTATGCCTGAGACTTCCGGTAAGATCCTGGCGCAGCTTAACACAGGAAAGAGGGAGCTGGCTCAGATGGATACATTTGGCCTGTATCCGTCAGGCGGCAAGGTGACGGATAAGCCGGAGATCCTCTTTGCCCGTATGGACATGAAGGAAGTGATGGAAAAGGTAGAAGCCATGCATGCAGCGGATCAGGCTGCGGAGGGAGCCCATACCAAGGGAGCAGATGACCGGGGAGATACCCGGGAGTCAGGTGACGCAAAGGAGAACGTAATAGATGTTGAGGCAAAGCCGGAGATAACCTATGAAGATTTTGCAAAGCTCCAGTTCCAGGTGGGTGAGATCATCCGGTGTGAGGCGGTTCCCAAATCCAAGAAGCTGCTTTGCTCCCAGGTGAAGATCGGAAGCCAGACACGCCAGATCATCAGCGGTATTAAGGCTTGTTATTCACCGGAGGAGATGGTGGGCAAGAAGGTTATGGTGGTCACCAACTTAAAGCCGGCCAAGCTGGCGGGTATGCTGTCCGAGGGGATGCTTTTGTGCGCTGCGGATGCGGACGGCGGCCTGGCTCTTATGAAACCGGAAAAGGATATGCCCGCAGGCGCTGAGATCTGCTAAGGGAATCTGATACAGGAGTGGGACAGATGGATGTCCCGCTCCATTTTTTTATACGGGGACATGTTGTGTTCTTGTGAGCGGGAAAAAGGCGTGTTGTGGCGTACTCACCCACTTTGCTTTGGAAAATGGCTGTAAATCACACGAAAATAGGTAATAAATGGGAGATAAGGGGCGCTTTTGATGGAAAAATAGACCAAAAGTGGGAGAAACTTGCATTTTTTACCATTTTGGAGTATGATAATAAGACACCAAAGACCAGGGGCATGATTGGCCCGCTATTTAGACGAGGAATAGAGATGAATACGAGAACAGGCAGTCTGAGTTCATATGGAAGCCGGCGCCCGGGCCTTACGGGAAACCAGCTGAAGGTGCTTGGCATTGTGGCGATTCTGATTGATAATATGGGAGCTGTGGTCATCCAGGGAGGGATTCTCCACGCTGCGGACAGAGCCGTGTATCAGGCAGTGATAGCGACCCCTTCCGGGCATATATGGATGATCGCGGGACAGGTCTGCCGATATCTGGGCCGTCTGGCGTTTCCTATTTTTGCATTTCTGGTGGCGGAAGAATTTGTCCGCACCAGGGACAGGGGAAGGTATGCGCTGCGTATGCTGATCTGCGCCCTCATCTCAGAGGTCCCATTTGACCTGGCTATCTATGGCAGGGTCTTCTACCCCTACTATCAGAACATGCTGTTTACCCTTTTGATCGGAATTATGGTTATATTTGTAATGGAATATACCAGGAAGCTGGGCATTCAGCTGGCTGCCCTGGCCGGGGGATGCGCCCTTTCCTGGATCCTGCAGACGGATTACAATGTGATCGGAGTGCTTTTGATCGCGTCCATGTACTGGTTCCGCCACAACGACATTGCCCAGCTGGCGGTGGGGGTGGTCTTATGCGCCGCGGAGAGTGTGAGCTATTACTGTGTATCCGCCCTGGCATATGTGCCCATTGTGTTGTATAATGGCAGGCGGGGAGCGTTTCAGTTAAAATATCTTTTCTATGTGTTTTATCCCGTCCACCTTCTGGTGCTTTACGGGTTGGCCCATGGATTGCAAAAAGGAGTTTGAGTCCAATGATTTTTGATACACATGCCCATTATGATGATGAGGCGTTTGATACTGACCGTGAGGAACTGCTGGGTAGCCTTAAGGACGCCGGCATCACTTCTGTGATGAATGTGGCGGCCAGCCTTGACAGCTGTGTGACCACCCTGAAGCTGGCAGAAACATATGACTGGATGTATGCGGCCCAGGGGATTCATCCCAGTGAGACGGCGGAACTTGACGAGGAGAAGATCCGGTGGATCGAATCCTGCTGTGCCCATGAGAAGGTAAAGGCAGTGGGAGAGATCGGTCTGGATTATTACTGGGAGGAACCTGACCATTCCATACAGAAGAAATGGTTTGTCCGCCAGCTGGATCTGGCGAGAAGGACAAAGCTTCCTGTAATCATACACAGCAGGGATGCCGCAAAGGATACCCTGGATATGATGAAGGCAGAGAAAGCAGGGGATATGGGCGGTGTGATCCACTGTTTTTCCTATGGAAAGGAGATTGCCAGGGAGTATCTGAACATGGGATTTTTTCTGGGGATCGGAGGCGTTGTCACATTTAACAATGCAAAGAAGTTAAAGGAAGTGGTGGAGTATGCTCCCCTTAAATCCCTTGTGCTGGAGACAGACTGTCCCTACCTTGCCCCTGTGCCCAACCGGGGCAAGCGCAATTCCTCCCTTAACCTGACTTATGTAGTGGACGCCATCAGCGGGATCAAGGGGGTGGACAGGGATACGGTCATGAAGACGGCCTGGGAGAATGCACTGCGTCTGTATAGGATCAGCCCAATACCCACATCGGATGTCTGAATCGTTACGATTGTTTGGGGAAATATTCTGTTTCCCATTTAAAGCGTTGAATACTTCCTGCATTTTTGTTAAAATATTTGTATTCCACTCAAAGGATCGATGCAAAAGAAGGGATAGATTTGCTTATCCGGATATACTGCCGGGGTTTATGGCCACAAGGTATGGAGCTGATTGAAGGATAGGAGTGCAGGAAAATGAAAATTAGTCAAATGTTTCAAAAGAAAATACAAAGGCCGGTTCAGGGAATTATAAAGGTCACACAGGATTCTGCGGATATCATGGCGCAGGAGTTGGAGGAGTATGTTGTGACCCGGGAATTGAACCGGCATTTTGACGTGTTTTTTGAAAATTATTGCACAGGGATAAAGGAGGGACTGGATCATACGGGCGTGTGGGTCGGCGGTCCCTTTGGCAGCGGTAAATCACTGTTTTTAAAGGTATTATCCTGTCTGCTGTCCGGCAGGGAATATAAGGGCAGGCGCGCGGTGGATATCCTAAGCCGGGAAATAGAGGACAGGCATACCATAGCCAATATGCGGGCCGCAGCGGAGATCCAGGCCGACACCCTGCTCTTTCACATGGATGAGGATGGCGGACGGCCTGCAGCCGGTGGTGACAGGGTTGTCAGGGACTTTAGGAGGGCATTTGATCATTTTCAGGGATTTTGTGAGAATATGCCCTGGATTGCGGATCTGGAGCGTCAGATGACCAGAGATGGTGTGTACGGGAACTTTTGCCGCCGCTTCAGGGAGTTATCCGGAAGTGACTGGAAAGAGGCGCGGGAAGATTTTTATTTTGAAGAAGAAAATATTGTAAAAGCCCTGGCGGATACAACACAGATGAGCCCTGAAGCGGCAAAAGGCTGGTATCAAAATGCTGAAAGGAATGATCCGCCAGGCATTGATGATCTTGTGCATATGGTGCAGGAATATATTGAAGAAAGAAGCGCTGCCGGCCGGAAAAAACAGGTCATTGTTTTTTTATATGACGGCGTAGATGCCGCCCAAAATGACGTCAGCTGCCTGTTATCCCTGCAGGCCATAACGGAAAGGCTGGGGGAGTTGTGCAGTGGGCAGGCCTGGGTCGTAGCGGCAGGAAAGCAGGATGTGGATGCACCTGCGCTGCCGGGCAGCGGGGGACGGACGGAATACAGTGACGCTTTGAAAACCGCATCACGTTTTAGGACCCGTATCCTGTTGTCATCCGAGGATGGGGAGGAGATCGTCAGGAAACGGCTCCTGGCCAAGACAGATGCGGCGGCAGGGGAATTAAAGCATCTGTATGCTGAAAGGTCTTCTGACTTTAAGGAGTTGTTCCGGCTCTCCTCTGATGTTTTGAGACAACAGCTGTATGGGGGGGAGGAGGAGTTTACAGAGACATATCCGTTTGTTCCCTACCAGTTCAGCCTGCTCCGGTCCGTGCTTCAGACCATGTTTCGGAGGATTCCCATCAAGGGGGCAGCCATAGGCGGTCAGAATGCCTCAGGGGATGGGACAGCCATAGAAACTCCCTCCGGCCAGGTGCGCTCTCTGCTGCACGCCTTTCAGGCGGCGGCGGTCCGCTATCAGGAATCCCAATGTGGTGCGCTGGTTCCTTTTTCCGCTTTTTACCAGGATGTAGAGCCCTTTTTAAACGCTGATATCCGGGGGACGGCGGCAAAGGCTGCGGATATGGCCGCGGGCCGTGATGGGGGTCTGGAGCCCTTTGATCTGGAGGTCTGGAAGGCCCTTGTACTGATCCGGTATGTATCCGCCGCACTTCCGGCTAATGTGGAGAATATCACCACCATCATGGTAAAGGATATCGGTGAGGACAGGGCTGAAGCGGAACAGAGGACCGTGGATTCCCTGGCCCGCCTGGAAGCGCGGGACCTGATCGCCAGCATTGGGCAGCAGTATATGTTCCTGGTCATAGAGGACAGCAGGCGGGATCAGCCGATTGAAATCAGGAAGGGTTATGATCCTGGGATGCGGGACAGAATAGTAGAAGAGTTTGTTTCCCTCCTGTTTAACGGGAATAAGACATACCGATATAAGGATTACCGGGACTTTACCTTGCGCATTGCAATAAATGATCAGCCGTGGGGAATGCAGAAAGGCGAGATAGGGATCCGTGTGATGCTATCGACCCATGACAGGATGCCTGGGACTGAAGACCAGGTCAAGGCACGGTCCGTTAAAGAGCAAAGCGTGGTCATTGTGCTTCCGGCCCGTATGAAGCTTATAAGGAGGATGGAGCAATGGATCAGGCTAAAAGCATATATGCTTCGTCTGGCTGAATTAGATGAAGGATCATACCGCGGATCCGGGACAGCGGACGCAGATACAGGAGCGTTAGGTATAGGGGAAGGGGCAGGGCACTGTCATGGACTGCTGGCGGACATGGTGAGAGAGGCAGATATATATGTGAATGGGAACATGATGGATGGGAAGGAAAAGGAGCCGGTTTGCCGGATCAGTGACGCGGTAAGGATACTGGTGGAAAGCTTATACACCAAGCTTAACTGTATTATCCCGCCTTTTGACCAAACGGAACCGGTTAGCTCCCGTTTCAATGAACCTGCCAGGGAGGAGATGCTGAAAGCCATCAACCTCAGCTGCCTTGCCAATATTCCGGTTACCATGGAAAGCCTGGTCAGGCAGTTCTCAGGGATTCCCTACGGCTGGAGGAAGGCCGATACGGCAGGGACGGTCCTTGCCCTGTTTGAACAGCAGGATATTGAGTTGGTCTTTAACGGCTGTACGCTTACGGCAAAAGAGGATGATCTGTTATCCTATGTTACCAGGCAGGATTACCTGGAATATATAACGGTCAAGTCGCGGTTCAGGGGCTGTCCCCAGCTGGCGGACACGATCCGGCGGTTCTTTGAAGAACAGAGGGAACGGTTAGACCATGGGCTTAGGATCCTCTCTGCATATGAAAAGCAGGAAGGCTATAGGCCGGATCCGGGACTGGAACGGATGGCGGATCTGGCCTCACAGTACACGCAGGGATTTATGGATATCAGGCAAGAGGGCAGGAATAGGATAGAGTGAGACCAAAGTATGGCTTGATATGGAAGGAGCGGCGGCAATGGCCCTTGAACAATTACATTTGGAAAATTTTACTGTATTTAGGAAACTGGATTTGAAGTTTTGCCGGGGGATTAATGTGCTGATCGGGGAAAACGGCACAGGAAAGACCCATCTCCTTAAGGTTTTGTACGCTTTTTATGAGAGCAATACATTGTCGCGTAACGCAAAACTGCTATTTTTTGAAACATTGTCCCAATGCTTTTGCGCGGACCGGTTTGATGTTATGTTCAACCGGCTGGGGGAACCATTAAAAATCACCCTGGGTGTAAATGAGAAGTTCTTTGCCTACCAGGCTGCTTTTAAAGACAATATTCCAAAAGAGGAGCAGCTGGAACCGCCCCTTGGACAGATGGAGGTCTCGCTGCAGATTAAAGGAAAGAGGACGAGGGAAGAAGTAAAAACCGCGTTCATTCCTGCCAAAGAAATGCTGACCCATGCGGGGATTGAAAAAGATTATGTGGAGAGGCATGTGCCCTTTGATAAGACGCTGGTAGATATATTGTTTAAATCAGGCATGTCCCAACTGCGGGAGCTTACGCCCTCTGCCCGGGAAACCCTGGATTGTATCCAACAGATCATTGGGGGAAGGGTGGTATTTGAAAAGGACCGATATTTTATCATGCACAATGGTTATAAAACCGGCTTTCAAAGTGAAGCGGAAGGTTTCAAAAAACTGTCCGTGCTGTGGCGGCTGATCGAAACAGGATTGCTGGCCAGAGGGTCACTTCTTTTCTGGGATGAGCCGGAGGCCAATATTAATCCCAAGTATATCCCCCAGCTGGTGGATATGCTCTATGCATTGCAGGAGTCAGGTGTTCAGATCGTGCTGGCAACCCATGACTATGTGCTGGCAAAGTACCTGGAATTAAAATCCAGGGGCGCGGATTCCCTGGGGTTCCACTCCCTGTACTATAACGGCAGCCACCTGGTGGAGGCGGAAAGTAAGCCTTTGTTCAGGGATCTGGAGAAAAATTCCATTGGAGACGCCTACAATCAATTACTGGATGAAGTATTTGAACAGACCATAAGGGGGTAATTCCTTGGAAAAGGCTGTTTATAAGGAAGAAAACGGTGTCTACCAGATCGACTGTTCAGCGGCCGTGTGGTCCACGGACCAGATATACAACCTGTACCACACTGCCGGGGTATTTTTAAAGGATGCGGATTTTGTGATAGAGACACCGGAATACATACTGCTGGTGGAATACAAAAATGCGGACATCCCGGGAGCGGTAAATCCCCAGGCATTTAAACCCTTTGAGGAAAAAAGGACAATAGGCGTGGCGCGCAAATTCTATGAAAGCCTGCATTACCTGGCCATGGAGAAAAAGGACAAGCCTGTAAAATATATTTACATAGTGGAATATCCACATGCAGGGGCAACGGACAGAAAGCTGCTGCGCAACTGTATTGCGGAGAAACTGCCCTTCCGGCTGCAGCAGGGGAGAAAGGCAAAGCTCATTGAGGACTTTGAGGTCCTGTCAATTGCGGAGTGGAACAGTCACCCGGACTATAGGGCATATCCCATAACACCTGTTAAAGCCGAAGAGAACCATTGATATTTGGCGGACATGTTGACTTTTGTCCGGGAATAAAGTAATCTTAAAAGAGGGTCTTGCATGAGGATGGACGGAATGGATGCAGTGTACGCAGTGCTTGGCCGGGAAAGGAATTTATTACATGGCAGATTTGGGTAATCCGAAACATACCATAGAGATCATACAAAAATACCAATTTGCGTTTCAGAAACGGTTTGGCCAGAATTTTCTCATAGACACCCACGTATTGGACAAGATCATAAGTGCGGCAGGAATTACAGAGCAGGACTGTGTGCTGGAGATCGGGCCTGGGATCGGCACCATGACCCAGTACCTGGCTGAGCATGCAAGGCGTGTGGTGGCGGTGGAGATCGACTCCAATCTCCTGCCTATTCTGGATGAAACATTAAAGGGATATACGAATATCACCGTGATCAATGACGATATTTTAAAGGTGGATGTGGGAGGCCTGGTGAATGAATATAATGAAGGACGTCCCGTTAAGGTGGTGGCCAACCTTCCTTACTACATCACCACTCCGATCATCATGGGGCTGTTTGAGAGTGATGTGCCCATTGACAATATAACGGTCATGGTCCAGAAGGAAGTGGCGGACAGGATGCAGGTGGGGCCGGGGTCCAAGGATTATGGGGCATTGTCCCTGGCTGTCCAGTATTATGCCGAACCCTATATTGTGGCCAATGTACCGCCCAACTGCTTCATACCAAGGCCCAATGTGGGCTCTGCCGTTATCCGGCTTACCAGATACAAGGAACCGCCGGTACAGGTGGACGATCCCAAGTTTATGTTTAAGCTGGTCCGGGCTTCCTTTAACCAGCGCAGGAAAACCCTGCAGAACGGGCTTAACAATTCGCCGGAGATACCTTATGACAGGGAAATGATCGCAAAGGCCATTGAGAGCCTGGGTGTGCAGCCGGCCATCAGGGGGGAAGCCCTGAATCTGGATCAGTTTGCCCAGTTGTCCAATTATTTTACAAGAAATGCATAAAATGGCACGGGCCATGTATCTACAGGCGGAAAAAGGGGAACACTGAAGTGTGGTTTTAAGACCGTTGAAGGAATTATTTTCTTAGATATCTGAGAATTTATATAAACGGAAAGGAAGGAAATGCCAATGAACAAGAAATTGGGAAAGGTCCTGGCAGCGGCTGCTGCAGGGGCGGCCGCAGGGGTGGCGGTAAAGAAACTGCGCGACAACAAAAAAGAGCAGGAAGATGCAAGGATATCAGCCATTGAGGAAGCGGTGATGAACAACCGGGATTACGGCAGCAGAAAGGCGTATCTGGTTGGCGGAGGCCTGGCAACCATGGCAGCGGCAGCATATTTGGTGAGGGACTGCAAGTTCCCCGGCAAGCAGATCACCATCTATGAGGGGATGCACATCCTGGGCGGCAGCAATGATGGAATCGGCACACCTGAAAAGGGATTTGTATGCCGCGGCGGCCGTATGCTCAACGAGGAGACGTATGAGAATTTCTGGGAGCTGTTTGATTCAATTCCCTCCCTGCGCCAGCCCGGACGCAGTGTGACTGAGGAGATATTGAGCTTTGACCATGCCCATCCCACCTGCGCAAAGGCAAGGCTGGTGGATAAGGACGGCGTGATACAGGATGTAAAATCCATGGGCTTTAACCAGGCGGACCGCATGGCTCTGCTGAAGCTTCTTCTCACAGATGAGAAAAAGCTGGATAACCTGACCATTCAGGATTGGTTTAAGGAAACCCCTCATATGTTTGAAACCAATTTCTGGTATATGTGGCAGACCACCTTTGCATTCCAGAAATGGAGCAGCCTTTATGAGTTCCGTAGGTACATGAACCGTATGATTTTTGAATTCAGCCGTATTGAGACGCTGGAGGGCGTGACAAGAACACCCCTGAACCAGTATGACAGCGTGATCCGTCCGCTGGAAGCCTACCTGAGAAAGGCAGGGGTTACCTTTGTGGAGAACTGCGAGGTGACGGATATTGATTTTGAGGATGGCCATGGCATTACGGCAAAGACCCTGTATCTGAAGCGCAGGGTGGAGAACACGGATGATATGGGAGAGAACGGGGAAGCTGCTGCAAAGGATTCCTACGTGTTTGAGACGGTCGCCCTGAACAGCAACGATATCTGTATCATGACCAACGCGTGCATGACGGACAGCGCTACTCTGGGAGATTTCCACACACCAGCGCCAATGCCTGTGCAAAAGCCTATCAGCGGTGAATTGTGGGCCAAGGTTGCGGCAAAGAAGCCTGGACTGGGAAATCCGGAGCCGTTTTTTACAAAGCCTCATGAGACCAACTGGCTCAGCTTTACGGTTACTTGTAAGGGAGATGCCATGCTTAAGGTCATTGAAGAATTTACCGGAAATGTACCGGGCAGCGGTGCCCTTATGACATTTAAGGATTCCAGCTGGCTGATGAGCAGTGTGGTTGCAGCACAGCCTCACTTTGTAAACCAGCCCATGGACACCACCATTTTCTGGGGTTATGGTCTGTATACCGATGCAGTGGGAGATTATGTAAAGAAACCAATGAAGGATTGTACAGGTCAGGAGCTGCTGAACGAATATCTCCATCACCTGCATATTCCGGAGGATCAGATTGCGGAACTGATGAAGACGGTTATCAATGTGATCCCATGCTATATGCCATATGTGGATGCCCAGTTTGAGCCGCGCAAATACAGTGACAGGCCGCAGGTGATTCCGGCAGGCTCCACCAACTTTGCGATGGTGAGCCAGTTTGTGGAGATTCCGGACGACATGGTATTCACAGAGGAATATTCTGTGCGTGCCGCAAGAACTGCTGTGTATGGTCTTCTGGATGTGAAAAAAACGATCTGCCCGGTCACACCGTATAACAGGCAGCCAAAGATTTTGATGAAAGCTCTTAAAAAGGCATATCTTTAAAAATAACGGACAGAGTTGGCACATAGCCGGACTCTGTCCGGATTAGTCTGAGGGGAGAATCAGCAGATATGATATTCATAGGAGGAATCAGCCAGGGACGGAAGATCCTGAATTATGTGAAGACCGTAATCTGTGACCGGTGCGGCGGATACGGACGGTACGAGGTGTTCATGACGTATATGTATTTCAGTTTCTTCTTTATTCCCTTATTCAAGTGGAATAAAAAGTTTTATGTTAAAATGTCCTGCTGTGATGCGGTGTATGAGCTGGACCAGGAGGTGGGCAAGGCCCTGCTCCGCGGCCGGCAGGTGGATATTACCCAGTCGGACCTGACGCTGGTCCAGGAGGGAAACAGGAGAAGTACTTACAAGGATGGGGCCTATAAGGTATGGAAAAAATGTGTCCGGTGCGGATATGAGACAGAGGAGGATTTTGAATACTGTCCCAAGTGCGGAGGAAGACTGTAGGGGAGACGGATGGTACATACCCTTAAGGGGCAAGTGACCTGTTCTCATTCATATTAAACGATAAAAGATTTTGCACAGCAGATTGATGACATGCTCATTGTCTGTGGTGCAAAATTTTTTTGTTTTACCATCATTTTACCAAATCCGCCTTTTTGATTTTACCGGCGCCATTTAAAATTGAATGGTAGATTACAGATAGGAAGGAACAAAAATGTCTGATATATCATTGGTAAATGTTTGTAAAACCTATAAGAACGGTTACAGTGCGGTGAAGGATTTTAATCTGGATATCAGGGATAAGGAGCTGATCATTTTTGTGGGGCCCTCTGGCTGCGGAAAGTCCACTACCCTGAGGATGATCGCGGGACTGGAAGAAATTTCTTCCGGTGAACTGTGGATCGACAACTGCCTGATGAACATGGTGGAGCCAAAGAACAGGGATCTGTCCATGGTATTCCAAAATTACGCCCTGTATCCCCATATGACGGTGTATGAGAATATGGCCTTTGGACTGAAGGTACATAAAACTCCGGCGGCAGAGATCCAACGGCGGGTCAGGGAGGCGGCGGATATACTGGAGATCGGCCATCTTCTGGACCGGAAGCCGGAGGCACTGTCAGGCGGACAGAAGCAGAGGGTGGCGATCGGAAGTGTGATCGTGAGAAAGCCTAAGGCCTATCTGATGGATGAACCCCTGTCCAATCTGGATGCCAAACTCCGGTCCCAGATGCGGGTTGAGATCGCCAAGCTCCATAAGCAGCTGGATGCCACGATTATCTATGTAACCCATGATCAGGTGGAGGCCATGACCTTGGGAACCAGGATCGTGGTCATGAAAGAGGGGATGATCCAGCAGGTGGCTCCGCCGGCGGAATTGTATCAAAATCCCGTGAACCAATTTGTGGCCGGATTTATCGGTTCCCCATCCATGAACTTTCTGGACAGCCAGGCAGTGGTTTTTGATAAAATGCTGTGGCTGGAAGGAAATGGGTGGCGGCTTCAGCTACCGTCCGTATTGAGTAAAAGGCTGCTGAGAGGAGGCTATGCAGGAAAAAATATCACCCTTGGCATAAGGGCAGAGGACCTTCACCAGGAGGGGGAAGGTGATTCCTTTTTACAGGTGGATGTGCGGGTCAGGGAAATGCTGGGCTCGGAGGTACTGCTCCACGGGGATACATGCGGACAGGGAACGGTGGAACATGTATCCGCCAAGCTGCCGCCTTCCTGTACTGCAAAGGCCGGAGACCGGATACGTCTTTATGCGGATATGGACCGCATCAAGTTATTTGACAGGGGAACCGAAGAAAATATTCTGTATGTTTAGGAGTCTTGCCATGAAAGGACAGTCGTTTACAAAGAAAACAGGGCCTTATGTTTATACGTTGCCCGCACTTTTGGTGTTTGCCGTATTTCTTTTTTATCCTTTTTTTAAAACTATTTATCTCAGCCTTTATAAGACAAATAAGATGGGCCAGGCCAAATTGTTTGTAGGTCTGGGAAATTATGTGGAGCTTTTTACATCCAAATCATTTTTTAACAGCCTGGCTGTTACATTGGCCTTTGTGGTGATCGTGGTGGCGGGCAGTATGATACTGGGCCTTTTGTCCGCAATGCTGTGCAACCGTTCATTTCCGGGGATCCGGGTGTTCAGCACGGCTTACGCCCTGCCCATGGCAATTGCCTCCAGTTCCGCGGCCATGATCTTCAGGATCATGCTGCATCCTTCCATCGGCATTGTGAACAAACTGCTGGGACTGGATATCAATTGGGTCAATGATCCCAAATACGCCCTGGTGTGTGTGGCCCTTCTCACAGCGTGGCTGAACAGCGGAATTAATTTTCTGTATTTTTCCGCGGGCCTGAGCAATATTGACGAGAGTATCTACGAGAGGGCCTCTGTGGATGGGGCGGGTGAAGTGCAGAAGTTTTTCCGGCTTACCCTGCCGGGTCTGAGTCCCATTATGTTCTACACATTGGTAGTGAATATCATCCAGGCATTCCAGGCATTTGGACAGGTGAAGATCCTGACAAAGGGAGGGCCTGGGGAATCCACCAACCTGATCGTATACTCCATTTACAGGGATGCATTTTTTAATTACAGGTTTGGCAGCGCAGCGGCTCAGTCCGTTATCCTGTTTGCCATCATTATGGCACTGACGCTGGTGATGTTTAAAGTTGAAAAAAGGGGGGTCAGCTATTGATGGACCAGACACTTGTGATCAGAAGGACCGGTGAGATTGACCGGGAACAGATTGTAAAAATGCAGGAGGCGGCAAACCGCAGAGCGCTTTTGATCAGAAGAAGCAGGACGATCCTGCTGGTTGTGCTCAATCTTGCTGTTTCGCTGTTTGTGCTGCTGCCGCTTCTGTACGCGGTGAGTGTGGCGTTCATGCCATCCAGTGAGCTGTTTACAACGGAAATGAACCTGGTACCCAAGGCGCCCACGTTTGAAAATTTCCGGCAGGCTCTGGTAAAAGTGCCCCTGGCCAGGTTTGTGTTCAACTCATTTTTGGTTGCGGGCCTTATCACCCTGGGACAGATCATATCCTGCTCCCTGGCGGCATTTTCATTTTCCTTTCTGGAGTTTAAGGGAAAGGAGATCCTGTTCATGCTGGTAATGGCCACCATGATGATACCCGGGGAAGCCACCATTATATCCAATTACCTGACGGTAAGCAGTTTTAACTGGCTGGATTCCTACCAGGTGCTGATTGTGCCCTATCTTACATCGGCCATGGGCATTTTCCTGTTCCGCCAGTTTTATAAGTCATTTCCCATATCACTGTACGAGTCTGCCAGGATAGACGGGTGCACCAATCTGCGCTTTATATTCAGGATCCTGCTGCCTCTTACAAAGTCGGCCATTGGGGCCATGGCAGTATACACGTTTATCAATGCCTGGAATATGTATATGTGGCCCCTGCTGGTCACCGGATCCAATGAAATGCGCACGGTACAGATCGGTATCAGCATGCTGAACAATGAGGACGCCCAGTCCATTACACTGATGATCGCAGGGGTTGTACTGGTCATCATACCGTCCATTGCCATTTTCATTGCAGGTCAGAAGCAGCTGATCAGAGGAATGTTTTCAGGGGCGGTTAAGGGTTAGGTATGTTATGCAGTTATTGAAGCATGCCTCCGCAACACGCCGGAGGCTGCATATAAAATTATTAGAATCGGAGGAATGATTGATCATGAAAAAAACATGGATGGTATCAGCAACAGCAGGGGTTCTGGCCGCCGCCTTATTATGCGGCTGCGGTGCACCGGCTGCAACGGCAGGCAGTGGGGGAAGCCAGGCAGGAGGACAGTCAGTGGAAGGACAGCCATCAGAAGGACAGTCAGCAGCACAGCCAGCGGCACAGAACACCCAGGGGGCAGCTGGCCAGGCCGGGGGAAAGAAAGCCGCAGAGGGGACTGCCATCACGTTCTGGCATTCCATGGGCGGTGTGAATGGGGAAGCGCTGGATTATCTTGTGAGTCAGTTTAATGAAAAAAATGAGCTGGGCATCAAGGTGGAAGCCCAGTACCAGGGAGAGTATGATGATGCCATCAACAAGCTGAAAAGCGCTCAGATCGGCAACATGGGAGCTGATCTGGTGCAGATTTATGATATCGGCACACGGTTTATGATCGATTCGGGCTGGGTCATCCCCATGCAGGAGCTGATTGATGGGGATGGCTGGGATAAATCAGTGATTGAACCCAATATTGCCGCGTATTATACTGTAGATGAGAAGCTGTATTCCATGCCCTTTAATTCTTCCACGCCCCTTCTCTACTACAATAAGGACATGTTTGAAAAGGCCGGGATATCAAAGGTTCCGGAAAGCCTTGGGGAGATTGCGGACGCAGCGGACGCCCTGGTGCAAAAGGGCGGTGCAGGGGAACCGATCTCCCTGGGGATTTACGGATGGTTTTTTGAGCAGTTCACCTGCAAACAGGGGCTTAGCTATGTGAATAACGGCAATGGAAGGCAGGGTGCTGCCACTGCGGTGGAATTTGACCAAAATGGAGCTGCTGTCAATACGTTGACCGTGTGGAAGGACCTGTACGATAAGGGATATGCGCCCATCGTGGGGAGGGGAGGCGATTCCGGGCTGGCTGATTTCAGTTCGGGAAAATCCGCAATGACGTTGGGGTCCACGGCTTCCCTCAAGCAGATCCTGGAGGATGTAAACGGCAAGTTTGAAGTCGGTACCGCCTATTTTCCAAAGGTAAATCCTGAGGACAAGGGCGGCGTCTCCATCGGAGGAGCTTCCCTGTGGGCGCTGAACAATGAGGATGAGGCGAAAAAAGCTGCCACATGGGAGTTTGTGAAATACCTTGTATCCCCTGAGAGCCAGGCGTACTGGAACGCCCAGACCGGATATTTCCCGGTGACCACGGCTGCCCATGAGGAACCTGTATTTAAGGAGAACCTGGAGAAATATCCCCAGTTTGGAACCGCCATTGACCAGCTTCACGATTCCACTCCGGAATCCGCAGGTGCGCTTATAAGCGTATTCCCTGAGGCCAGACAGGTGGTGGAGACAGAGATTGAGAACATGCTGAACAACCATATCAGTCCCCAGGATACGGCTGCCAATATGGCAAAGCAGATCAACAAGGCAATTGAGGAATATAATCTGCTAAATGAGTGATAATAGTTGTATTGTGACGCGGTCACATGGATGAAAGGGGTTTGGAAATATGAAAACACAGGTTTGGGCCCACAGGGGCGCATCCGCCTATGCGCCGGAAAACACATTGGAGGCATTTTCGCTGGCAGCAGAGCAGGGGGCGGACGGGGTGGAGCTGGATGTGCAGCTGACCCGGGACCATCAGCTGGTAGTAGCCCATGATGAGACCATAGACAGGGTGAGTGACGGATTTGGTTATATTAAGGATCACACCCTGAGCCAGCTGAAAAAACTGCATTTTAACAAACTGTTTCCGGAGTACCGCCAAGCTTCCATCCCTACCTTAAGGGAGGTCTATGAACTTTTAAAACCCACGGGGCTGGTCATCAATGTGGAACTGAAAACAGGGATCGTCCGGTATGAAGGGATTGAAGAAGAGGCGCTTTCACTGGCCGCTGAGATGGGGATGAAGGACAGGATCATTTACTCCTCCTTCTACCATCCAAGCCTTGTTAGGCTCAGGGAATTGGACCCCTCTGTATATACCGGCCTGCTGTATTCGGACGGCTGGCTGGACGTGGCCTCCTATGGAAGGAACAGGGTCCATGTAAATGCCCTCCACCCTGCCTTGTACCATATGCAGGATAAGGATCTGGTCCCCGCTGCCATGGCCTGGGAGTTAGGGCTCCATGTGTGGACCGTCAATGAAGAACCCCATATGGAAATGCTGGTAAAACAGGGCATAGAGGCCATTATTACAAATAAACCCGATTTGTGCCGGTCCGTGGTTGACCGGATGGGGTGAAAGGATTGGTTGAATGGTAAAATTAGTGGCAGTTGATATGGACGGCACTCTGCTGGGCCCGGATGGGCATATATCCGTGCGCAATGCCCATGTGATCCGGTGTATGCAAAATGCAGGCGTAGAGCTGTTGGTATGTACGGGCAGAAGCTATGCGGATGCCCTGCTGCCTTTGGAGGAAGCCGGGCTGAAGGCAGCGGTCGTATGCATGAACGGGGCATCTGTCTATGACTGGAAAGGACGGCTGATCCATAAACAGGAGCTTGCCCGGTCCCAGGTGGAACATATACTGGAATGCTGCCGGAACGAGGATGTTATCTTTGATTTTATGACAGACAGGGGGAGCTGCACCATTGCCGGTGAGGAGGAGTTCAGGGAATGTTTTGAGCGCGATATCCTTCTTCCCATGGCGGAATACTCCTATGAGAATATAAGACGGAGATTTACGCTGATACCGCCCGGTGAACTGCTTTGCAGGGGATTGGAGTTCTATAAGATATCCGTGATCCATGAATCCCGCCAGGTTCTGGAACAGGTAAAGGAGCGGCTTAAGGCAGTGGAAGATCTGGCAGTGGCCTCATCCTTTATCACCAACCTGGAACTGACCCATATTGAGGCCCAGAAGGGCAAGGCCCTGGCCGCCTATGCATCCATGAAGAATATACGGCTGGACCAGGTCATGGCCATAGGTGACAGTGAAAACGACTATTCCATGCTTTCCATGAATCTGAAATATACGGTTGCTATGGGAAATGCCATGGAACGCATAAAAAATACAGCCAAATGCCAGACCCGTACCAATGCACAGGACGGGGTGGCCTATGCTATTGAGAATCTGGTCCTGTACAAGGAGGCCGGCAGGGCGTGACGGAACATGAGCAAAATTGACCCAATGCATTGACAAAGCAAATAACCAGTGCTATGCTTATTGACAACAGGGAGCTTGTAAAGCAGGCTGAGAGGAAGTAATCGAACTTCGACCTATTGTACCTGATTTGGGTAATGCCAACGTAGGGAAATATGCGCCGGTTAATTGATTGTATATCATGGTTCATATCCCACGGGGTATGGGCCTTTTGTTTTTCATATCCAGAAGCGGTCAGAATATCCAGGATCGAGTACACCATAAGATAATGGAGGAAATAAGTATGAAAATGAGTGTTAAAAAGTTGGCGGTAAGCGCCATGCTGGTGGCTTTGGCAGTGTCACTGTCCAGTTTTGCGATCCCTATCGGAGCGTCCAAATGTTTTCCCATCCAGCACCTGGCAAATGTGGTTGCAGGCGTGTTCCTCGGCCCGGGGTACGGTGTGGCCATGGCATTCTGCACCTCGCTGATACGCAACCTTATGGGCACGGGAAGCCTTTTGGCATTTCCGGGAAGCATGATAGGAGCCCTGATCTGCGGCCTGGCGTACCGGTATTCCGGTAAACTGATGCTGGCCTATGCGGGAGAAGTTTTTGGCACCGGTATCGTGGGCGGTATCCTGTGCTACCCCGTGGCAACCATGGTCATGGGCAAAGAAGCAGCCATATTCGCCTATGTGATGCCGTTTCTGATGAGCACGCTGTGCGGCACTGTGATCGCGGCATTTTTAATCGGGGTGCTGTGCAAGTCCGGGGCATTTAAATATATGAAGCATTTGCTGGATACGGATATCCAGCCGTCTAAGGCAGTGGGAAAATAAATACCGGTGGAGATACGGACACCGGTGGAGAAACAGATAACGGTGAGGATACAGACACCAGTGAGGAAATGGATACAGCGTCATGATACATAGAGAATGGATAAAAGAGATCAGAAATACCGCCCCGCGGATCCACTGCATTACCAATTATGTGACAGCCGGGGATGTGGCTAATATGATACTGGCTGTGGGCGGTTCGCCGATCATGGCTCAGGGGATCAGGGAGGTGGAGGACGTAACCACCATCTGTCAGGGGCTTGTGCTGAACATGGGGACCCTGGAGGAAGAACGGGTGGATGCCATGATCCTGGCCGGAAAAAGGGCGGCGTCACTGGGGCATCCCATTATCCTGGATCCCGTGGGTGTTACCGCATCCGGGTTTCGCCGGGCATCTGCTTTAAGGATCTTAAGGCAGGTGCCTGTATGCGTCATCAGAGGAAATGCATCCGAGATCTGTGCACTGGACCAGGCGTTTGGGGGAATGGACCGCGGAAATGTATGCGGTGTGGATTCCTGTACAGATTCCGTCATGGACGGACAGGTCTCATCAGCCCTGTCCCTGGGACGCCGCACCGGCGCAGTGGTTGTAATGACCGGAAGCGTGGATGTTGTGGCCGGTCAGCACCAGGTGGTGACTGTAAGGAACGGACATCCCTGGATGGCGCGTATCACGGGGAGCGGGTGCATGCTGGACGGCGTCATGGGCGCGTTCTGTGCCGTGGCGGCCAGGTATGAGGACAAGGGCCCGGCTGAGGGCGGAGACCCGGTTGAGGATGGAGGCCCGGCCGAGGGAGGAACAATCGGCAGAAATGGCGGGGATGCGTATGTGCAGGCCGCCGTAGCCGCACTGTGCGCCCATGGGATCTGTGGGGAACTGGCAGCTGAAAAGGCCATGGAAAGCGGTGGCGGAACCGGTACCTTCAGGATGTATCTGATGGATTATATGAGCATTTTAACGGATGAAATGCTGGAAGGAGGCAAACGGATTGAGATTTCATAAAGACCAGCTTTTGATATATGCGGTGACGGACAGGGCATGGACAGGGGGCAGGAGCCTCTGCGGGCAGGTGGAGGAAGCGCTTAAGGGCGGTGCCACCATGGTCCAGTTTAGGGAGAAAAGTCTGGAAAAGAAGAACTTTGACCAGATACTGGGAGAAGCAAAGGCACTGAGGGAGTTGACGCAGAGGTATCACGTTCCCCTGATCATAGATGACAACATGGATCTGGCAGAGGCATGCAATGCGGACGGGCTCCATGTGGGGCAGGATGATATGGATGCCCAAGCAGCAAGAAGGATCCTGGGCCCTGACCGAATTCTGGGAGTCACGGCAAAGACCGTGGAGCAGGCACTGAGAGCCCAGGCACAGGGGGCTGATTATTTGGGAAGCGGTGCTGTTTTCGGCACCACCACCAAGGCGGACGCACGTCCCATGACCATGGAGACCCTGCGTGAGATTTGTGATAGTGTGGATATTCCGGTGGTTGCCATCGGAGGCATCAACCTGGGGAATATCGGACAGCTGTCAGGCAGCCATGTGGCAGGAGCAGCCATTGTTTCAGGGATCTTTGCGGCTGAGGATATCTGCGGGACAACCCAATGCCTGGTGGAGGAAATGAAAAAAAGTTTGAATTTATTTCCAAAAACAGTTGACAATTCAAAATGATGTGATTATAATAAGTTCAACATTCAACAAAACATAAAAAACTGTTGAGCAGGAGTAAGTAAGATCATAATTCCAGGCGCAGAGAGCTTCCGGCCGGTGTAAGGGAGCATTGGATTAGAATCTGAATGGACCTGCGAGGGCAGCTGGAAACCGGAAGCGTTTACGCTGATGGGAGTATGGGCTGACGGGTATCCCACCGTTAACAGGGAGGACGCATGATGGTGCGTTACAGAGCGGGCGTATTTTATTTTTGTTCAATAACACAGCATCAGGTTAATTTTAACTTGATGCTTTTTATTTTTCCTTTTCACAGGAATGGAACGGAAACAACGTCAACCAGGGTGGTACCGCAGAAGTATTAAAAGCTTTTGTCCCTGCCGATTGAATCGGCTGGGGATGGAGGCTTTTTTTGTGTACAGAACACGGCGTCCAGTTTATGCAGCCACATTAAAAACAGTAAACCCACATGATCATTTACCCGGAAAGGAGCCACACATGATAATCCCAACCTGCGAAGAAATTTTAAAACTTGCTCCCAAATACGACATTATTCCAATCTGCCGCGAAGTATACGCGGATGTGATAACCCCCATCACCCTGCTCCGCCGTATCGCCAGGCAGAGCAAACGGTTCTTTCTTCTGGAAAGCATTGAGGGAGGAGAAAAATGGGGGCGCTATTCCTTTCTGGGATATGATCCCGTTATGCGCGTGACCTGTAAAAGCGGATCCGTGACCATTGAGAGCAGCTTAAGGGAGATACCGTCCCGGACCCTGGCCTCGGATCAGCCCCTTCAGGTCATCAGGGAGATCCTCTCCCGGTTTAAGTCCCCCAGCCTGGAAGGCCAGCCTCCTTTTACCGGCGGGTTTGTGGGATATTTTGCATATGCCATGGTGGAATATGCAGAGCCGGTCCTCCATATTTCCAGGGGGAGCGCCAATGATCTCGACTTAATGCTGTTTGACAAGGTTATTGCCTACGACCACTTAAAGCAAAAGATAGAAATCGTTGTAAACATGAGAACGGGCAGAACAGCAGATCCCGATCCCCGCCCCAGGGAGACCCAGTATCTGGAATATCTGATGAAGGAGTATGGAAGGGTCTGCGGGGAAATTGAAACCATAACATCCCTGATCAACCAGTCCAGTCCGTTGGAAAAGATGACATCCCCGGATAAACCGGTATTTACCTGCAATGTGTCCAAGGAAACGTTCTGCCGCACGGTGGAAAAGACAAAGGAGTATATTCTGGACGGAGACATTTTCCAGGCAGTCATATCCAGACAGTTCACAAGTCCCTATAAGGGCAGCCTGCTGGGGGCCTACCGGGTTCTGAGAACCACCAACCCGTCACCCTACATGGTCTACATGAACATTGATAATGATGAGATCATCAGCACCTCACCGGAGACGCTGATCCGGCTGAAGGACGGACGCCTCACCACCTTCCCGGTGGCAGGTTCCAGACCCAGGGGAGCCACACCGGAGGAGGACAGACAGCTGGAAAAAGAACTTCTGGAAGATGAAAAGGAACTGTCGGAGCACAACATGCTGGTGGATTTGGGACGCAATGACATTGGAAAGATCGCAGCCTTTGACTCCGTGGAGGTGACAGAGTACAAGATGATACACCGGTATTCAAAGATCATGCACATCTGCTCCCAGGTGGAAGGCGATATAAGGCCCGGGCTGGACGGATGCTCCGCCATCGAGGCCCTCCTGCCCGCAGGTACCCTGTCAGGGGCGCCAAAGATCCGGGCATGCCAGATCATTGAGGAGCTGGAGCAGGTGCCCAGGGGAATATACGGCGGGGCGCTGGGATATCTGGACTTTACCGGCAACCTGGACACATGTATTGCCATCCGCATGGCGGTAAAACAGGGAGGAAAGGTAACTGTGCAGGCCGGAGGCGGTATTGTTATGGACAGTGTGCCGGAAAATGAATACGAGGAGTCAGCCAACAAAGCCAGGGCAGTGATAAATGCCATTATAAATGCAGGGGAGGTAAATGACAGATGATCCTTCTGATTGACAATTACGACAGTTTTTCTTACAACCTGGTACAGATGATCGGCAGTATAAACCAGGATATACAGGTGGTCAGGAATGATAAGATCACCATCCGGGAGATAGAGGATCTGGATCCCAGCCATCTGGTGTTATCTCCCGGTCCCGGTTATCCGGGGGATGCGGGCATTATGGAAGATGCGATCAGGCAGCTGAAGGGCAGGGTACCCATCCTGGGAGTATGCCTGGGACATCAGGGCATATGCGAGGCATTTGGAGGAACCATCTCCCATGCAAAAAGGCTGATGCATGGAAAACAGAGCAGGATCGAGTTAGACAGCAGATCGCCTTTGTTTAAGGGGCTGCCTTCCAAAATCCAGGCAGCCAGATACCATTCCCTGGCAGCACAATCCGGGAACTTACCGGAGGAACTGGAAGTGACGGCCAGGGATTGTGAAGCAGGTGAGATCATGGCAGTGCAGCACAGAAAATACCATGTCTACGGGCTTCAATTCCATCCTGAATCCATCCTGACACCTGATGGAAGTAAAATATTGGAAAATTTTCTTTCAATTGCCTGACCGCCGCGGCGGCTTTGAGGCATATTGGAACGTGATCATAAGGACAGACTACGCGACATTGACGCATGGGCATAGCCCGTATTTGAAAAGGAGAATGATTATGATTCAGCAGGCAATCCACCAGTTAGTTGAAAACAGAAACCTTGATTTTGAAACCACAAAAGCAGTTATGGATGAAATTATGAGCGGCCAGGCAACCCAGGCCCAGATATCCTCTTTCCTTACAGCGCTGAGAATGAAAGGAGAGACCATTGATGAGATAACAGCGTGCGCCACAGTTATGAGGGATAAGGCAGTGAAACTCAATCCGCCTTTTTCCGTAATGGATATTGTGGGAACAGGAGGGGATGAGGTGGGAACCTTTAACATTTCCACCACCAGCGCCTTTGTGGCAGCGGCAGGAGGCATCCATGTGGCAAAGCACGGGAACCGCAGTGTATCCAGCAAGAGCGGGGCAGCGGATGTGCTGGAGTGCCTGGGAGCAAAGCTGGCGCTGACAGCAAAACAGGCCGAGGCCGTCCTGGAGCAGACCGGAATGTGTTTCCTCTTTGCGCCATCCTACCACTCATCCATGAAGTATGCGGCGCCGGTGAGAAAGGAAATCGGGATCAGGAGCATTTTTAATATATTAGGTCCTTTGTCCAACCCGGCAGGGGCGTCCATGCAGCTTTTGGGCGTGTACAGCAAGGAACTGGTGCAGCCCCTGGCACAGGTCCTGGCTAACCTGGGAGTGAAGCGGGGCATGGTGGTGTGCGGAGGCGATGGACTGGATGAGGCCACCCTCACAGGTGTTACCCATGTGTGCGAGATCCGTTTTGGAGAGCTTTCCTCCTATGACATCACTCCCCAGGAACTGGGGCTTACAACCTGCAGGCTTGAGGAACTGATCGGAGGGACGCCGCAAGAAAATGCCCTGATCACCAGGGATATCCTTTCAGGCAGCTTAAAAGGGCCAAAGCGGGATGTGGTGGTGATCAATGCAGCCATCAGCCTATACCTGGGGATTGACGACTGTACCATAAAGGACTGTGTGAAGAAGGCGCAGGAGATCATTGATTCCGGTGCGGCCATTGGGAAGATGGAGGAGTTTATCCAGGCAACGGTCCGGGCTGATCTGGAAGGCAAAAAGGAGATGGCGTCATGATACTGGATACCATTGCAAAATCCACCAGGAAACGGGTGGATGAGAGGAAATACGCAAAACCCCTGAAACAAGTTATGAGAGAGGCGCTTTTGTGTGCGGAGAGGGACAGGGACGGAGGACATTTGTTTGAGAAGGCGCTGTCCGGTCCCGGGGTTTCTTTTATCTGTGAAGTAAAAAAGGCTTCTCCCTCCAAGGGCCTGATCGCCCCGGAGTTTCCCTATGTGGATATAGCCAGGGAGTATGAGCAGGGGGGAGCGGACGCCATATCCGTACTCACGGAGCCGGAGTTCTTTCTGGGAAGCGACAGGTATCTGGAGGAAATACACCGGGCCGTATCCCTTCCCGTTCTGAGAAAGGACTTTACCCTGGACCAGTACCAGATCTATGAAGCAAAAACACTGGGAGCATCAGCGGTCCTTTTGATCTGTTCCCTGCTGGATCAGGCACAGCTGGCACAATATATGCGTATCTGCAGGGAACTGGGCCTGGGCGCCCTGGTGGAGGCCCACTCGGAACGGGAGGTATCCATGGCAATGGAGGCAGGCGCAGCAGTCATAGGGATCAATAACAGGAATCTGAAGACATTTGAGGTGGATTTTTCCAATGCCCTGAGACTGAGAAAGCTGGTAGGGCAGGATACCATATTTGTGGCGGAGAGCGGTATCAGGACGGCAAAGGATATAAAGGCATTGGCGGAGGCCCAAGTCAACGCGGTCCTGATCGGTGAGACGCTGATGAGGGCGCCTGACAGGAAAATGGCCCTGGCCGGGCTGCGGGGAAATGAGGGAGCTATACCCATAAGGAGCTAAGAGATGGACACATGTAAAATAAAAATATGCGGCCTCAGCCGCTTCCGTGATATCCTGGCAGTAAATGAGGCGCTGCCTGACTACATCGGGTTTGTGTTTGCAAAGAGCAGCCGCCGTGTCACGCCGGACAGGGCAAGGCAGTTAAAGGGAGAACTGGATCCGCGGATCCGGACCGTGGGGGTGTTTGTCAATGCGCCCATGGAGGAGATCCTGTGCCTGACAGAGGACTGCGGGGGACAAAATGGGACGATCGGCATGATCCAGCTTCATGGGGATGAGGATGAGGCCTATATAAGAACCCTAAAGGAACATACCCATGTGCCGGTCATAAAGGCGGTCAGGGTGCAGGGCACGGACCAGATACAAAAGGCACAGGAACTGCCCTGTGACTACCTGCTTTTGGACACCTACACCAGGGACGCCTACGGAGGCATGGGCGTGGGATTTGACTGGAATATGATTCCCCGGCTGTCCAAACCGTTTTTTCTGGCAGGCGGGATATGCAGCGGGAATCTGGCCCGGGCAGCTGCGCTGAGGCCCTACTGCATTGATGTGAGCAGCGGTGTGGAGACAGATGGACGTAAGGACTGTAAAAAGATAAGGGAATTGGTAAATCTGCTGAGAGCCACCCATGAATATAAAGAGAGCAAAGGAGCCTGAGACAATGTCAAATGGAAGATTTGGAATACACGGCGGTCAGTTTATACCTGAGACGCTGATGAGCGCTGTGACCGAGCTGGAAGCAGCTTATGAACACTATAAAAATGATCCGCAGTTTGTGGCGGAGTTAAGATACCTGCTGGAGGAGTACACAGGCCGTCCCTCCCGTCTTTATTATGCCGAAAAGATGACGGCGGACCTGGGGGGAGCCAAGATCTACCTGAAGCGGGA
Source organism: Enterocloster citroniae (assembly GCF_040545455.1). Lineage (NCBI taxonomy): Bacteria > Bacillati > Bacillota > Clostridia > Lachnospirales > Lachnospiraceae > Enterocloster > Enterocloster citroniae. Next base: position 64,640 of record NZ_JBEPLZ010000006.1, on the reverse strand, counting down.
GGATCTAAACCACACGGGATCCCACAAGATTAATAATGCCCTGGGTCAGGTGCTCCTGGCAAAGAAGATGGGAAAGACACGCGTGATCGCCGAGACAGGGGCGGGACAGCACGGAGTGGCTACCGCCACCGCAGCGGCCCTGCTGGGGCTGGAGTGCGAAGTGTTCATGGGCAAGGAGGACACGGACCGACAGGCATTAAATGTATACCGCATGGAGCTGCTGGGCGCAAAGGTACATCCTGTCACCAGCGGCACCATGACCCTGAAGGATGCGGTCAATGAAACCCTGAGGGAATGGACCAACCGGATCGCGGATACCCACTATGTGATCGGTTCCGTTATGGGACCCCATCCCTTCCCCATGATGGTCAGGGATTTCCAGAGCATCATTGGAAGAGAGATCAAGGAGCAGTTAAAAGAAAAGGAAGGAAAACTGCCCCACATGGTGATCGCCTGTGTGGGCGGGGGCAGCAATGCCATGGGAGCCTTTTATGAGTTTATACAGGATGAGAGCGTAAAACTGGTGGGCTGTGAGGCGGCCGGTCTGGGAGTGGACAATGAAAAAAATGCAGCAACCATTGCAAACGGCCGTCTGGGTATCTTCCACGGCATGAAATCCTACTTCTGCCAGGATGAGTACGGCCAGATCGCGCCGGTATACTCCATCTCCGCGGGCCTGGACTATCCGGGCATTGGTCCGGAACATGCCCAGCTTTACGACAGCAAACGAGCTGAGTACGTGCCTGTGACTGATGATGAGGCGGTGGATTCCTTTGAATACCTTTCACGCATGGAAGGCATCATCCCGGCTGTGGAGAGCGCCCATGCAGTGGCCTATGCCAGGAAGGTGGCGGGAACCATGGACAAAGACCAGATCATTGTGATCAATCTTTCCGGCAGGGGAGATAAGGACGTTGCGGCAATTGCAAGATACAGGGGGGTGGAACTCTATGAATAGGATACAGAAAGTATTTGAGAACAAGAAGGCATTTATACCGTTTATAACAGCGGGGGACCCGGATCTGAGTGTGACGGAGGAATTGGTGCCGGCCATGGCTGAGGCGGGAGCGGACCTGATTGAGATAGGCATCCCCTTTTCCGACCCCGTGGCAGAGGGGATCGTGATCCAGGAGGCGGATATGCGCGCCCTGGCATCGGGCACGACCACGGATAAGATATTTGACAGTGTGAGACGCATACGGTTAAAGACAGATGTGCCCCTGGCTTTTATGACATACATCAACCCCATATTTGCCTACGGTGTGGATAAGTTCATGAAACAGGCGGCTGATTGTGGAATCGATGCCCTGATCGTGCCGGATATGCCCTTTGAGGAGCGCCAGGAGCTTCTGCCCGCCTGCAGACAGTATGGACTTGTATTGATCTATCTGGTGGCTCCCACCTCCAGGGAGCGGGCCCAGGCCATTGCCAGGGAGTCGGAGGGGTTTGTGTACTGCGTCTCATCCCTGGGCGTGACCGGAGTGCGAAAGGAGATAACCACCAATATAAAAGAAATGGTGGAAACTGTAAAACAGGGAAAAAATGTGCCCTGCGCAATCGGTTTTGGCATCTCCACCCCGGAGCAGGCCACAAAGATGGCCGCCCAGTCGGATGGTGTCATTGTAGGCAGCGCTATTGTAAAGATAGTGGCTGAATACGGAACGTTATGTGTGAAACCGGTCTGCGATTACGTGCACGAGATGAAACAGGCAGTGGGAGCATAGGAAATCATCAAAAGAAAAAGATCCGTCTCCGGAGAGTAATTTCCGGTCACGGATCTTTTTTAATATAAAATGAACCGATCCTTCTCAAGGCGCCTCTTTATAGCAGGTGCACCGATCAACCGGTCCTTCTGGCCACAGAGCCGGCAGAAGGATATAATGGATTAAAAAAGACAGGAAGTGGAAGGGAGAGAGCCATATGGAGCAGTCAGCGGCAGAACTTGCGCGCCGGATGATGGAAGGCGACAGTCAGGCATTTGACCGGATCATGGAGTACTATTATCCAAAGGTGCTGCGCATGGCCTATCTCATATCCGGAAGTTATGCGGACAGCGAGGATATTGTGCAGGAGACCTTTGTGCTGTGCTGGACAAACCGAAGGAAGATCAAGGATCCGGAGAGCTTTGGCAGCTGGATCTACAGAACGCTGACCAGGGAAGCCTGGCGTTTTTGCAGAAAGCACAGGAAGGAACAGCCTGTGGAGGCGGTATATGGGGAGGAAGAACCCCAGTCTGGATCTGTTCTGGAAGAGGTGATGAAGCGTTCCCGTGATCAGGAGCTGTACAGGGCTGTCAGAAACCTTCCGGTCAAGCAGAGGACTGCGGTTGTGCTCTACTATTTTAACCGGATGTCCGCAAAGGAGATCGCCCAGATCATGGGCTGTCTGGAGGGAACCGTCAAGTCCAGGCTGTACACGGCCAGGGAAAATTTAAAGAAAGAATTGACAAAGGAGCAGAATACGGGAAGGGAGGTAACCCTATGAATGGACAACAGGATACTGATCAGACGGCTGGGCTGGAGGTGCAGATCCGCCGGACTCTTTTACGCCGGGCAGAGTCCTTAGAGGTCACTTCCGCGGATGAGGAGCGGATGAAACGCTCTGTCCATCAAAGAATAGAGGAGGAATCAGGAATGAGAAAATGGAGCGCAAGAAAAATAGCAGTGGTGGCAGCCGCAGCCTGCGTGCTGGGAAGCATGACGGCAGTGGCTGCAGGAAAGATTACACATGTAAGCTCCCATAGCTACCATACCAATGATTTCACATATGAAAAGCTGGGGGAGACGGAGGAAAGGCTGGGATTTGCAACAAAAGCGCCGGAAGCTTTCAGCAACGGATACCGATTCAGCGTTGGTGTTCCTGTGGAACAGTCCGGTATGGACGAGGAAGGGAACCCTGTGGAAATGGGGGAGGCCGTTTCCCTGACTTATAAAAAGAAGGGCCAGCCGGACCTGTTTGTGTCCGTGGAAAAGAGCGGTCCGTATGGGATATCAGGCCAGGCGGACCAGGTTTTTGACCATAACGGGATTGCCATTGAATTTAGTGAATATGAGTACCGTATGGTACCGCCTGATTACCAAGTCTCTGAGGCGGAACAGGCCATGGTGGATGCGGGAGAGCTGGTCATCGCCTATGGTTCCCGGAAAGTGGAAAATAAGGTCTACCAAAGCCTGTCATGGGAGGAGGGAGGCGTCCATTACAATATGGATGTTTTTGACAGTGACCTGACAGCTGATCAGATGGCCGGCATGGCGGTAGAAATCATAGAGGGTCATTCATAAATACACAGGCCGGGCCGTGTCCAGATCATATCTGGCCACTGTCCGGCCGTGTGATTTCCCTGATCTGCTCTGATCTGCACCTGATCCGCACCTGATCCGCATATAATCCTCACATTATCTGCAGGCTTCCACAAAACTCTTAAAGATATTGGCGGCAGCCCTGTCCTTGGGCCACATATGTTCCGGATGCCACTGTACGCCCAAAAGGTAGGGATAATCCTGCATTTCCACAGCCTCTATGATACCGTCCGGCGCGTAAGCGCTGACCGTAAGACCGGGAGCCGGTGTCTGTACCGCCTGGTGGTGGAAACTGTTGACCGCAAGCTCCGTCTGCCCGGCCGCGATCCCGGCCAGAAGCGAATCCTTTAAAACAGTTACATGGTGGGATGGAACCGGGTAGGGAAACGGCTGTTTGTGGGCAATGGGAAAGCTGCGCTCTGTCTGGCTGGGGATATCCTGGTAAATGGTTCCTCCCAGGCCCACATTGATGATCTGTGCTCCCCGGCAGATCCCAAGAATCGGTTTTCCGGCCGCCATGGCCGCTTTCAGGAGCAGGAGTTCCATGGTGTCCCGGGCAACGGATGCATTGCCGCAGTGGGCCTGAGTCTCCTCTCCGAAAAGAAATGGATGGGGATCCGGGCCGCCGGAAAATAAAAATCCATCACACATATGGACCAGCTGTCCTAAGTCCTCCTGGGTGATCTCAAGGGGCAGTACCACAGGAATGGCCATGGCTGCCTGGACCGCCCTCAGATAGGTAGGGCGCAGGCTGATGTCATCATTCTCTGTGTTGTGGGAAGGGGTGATGCCAATGACTGGTTTCTTCATTTTTTCAATCCTCCAATAATGATATATGCGGCAAGGCGCCCTCAGTTTACAAAACCCTGTGTGTCCTTGTAAACGTAAGGGATCTTCCAGATAGCGAAAAAGAGCCCCTTCCATATGGAAGAGGCTCTTATGTACTGCAATTAGCCTTCGATTGCTCCTGTTGGGCAGGTAGCTGCACAAGTACCGCAGTCAATGCAGGTATCAGCATCGATTACGTACTTTCCATCTCCCTCAGAGATTGCGTTTACTGGACATTCGCCAGCACAGCTTCCGCAGCTTACACAAGAATCATTAATTACATATGCCATGATAAAGTACCTCCTTAAATTTGTCTACATTGTTATTTTATTTTATACTATAAAGGACAATTATTCAAGAGGAAATTGATTCCTCTCCGGGTTAATATTGTATTAATTTAGGAGCAATTAGCCCTTGCGTCACGCATTCCCCTGAGAATCACTTTTCTGGCCTCCGCTGCCTTTTCAGGAGCCATGGGGGGCACATCCTCAAGGGCATAGGGAATCCCCAGCTCATGATATTTAACCTTTCCCATATCGTGATAGGGCAGGACGTCCAGGGCTTTGATATTTTTAAGGGTGCCCAGGTATTGTCCCAAGCGGTACAGATAGGTTTCCTTGTCCGTTATGCCGGGAACTGCCACGTGGCGGATCCACACAGGTATTTTTTTCTGTTCCAGATACCTGGCAAAAGCCAGTATATTGTCCTGGGGCTGGGCGCAGAGCTTAATGTGCTCCTGGGGATCAATGTGTTTAATGTCCAGCATTACCAGGTCCGTTGATGACATCAGGCGGTCAAAACGCGCCAGGATGCCATCTGAGTCCGGATTAAAGGTAATGCCCGAGGTGTCCAGGCAGGTATGGATATTCCTGGCCTTGGCTGCCTCGAATAATTCAGTGACAAAGCGGATCTGGGTCAGGGGTTCACCGCCGCTGACCGTGATGCCGCCTTTCTTATAGAAGGAACGGGCCTGCTCAAACTGGTTCAGTATCTCATCCACAGTCATGGCAGTGCCGCCCTTGGGATCCCAGGTATCGGGATTGTGGCAGTAAAGGCATCTCATGGGGCAGCCGCTCAGGAAAATGACCATACGGATCCCGGGGCCGTCAACCGTCCCAAAACTTTCAATGGAATGAACACGTCCAATCATATACAGCTCTCCTCTCCGACTAGTTCCGCAATCACCTAACTTACTTTACCACAATCCCTGAAAATATGATAGTATCCGCCGGATTAAATCGCTCCGTGGAATGTCCTGGAAATGACCTCGTCCTGCTGTTCCTTTGTCAGCTTGTTAAAGTTAACGGCATAGCCGGATACCCTTACAGTGAGCTGGGGATATTTTTCAGGATGAGCCTGGGCGTCTAACAGGGTTTCTTTGCTGAATACATTTACATTGAGATGGTGTCCGCCTTCCTGGGCATAGCCATCCAACAGTGCTACCAGGTTATCAATCTGAGCTTCGCTTGCTTTTACCATAGTATTTGTCCTCTCTTTCTTATGAAACAGTTCATCGATCATGATTCCTCAATATCTGATTCGGAATCCAGTCCTTCAAACAGGTTTCCGCCCATGTCACAGCTGGGGCAGCTGGACAGTTCCACTTCCAGGTCTCCCATAAAAATCTGGTCATCCTTACCCAGGGCGCCGGGGATGATGGAGAAGGTATTGGAGATACCATCCTGGGCATCCCTGAAAGGAAGCTTTGCCACAGAGGCCAGGGAAGCGATGGCTCCGTGGCTGTCCCTGTGGTGCATGGGGTTGGCTCCGGGAGCAAAGGGCTGTCCGCCTTTACGGCCGTCCGGTGTGGAACCTGTATTCTTGCCGTACACCACATTGGAGGTGATGGTAAGAATGGAGGTGGTGGGGATTCCGCCGCGGTAGGTGTGGTTGCCTTTGATATAACTCATGAAAATGTGTACCAGGTCAGCTGCCAGCTGGTCCACACGGTCATCATTGTTGCCGTATTTGGGGAAGTCTCCCTCTACAATATAGTCAGTGACAATGCCCTTTTCATTGCGGACCGTCTTAACCTTTGCATATTTGATCGCGGAAAGGGAGTCTGCCACAACGGAGAGACCGGCAATACCGGTTGCAAACCATCTGACCACCTTCTTGTCATGAAGGGCCATCTGCAGTCTTTCATAGCTGTACTTGTCATGGTTGTAATGGATGATGTTCAGGGCATTGACATATACCTTGGCAAGCCATTTCATCATGTCCTTATATTTGTCCATAACCTCATCAAAAGCCAGGTACTCAGAGGTGATGGGACGGTATTTGGGGCCTACCTGCTTGCCGGTGATCTCATCCACACCGCCGTTGATGGCGTACAGCAGGCACTTGGCCAGGTTGGCTCTTGCGCCGAAGAACTGCATTTCCTTGCCCACCCTCATGCTGGATACGCAGCAGGCAATGGCATAGTCGTCACCATGGGTGGTCCTCATCAGGTCATCGTTCTCATATTGGATGGAGGAGGACTCGATGGAGGTCTTTGCACAGAACCGTTTAAAGTTCTCCGGCAGCCTGGTGGACCAGAGTACGGTCAGGTTGGGCTCAGGGGCGGTGCCCAGGTTATGCAGGGTGTGAAGGTAACGGTAGGACATCTTGGTCACCATGTGGCGTCCGTCAATACCAATGCCTCCAATGGATTCCGTTACCCATGTGGGGTCGCCGGAGAACAGGTCATTGTACTCAGGGGTTCTTGCGAATTTAACAAGACGCAGTTTCATGATAAAATGATCCACGAATTCCTGAACCTGTGCTTCCGTATATCTGCCTTCTCTTAAGTCACGCTCAGCGTAAATGTCCAGGAAGGTGGAGGTGCGTCCAAGGGACATGGCAGCTCCGTTCTGCTCCTTCACAGCCGCCAGGTATCCGAAGTATGTCCACTGGATGGCTTCCTTTACATCAGCGGCAGGCCTGGAAATATCAAAACCGTAAATAGTACCCAGGGTCTTTAGATCCTCCAGTGCGCGGATCTGCTCGGAAAGCTCCTCACGCTCCCTGATCACATCAGAGTACATAATGGTACGTGTTGAATCCTTTTCTTCTTTCTTTTCCTGGATCAGGGCATCCACTCCGTAAAGAGCGATCCTGCGGTAGTCGCCAATTATCCTGCCGCGTCCGTAGGCGTCCGGAAGTCCTGTTATGATATGGCTGGAACGGCAGGCCCGCATTTCATCGGTATAGGCGTCAAACACACCTGCATTGTGGGTCTTTCTATGCTTTGTGAAAAAATCTACAACTTCAGGATCCACCTCAAAGCCGTTATCCTGGCATGCCTTCATGGCCATGCGGATACCGCCGTAGGGCTGGAGGGAACGCTTAAAAGGCTTGTCGGTCTGAAAACCAACAATGGTTTCTTTATCCTTATTTAGATAGCCGGGACCGTGGGAAGTGATGGTGGATATAACTTTTGTATCCATATCCAGGACACCGCCCGCTTCCAGCTCCTTCTTGGAAAGCTCCATTACCTGATCCCAAAGTTCCGTGGTATTCTCCGTGGGGCCTTCCAGGAATTGGTCATTGCCGTCATAAGGGGTATAATTCTTCTGGATGAAGTCGCGGACATTGATCTCCCGCTGCCATACACCGCCTTTAAATGTGTTCCATTCTGTTCTCATAGACTTTTCCTCCTGTGAAATGCGTAAACTGATAGTATCCAATATGAAATAGTATGAGCCACTTGACCGACAGCCATACCGGACAGAAAAATTTGCCGGTTCCTCTGAACAATCATAGTTTACTAAAAATCATTGCTTTCTGCTGTTGCTTTTGCAACACTTATTATATTATGCACATTGTATACACGTCAATAGTTTTTACTGATAATATTTTTTAACAATCCTTGATAAATCTGGTTAATATGAAAAAAATGTAAGTCTTGTCAAAAAAGGAAATTCGTATTATGATGATAGAAGCGCAGTAATCCGTTATTGTGGGAATACTAATAGCAGAAATAAAAGGAGGTACACTACCATGACGATTGATAAGAGCATGCTGATCGGCCAGTTGATCCAGGTCGATGAGATCATCCCCAACATCCTTATGCGTGCAGGAATGCACTGCTTAGGCTGTCCTGCTTCCCAGGCTGAGTCCCTGGAAGAGGCATGCATGGTTCACGGCATTGACTGTGACACACTGGTTTCTCAGATCAATGAAGTTCTGGCAGCCAAAGGCTGATTGGCATTTTCATAAGTTGAGACAGGAAGGACGTTTGCTGCACCCATTGGTGTGTGACAGGCGTCTTTTTTTCATATCATAGGGGATTCCTCTGAGATTCCCCATAAAATGAAAAAACGCTCAGCGGTGATTGCCCTGTGCCCTCAGTGTACAAGGGCTGACCAAAGGTTAAATATATTTCAGGCCGTAGTGGATTTCCTGTACTTTTTGTGATATACCTGATACAGTGTACTCTCGGAATCTCCTGGTGGTCAGATTTGCGAAAATCAGACGCAGAAATGGGGGCCGGGGAGATTCCGGGAGAACCTGCAGAAAGGGGAGGTAAGGCAATGTATACATGCGCATATTGTACGGTTCTGGCCTGCGGTCAGGAACATCCGGAAACCATGCCTGCAAATTGTCCCATGAGGGACCGGAACATGGTGGAGGCCGCGTTTAAGCGGTATGAGGAGGATGAAGTAAAGGATTTTTATATCTGTTCCTCAGAGATTGAAAGCCTGGGATACGGACAGTGGGTCCGGGTAAAGGAAACCATGGAATTCTGCAGGAAAATGGGTTATCACAGGATTGGGCTGGCGTTCTGTAAGGGATTGAGAAAAGAGGCCCGCATACTGGCGGACATACTGAAGAAGAATGGGTTTGATACAGTGTCCGTCATATGTAAGACCGGGGGAATTGACAAGACCAGAGCCGGGATTCCTGATGAAAGGAAGATACATCCCGGAGGGTTTGAGCCGATGTGCAACCCCATCCTTCAGGCAGAACTGCTTAACGGGCAAAAGACAGAGTTTAATATTGCCCTTGGCCTGTGTGTGGGACATGATTCCCTATTCTATAAGAACTCCCAGGCTATGGTGACGACCCTGGTTGTAAAGGACAGGGTCCTGGCCCATAATCCGGTGGGAGCGCTGTACTGCGCTGAGGGATATTATTCCGAAAAACTTCAATAAAATAATGGTCAATAAAATAATGACAATATGAATGGTGAATGCGTATTGACAAAGTCTGTGCCCGAGAGTAATATATTAGTATATTAAGCGTTGCTGATTTAGCATACGGATAAGGAGGACAAAGACTATGGATATGACATTGCGTTGGTTTGGGGAGGGTGTGGACTCTGTTGCACTGGAGCAGATCCGTCAGATTCCCGGTGTAAAGGGTGTGATCACAACCCTGTATGACATCCCGGCAGGGGAAGCATGGCCCATGGAGCGGATTCTTAAGATGAAGGAGCAGGTGGAATCCAAGGGCCTGAAGGTGATGGGAATTGAGAGCGTGAATATCCACGATGCCATAAAGGTGGGCATACCGGAGAGGGAGCAGTACATCGCCAACTATATCACTACCCTGGAGCGCCTGGGCCAGGCGGATATCCATATTGTGTGCTATAATTTTATGCCTGTATTTGACTGGACCCGCTCAGACCTGGCCAAGGTCCGCCCGGACGGCTCCACGGTGCTGGCATATGACCAGAGTGAGATCGACAAGATCAACCCTGAGAACATGTTTGAATCCATGGGAGAGAAGTCCAATGGTTTTGAGCTTCCCGGATGGGAGCCTGAGCGTATGGCCAGGATCAAGGAACTGTTTGATATGTATAAGGACGTGGATGCCGACAGGCTGTTTGACAACCTGGTTTACTTCTTAAAGGCCATCCAGCCTGTGTGTGAGAAATATGACATTAAGATGGCCATTCATCCGGATGATCCGGCATGGCCTGTATTCGGCCTGGCCAGGATCATCACAGGCAAGGAGCAGCTGTTGAAACTGATGAAGGCAGTGGATGCCCCCTTTAACGGCGTCACTTTGTGCACCGGTTCCCTGGGCAGCAATCCGGAGAACGATATCCCTGATATCATCCGTTCCCTTAAGGGCAGGATTCCATTTGCACATGTGCGCAATCTGCAGTATAATGCACCTGGGGATTTCCAGGAGGCTGCACACCTGTCATCAGACGGCAGTATGGACATGTACGAGATCATGAAGGCGCTTCACGATATTGCGTTTGACGGTATCGTGCGTCCGGACCATGGAAGGGCTATCTGGGGCGAAGTATCCATGCCCGGATACGGCCTTTATGACAGAGCGCTGGGCGCCTGCTACCTGAACGGACTTTGGGAGGCAATAGACAAGCAGAGCCGGTAATCCTTATAACAGACAGGAGGCCGTGTTCATGAAGATTGAGGAAAAGAGATCAGGGGAGACTGCCAGGGAATATGCGTACCGTACCATACGGGACAACATCATTTCCCTGGACCTGGAACCCGGGTCCCCATTTAATGATATGGAGATGTCGCAGCATATTGGCATCAGCCGCACCCCGGTGAGGGAGGCTGTCATCCAGCTCAGCGAGGAATCCCGCATCATAGAGATATTTCCCCAAAGGGGGATGCGGATCGCTCTTATAGATGTGGAACTGGTGGAGGAAGCGCGCTTTCTGCGCCTTGTGCTGGAGAAAGCAGCAGCGGAGCTGGTATGTGATATGGCCGGTGAAGAGGACCTGGCATGGCTGGAGGAGAATATCATGCTTCAGGAGTTCTACATGGAGAGGGGTTCCAGTGGAAAACTTCTGGATCTGGACAATGAAATGCACAGAAAGCTTTTTACCATCTGTAAGAAAGAACTCACATACAATATGTGCCAGCGCCTGGCCGTCCACTATGACAGGATACGCAGCCTTTCCGTGGCAATGGTTAAGGATTATAAGATCATTGAGGACCATAAGAAGCTTTTACAGGCCCTGAAGGCCAGAGATAAACATTTGGCAGTGGATACAATGGATAAACACTTAAACCGCTGGATGATGAACGAGCAGATGTTCAGGGCACAGTATCCCCAGTATTTTAAATGATCAAAACAAGTAAGGGTACCCTTGTATGATGAGGGTAAATATAAGACAACCCCCTGAAGTCCGGATATGGACTTTAGGGGGTTTTGTATTTAGATTTTTGCCAGGTTCTGCAATGCCTGGTCCTGGATCATCACCTCATAGTGTTCCTTAAAGTAAGCCTCACTGGCGCCTTCGCTGGGAAGCTTTGCGGCGTATTCCGCCAGAATATTGCAGACTCTGGAAAAGTCCAGATCCGTGCAGTCCTGACGCTTGATGATCAGATAATACTGCCGCGTGCCGGGCTTTTTGTAGAGGCTGTTAACACCGGTATAGATACCTTCCACTGCCCTGGATGCCTCGCTGATGCGGTCCAGGCTGTCAAAACGGAAAATGCGGCGGCTGCTGACAGCGCCCGTACCCTTTTTGGCAGTTTTGCCGCCCTGTGAGGCGGAATCCGCTTTGCTCTGCGCTTCCTCAACCGTATCCGGCTCCAAATAGTCCAGGGAATCCTCTGCGCCCTCCAGAAATTCATTGGCCAGCTGTGACAACAGAGAATCCTGGTTCTCCTCCGTAAATGGGGAAAACTTGGCAAAGCGGGTGTCCAGCTCTTCCGGGTCTTCAATTTTCGTGATGACCAGCATAATGCTTTCGCTGGATAAGGGAATGGCTTCCACCATCAGTGGAATGTCCTCTGCCTCAAAGCCCACTTCATTGGATGCCTTCTGGATCATCTCACGGAACAGCTTCCTGGCTTTCTCCGTGCCATAGGCCAGTTCCACAAGATTAATGTTGCGCACGCTTAAGTCAAAGCTGGTTAATGTACATCGGATCTGGTTGTCATTAATTCGTTCTATCTTCATAGGATCACTTCCTGTTCTATATCAACTGTGGTTTGTCTATCTGCAATTAGGGCAGAAGATAGACTTCTACACTTTAAATATACTACATTACATAGGAAAATATCAATTACTCATTGAAAAATTTAAGAAAAATTTTTGGAAATGAAGATAGAAGATATAACGACCATAGACGAGTGACAGAAAATAGTATAAAATTTATGTAAGAGATGGACTTGTGACAAAGGAGGGAAGCACAGAGGAGAAGATTTTATTTGGTAAATACCGCCTGCTGCACAAGCTGGGGACAGGGCGGACCGGAACGGTCTGGCTGGCGCTCCATCTGGGTCTGGAGGAGTACAGGGCGATCAAGTGCGTGCCCAGGACGTGTGCGGACTATGAGACATTCCGCAGGGAGGCGCTGATCCTAAAGGAACTGCAGCATCCGGGAATTCCCATGATTTATGACCTGGAAGAAGATCCTGAATATTTTTATTTAATCGAGGAGTATTTACAGGGATACTCTCTTTACACCCTGATCAAGTGTCAGGGCACTCTTAAGCAGGCAGATGCGGTCCGTTACGGAATGCAGATCTGCGGGCTTGTGGAATACATGCACTCTGCGTGTAAACAACCCATACTATATTTAGATTTACAACCACATAATTTGATTATCTGTAACGGCACGGTAAAACTAATCGATTTTGACCATGCTGCAAGCTGCCTGGATGCAAACCAGGAGGAGCAGCGTTACGGTACGGTGGGATGCGCTGCTCCCGAACAATATACATCTGACGGGATATTAGATCAAAGGACTGATGTCTATGCCATTGGTGCAGTCCTCCGTTTTATGCTGACCGGAACCCTGAAGCAGGGAGTATTTGCACCCCAAATAGTTACAGAACCGTTACAAAGTATAATTGAAAAATGTATGGAGCCTAATATGGACAGGCGGTATGAAAGCGCTAAGGAACTGAATTCAGTCCTGCGCCGCCTGTGTATCAGGGAATTGACCGTTAACAACGATCACAGGGCAGGTCCATCTCTTATTATAAACCTGGCGGGCGTGAGACCCGGAGCGGGTATCACCCATCTGTCATTGGGGCTGCTGCATTTTCTGACAATACAGGGCTATGAAGTACTGTACGAAGAGCATAACCGGTCCCAGGCAGTGCGGACATTGGCCCGGCAGGTGAATGCACGGCCGGACAGGCGGGGGATTTATTCAGTGAACGGCTGTTTTATGAAGCCATGGTACGGTCCGGCGGTCCGTTTGGAGGAGCCCCTTGATTTTTCTGTAGTGCTGAGGGACTATGGGACAGATTGGAAGATCCTTTTGGAGGAATCCGCCCGGGATCATGTCCTTGTCACGGCGGTCACAGACAGTGCCTGGGAAGCATGTTATATACAAAGGGCTGTCTCGGCACTGATGGACCAGCAGGACCTTTATAAGGGCAAAAAGGCGGTTTTTATATTCCGCCATGCAGGACAGGGGTATTCGGGGAGAAGGTTTCACATCCGGGATTGGAACGGTCTGCTCAAACAGTCTTTGTTATACAGATCACCGGAATATAGGGATCCTTTCAGCCGGGACAGGAGTACCCAGCTGTTTTTCAGATCCTTATGGGACGGCATATCCGGCGAAGCCGGAACGGAGCGGAGCAAAAGGGGCTGGTTAAAGGGATGGGACACTGCAAAAGGGGCCGTTTTAAGGGCGGCCGGAACCCTGAGGCCAGATGCAGGATCATCGGGATCATCGGAGCGGGAAGGGGAACGGGGGTAACCCACCTCAGTGTGCTGGCAGCTAATTATCTGTCCAGCTCCCTGCAGCGCAGGACTGCAGTCATTGAGTGGAACGATCATGGAAGCTTTTTCCAGATAAAAGCCACGTTCAGGGACAGCTTGGAAAAAAGGGCGGGTTCTGCGGATTACGGATACAAAATTTTCGGGGTTGCATATTATATGCAGGGAGACCCGCGTGTACTGGCCCGCTGTATGGACGGTTCCTATGATGACATTGTCATTGACTTTGGTGAAATGAGGGCCTCCATCAGGGCGGAATGGCTCAGATGCACGGTAAAGATCATAACAGCATCCCTGAGTGAGTGGAAGCTGAAGGCATTTATGGAACTTTTGACAGAGGAAGATGAACGCAGAACGGGATGGATATATACGGCTGCGTTTGGCAGTGAGGACATCAGAAGAGAAATTGAAAGGCAGTTTCATATTCTTTTGAAGAGAGTACCTCTTTCAGTGGATGCATTTTCAGTGGACTACAGGGTGATGGAGTGGTTTGGGGGAATTTTGTGAATGAGAAAGCAGAGGCGGCGTTTTGCCAAAAACGGAGATATGTCACGGATACTTCCTTGAGGGGCAGAAGCTGGCTTATGCAGTTTTAGGAGGGTTTACTTTATGGCGAGAAGTATTGAATACGCTGACCATAAGAAGCACCAGAGGACTTATCTGGACGGACTGAAACGATATAAAAACAAAGGGGTCCGCATTATAATTGACGGGGAAGAATGCCCGGAGTCAGATTGGGAACGCATATTTGAAATGGGGGAAGACGGCGGATTCTATATGGGAGACTATGTGGGCGCTGAACAGGGATGCCTTAGGGAGATCCGGTTTGACAAGGTATACCTTTGCGACCCTCCTAAAAAGAAAAGGAAAGAGTAGGAAAAATTAGCTTAATAAAAGGGAGTTTTTATGGGCGTGCTGCCGGAAGTACCATTCCAGCCTGTGCAGCCAAAGCAGGCAGTGCGCCCGTGATGCTCCTGAGATAAACACGCCCCGGCATACTCTGGGGCGTGGCCTGGTAAATGACCATAAATTGTAAGCAATTAAATGTCCCAATCCTATTGTTTTGTGGTAGAATAAAAACAATCATAGGATACTGGAGGACAGGATGAGCAGAAGAAAAAAAGGTCACGGCTGCGGGATTACAGTGTTGGTCCTGCTGCTGCTTTTTATACTGGCAGGCGGGGCCGCCGGATGGATTTATGTTAAGAAATACATGCCAAGCAGTGAACTGTCTGATAAGGCCAAGGTATTTGGTATTAAAAGCGGGCAGGTGGCATTGCTTTTAGATAATGAACTGCAGGAAGAAAAGGGAATTTACGAGGACGGTCAGGTATACCTGCCGGTGGATTGGGTGAACCAGCACCTGAACCAGCGTTTTTACTGGGACGAGGGAGAAAAGCTGCTGGTTTATACGCTGCCGGAGTCCATTGTATATGCGGATGAAAGTACACAGGGGGAAAAGGGACCTCTGTTTAAGGTGACGGACCAGGGGATGTATTTATCCCTGGGACTGGTGGTAAATTATACGGATATCCGTACCCAGTCCTTTGCCACAAGCCAGATCAAGCGGGTGTTTATCGATACCATATGGGAGCCCTATGACACTGCTGTCATAAAGAAGACAGGGCGGGTCCGGGAAAAGGGCGGGGTTAAAAGCCCGATCCTCACAGAACTGTCCCAGGGAGAGTCCGTGGATGTTCTGGAGCCCATGGAAAAATGGTCCAGAGTGAGGACCGGAGACGGTTATATTGGCTATATTGAGAACAGAAAACTGGAGGCGGGAGAGCAGGTGATGCCTGAGAGCCTGTTTGAAGCCCCTGTATATACCAGCATTTCCATGGATGAAAAGGTCCGGTTGGGATTCCATCAGGTGACACGCCAGGAGGCTAACAGCACACTGGAAAGCTACGCGGGTGTCACAAAGGACATGAATGTGATCGTCCCCACCTGGTTTAATGTGGTATCCAGCGATGGGACCTATAATTCCCTGGCAAGTAAGGAATATGTAGAGAAGGCACATGACATGGGGCTTAAAGTATGGGCCATGGTGGAGAATGTGAGTACGGAGGAAAGTGTAAAAAACCTTAATACCAAGACTCTTATGTCCTCAACCAGCACAAGAAAGAAACTGATCGCCAATCTCATGCAGGAAGCTGAAACATATGGCTTTGACGGTTTTAATCTGGACTTTGAAAGCCTGAAGGCAGAGGCCGGTCCCCATTACGTGCAGTTTATCAGGGAACTGTCCGTGTCCTGCCGCCAGAAGGGGCTGGTACTGTCTGTGGATAATTATGTTCCATCCTCCTACACTGCTTTTTACAACAGGCGTGAGCAGGGAATCGTGGCGGATTATGTGATTGTGATGGGATATGATGAACACTATGCCGGCGGGGAGGCAGGAACTGTTTCCTCCATTTCCTATGTAAAGGACGGAATAGAGAACACGCTAAAGGAAGTTCCAAAGGAAAAGGTGATCAATGCTGTTCCCTTTTATACCAGGGTATGGACGGTGAATGACGGAAAGACCACATCCAAGGCCTATGGCATCAAGGATGCGCAGCAGTGGGTCAAGGACAACAATGTGGAATTGACCTGGGATGACAGCCTGGGACAATATTATGGAAGCGCGGTGAACAGCAGCGGTGAACAGCTGATATGGATGGAGGAGAATGAATCCATGAAGCTTAAGATCGACTTGATCAGGGAATATGACCTGGCAGGAGTGGCCTGCTGGAAGCTGGGATTTGAGACACCGGAAATATGGGACATTGTGTCCACGGTAAAATAGACGTAAAACCGGGGGATGGATATGAGAAGTAAGAAGTGGATGATCGGAATTGCCATGGCAGCCGGCATAAGCGCTGCAGCAGCCGGATGCGGCAGGGAGGCGGCAGTGGAGGAAAGCGCACGGCCCTCGGTGAGCCGGACAGAGGAACCCTCATCTGAGGAACAGACACAAAAGCCCACCTCCCCTCAGCCCTCTGAGATAGAGCCATTTCCAGGCGCTGAGAAGGAGACAAAGGCGGAACCGTTAAAAGGCGGAAAACGAATCGTGGTGATGACTGATATCCACTATCTGGCTCAGTCCCTGACCGATCAGGGGGATATGTTCCGGTCTATGGTGGAGCATGGGGACGGCAAGCTTACCAATTATGTGTGGGAGATCACAGATGCAGCGTTTGAGGAAATCCAGCTGCTGAATCCCGATGTGCTGATCATAAGCGGGGATCTGACGCTCCAAGGGGAAAAGAAGAGCCATGAGGAGCTGGCGGAAAAGCTGGAACAGGTGGAGAATGCCGGTATTACCGTGGTGGTCATTCCGGGAAACCATGATATTAATAATCCCAGTGCGGCCGTGTACTCTGGTTCGGACCGTTTTCCGGCAGAGCCCACTACACCGAATGATTTTGTAAGGATATATGACGAATACGGCTACGCGGAAGCGAACAGCCGGGATCCTAATTCACTGAGTTACACTTATGACCTGGGGCCTGCCATGCGCCTGCTGATGCTGGACACCTGCCAGTATGAGCCGCGCAACCGGGTGGGCGGTATGATAAAAACAGAAACCTATGAGTGGATAGACCGACAACTGGAGGATGCCCGGGATGACGGGGTGATATTGCTTCCTGTGGCACATCATAACCTGCTGGAGGAAAGTAAGGTGTATGTGGATGACTGCACTATTGAGCACAGTGAGGAACTGATCCAAAAGCTGGAGGGTGAGAATATCCCTCTGTTCCTCAGCGGGCACCTTCACGTACAGCATTATATGCAGAATAATGACATTGGGATCTATGAGATCGTCACCAGCTCCATGAGCACCCCGCCCTGTCAGTACGGGGTGCTGGAATACATGGAGGATGAATCATTTTCCTACCATACAAACCAGGTCAATATTGAGAAGTGGGCCAGGAAGCACAGGAGTACGGATGAAAATCTGCTGAATTTTAATACATACTGTCCTCCTACTCTGAACCGGATCTTCTATAATCAGGCATATGATGCCATGAAGGATTCGGCGGAGGAGGAGACGGGAAGCGTCTATGTCAAGCTGACAGAACCTGAGAAGCAGCAGATGTCCAAAGTCTATGCGGATATCAATGCGGCCTGCTATGCGGGCAAGGCATATGAAGTGGCGGGGCGGACTGTAAAGGAACCAGGATATAAGATGTGGCAGGAATATTGTTATCCCAGCATCCTTTATGAGTATCTGGAATACATTGTGGAGGATGCCGTGAAGGATTATAACAGCCTGGCAGTGGAATAAAACAGGTCTTTTTCTTGTGGATGGGTGAATATACTGGATTAAAGGTTATCAGGGAGCACCCATTGATGAAGCAATCAGCATGGCAGACTGTGATGGGGATCCTGCTGCTTGGAATCGTGGCCCTTATATCGTGGCAGGCCGGGACACTGGTGTCGGTGCAGAACCATAAGGCGGATGCAGACAAGGCGAAGCCGGTGGTGGTCATAGATGCAGGACACGGAGGGAACGATCCTGGCAAGGTGGGAATCAACGGACAGCTGGAAAAAGACATTAACTTAAAGATTGTACAGCGCCTTAAGGAGTATCTGGAGGCAGCCGATGTAAAGGTGGTGCTGACCAGGGATTCGGATCAGGGGCTTTACAACTCCGGCGACAGCCATAAGAAGATGGCGGATATGCGCAGGCGCTGCGAAGTGATTGATGAGGCAAATCCTGACCTGGTGGTGAGCATCCATCAGAACAGTTATCATGAGGAGTATGTGTCCGGCGGCCAGGTCTTTTACTATAAAACCTCAGAAAAAGGAAAATATCTGGCGGAACTTCTACAAAAAAGGTTTGATTATGTGCTGGGAGAAGCCAACAAACGATTGGCCAAGGCCAATGATAATTATTATCTTCTTCTTCACGTAAAGGCGCCCATTGTCATAGTGGAGTGCGGTTTCCTCAGCAACAGCAAGGAAGCGGCCCGCCTGGAAGAGGAGGATTACCAGGACAGGATGGCCTGGACCATCCACATGGGAATCCTTCAGTACCTGAACACGGTGGGGAACCAGACCGCCAAGCAGTAAGGCCAGCGCCAAAACGGAATAAGACAGGAAGCTGTTCGTCATATGAGAATCCCGGATTCTCATTTGACGAACA
The DNA here is from genome assembly GCF_040545455.1 of Enterocloster citroniae. Classification (NCBI taxonomy): domain Bacteria; kingdom Bacillati; phylum Bacillota; class Clostridia; order Lachnospirales; family Lachnospiraceae; genus Enterocloster; species Enterocloster citroniae. Next base: position 45,728 of record NZ_JBEPLZ010000006.1, on the reverse strand, counting down.
TTTTTTATAGGCACAGCAGGGCCGTACACAGGGGGATGTAAATAAAAGCAATGCCTTGCTATTATGTGCCCAGCCACATATAATGAAAACAGGATGAGCGCAAAAGGACCAACGTGTTGGTAGGTTTAAAATGGAGGAGATATGGATCAGGATACGGGAAGCAAGATAAGTGGAAGTAAGATAACCGGAAGTAAGGTAACAGAAGAAGAGACATGCCTGTGCCCGGATGTAAAGGAGTCACTGGTAGGTGCGGAAGGAGCCATCCATCTGGTTCCCATGAACCATGTGGGCGGATATGATGTACGGCCGGGCTTTTATGATATTTACGGAGCCACGGCAATTCCCGGGGGTGTGAATTTTACCATCCATTCCCACGCTGCCACCGGGGTGGAGCTTTTGTTATTCAGGCGGACCGAGGATGAGCCGTATGCCGTGCTGCCATTTCCGGAGCATTACAGAATCGGCAATGTCTACTCCATGATCGTATTCAAGCTGGACATTGGGGAGTTTGAGTACGCTTATCGGGTGGCTGGACCCTGGGAGCCGGAAAAGGGGCTGATCTTTGACCCATCCAAATACCTGCTGGACCCATATGCAAAAGCAGTAACCGGACAGAGCCTTTGGGGTCAGCCTTCAACTCTGGGCCAGCGTTACAAGGCCCGGGTGGTAAAGGATGACTTTGACTGGGGTGATAACCCCCAGCCGCTGATCCCCATGCAGGATCTGATCATATACGAGCTTCATGTGAGGGGGTATACAAAGCATGGGTCATCAGGCGTAAGATTTCCGGGTACATTTGAGGGGCTTAAGGAGAAAATCCCCTATCTGGTGGAATTGGGGGTCAATGCAGTGGAGCTGATGCCCATATTTGAGTTTGATGAAATGTTGGATTACAGGGAGATTAATGGGGAAAAATTGTACAATTACTGGGGATACAATACGGTCAGCTTCTTTTCACCCAATACCAGCTATACTGCCAGCAAGGAGTATAACCGGGAGGGAAATGAACTGAAGCGTCTGATCCACCTGCTTAATACCCATGGAATCGAGGTGTATCTGGACGTGGTGTTTAACCATACCGCGGAGGGAAATGAGAACGGACCTTATTTTTCATTTAAGGGGTTTGACAATAACATTTATTATATGCTTACACCGGAAGGGTTTTATTATAATTTCAGCGGGTGCGGCAACACTCTCAACTGCAACCATCCCATTGTACAACAGCTGATCGTCAGCTGCCTGCGCTATTGGGTAACAGCCTACCGGGTGGATGGATTCCGATTTGACCTGGCTTCCATTCTGGGACGCAATGAGGACGGCTCGCCCATGGATAAGCCTCCCCTTCTCCAACAGCTGGCCTTTGACCCCATACTGGGAAATGTCAAGCTGATAGCTGAGGCATGGGATGCAGGCGGCCTGTATCAGGTGGGAAATTTTCCTTCCTGGAACCGGTGGGCGGAGTGGAACGGGCGTTATAGGGATGACATGCGGCGGTATCTGAAGGGGGACGAGGGGATGGCCCAGGCAGCGGCCCTGCGCATAGCCGGATCCGGTGATATATATGAACCCTCTGTCCGGGAGAATGCTTCCGTCAATTTTATTACCTGCCATGACGGGTTCACACTGTACGATCTATATTCCTATAATGAAAAGCACAATGAGAGCAACGGATGGGACAACACGGATGGAAGCAATGACAATCACAGCTGGAACTGCGGGACGGAAGGGGAGACCAAGAATGAGGCGGTAAATGCCCTGCGCCGGCGGATGATACGCAATGCCTGCGCGGTCCTGATGTGCAGCAGGGGGATACCCATGTTTCTGGCAGGAGATGAATTTGGAAATACCCAGTTTGGCAACAACAATCCTTACTGCCATGACGATGAGGTGTCCTGGCTGGATTGGAGCCTGCTGGATAAGAACTGGGACATATTCCGGTTTTTCCAGTTTATGATTCATTTCAGGAAGGAGCATCCGGTTCTGCGGTCCAATATAAGCGATGGGTTTGGCGGGCTTCCCGATATCAGTTTTCACGGTACAAGTCCATGGATTAAGGAGTTTTCCAGCTATGACAGATATATTGGTGTGATGATGGCGGGACAGATTGAGGGGAAGGCGCCGGAGGCTGTCTATATCGCCAGCAATGCGTATTGGGAACAGCTGGATGTGGTGCTTCCTGAGCTTCCGGAGAGCATGGCGTGGTCACTGGAGGTCAGTACCTGGGAGAATGACAGCAGGGAAGGAAAGCCTGTGGAAAGCTCTTTTGTGATACCTCCCAGGACCGTGATGGTATTTTGCGGGAAAATATAAGAAAAACTCCACATAAAACTTGATGGGGGAAGAATAAATGGTTGAAAAAAGCGGCTTTACCAGAGATAATCCTTAAGACAAAGAACGCCCCGGTTTGCGGCATATTTGGTCCCGGTTCAGTCAGCGTAGACCACTACGCTGACTGAACCGGGGCCCGCTACGCTGGCTGCACCGGGACCAAAATTTCCCGTAAAGTGTGACGCACATCTGGCGAATAGTATCTGACGAACAGCATTTTACAAACACGTTCTAGTACTTTTCTGTCCGGGGGTATGAAGCCGGTTTCATAGGGGTTATACTGTACATAAAAAACAGCGGACCCTCTCTTCAAAGGCTTCCGCTGTAAATAAAAAAAGCGCGAGACGGGATTCGAACCCGCGACCCTCGCCTTGGCAAGGCGATACTCCACCACTGAGCCACTCGCGCATTATAACAGATATTTGATTAAAAAGCAGGTGATGGGAATCGAACCCACGTATCTAGCTTGGAAGGCTAGTGTTCTACCATTGAACTACACCTGCAATCTGCTGAATGCTTCTCAGCAGTGCCCAGAGCCGGAATCGAACCAGCGACACGAGGATTTTCAGTCCTCTGCTCTACCAACTGAGCTATCTGGGCATCGGTCTGCATAAAAACGCTGTAATTGCGTTGTTTCATCATGCCGACAACGCTAATATTTTACCTAGTTTTTGCTCAGTTGTCAAGAGATTTTTGAATTATTTTTATGAGTATTGAACGATTATTCAATTAATATTTTTTTCAGTCCTAATTTACACGTATTCCTTCCTGCCGCTGGCATCTGCAATTTCTTCCTCTTCCCGGTATTTTGCAACGGTCCTGCGTGAGATGGTAATGCCGCGCTCGCCCAGCTTTTCCCCCAGCAGGCGGTCACTGTAGGGCTTTTTTTTGTCCTCGGCATCTATGATCTCCCGAAGGGCCCGTTTGATATCCGCGGCAGTAACTGCCTGGGAGGACTGGGAGCCGGAAGCATTTTCCTGGACCGAAACCTGGCGGGAGAAGAAAAAGTTCATGGGATACACGCCCCAGGAACACTGTAGGTACTTTTTGCTTACAGCCCGGCTGACGGTGGACTCGTGGATATCCAGCTCCTGGGCAATGTCTGCCAGCTTCAGGGGAGCCAGGTGGGAGGGGCCGTAGGTGAAAAATCCTTCCTGGTGTTCCAGCAGGGCTTTGGACACCTGCATCAGGGTCTTGCCTCTCTGGGCCACGCACTGTTTCACCCATTCCGCCTGACGGATCTTGTTGCTCAGGTATTCCTTCAGCTCCGGGGAATCGGGGTTGCGGTTCATCTGACTGTAGTAACTGTTAACTTCTATATTAGGATACATGGATTCATTGAGAAGGATATCAAAGTGTTCCTTAAACTTTACAATGGTCACGTCCGGTATGATATACCTGAGTTTTTCCCTGCTGCTAAAGGAGACCCCGGGCTTGGGATTCAGGGATTTGATGATCTGGCAGTATCCGGCTGCCTCAGCAGGGGACAGGCGCAGTTTGCGTGCAATGGCGGGAATCTGGTTTTTTGCCACCATTTCCAGACAGTTATCAATAATGGCGGCCAGAATGGGAGTGAGCATCTCCCTTCGCTCCAGCTGAAGAGTAAGACACTCTTCCAGGTTCCTGGCGCACACCCCTGCGGGATCCAGTTCCTGTAAGGAGTACAGAAGCTTTTCTACCAGTGCGGCATCGGCCTTAAAATATGCGGCGATATCATCCGTGCTTTCGCTGAGATATCCTTTGTTATCCAGGGATTCCAGCATAAACTTTATGATCTCGGTCTCCTGTTGGGAAAAATCCTCTGTGACCAGCTGTGACCAGAGGTAATCCTGGAGTGTCTCACCGTCATCCGTGTTGATATTCCAGTTGCTCTTGAAATCGTAGTCATCATCATTATTCTGTCTCTGATAAAGATAGTAGTTTTCCTCATTGAAGGAGTTAAGCCACTGCTGTTCCTCGATGGACTCCCTCTGCTGGGTTTCGGCAGGAGGTTCCACAATATCGATTACGGGATTTTCCAGTGCCAGATCATTAATATATGTATTCAGCTCCTGGGATGTCATCTGAAGAATTTCTGCCGACTGTATCATACGCTGAGACAGTGCCTGAGTCTGTTTCACCTGCAGTTTTAAATCCATAGTACTTCCTTCTTTCATCATCAGTCCAATGTTTTTTTGCCCATACAATTATAACACAGAAGGCCGGCAAGTACAATCAGGGACTTGGACGGATTCCCCATTTGATTTCTTGCTTTTGATTCCCTGCTTAACGTCTCGGTCTTGTGGGAAAGGGGGTGGGCGTGGTATAATGTCCACTGAGGGTAGGCAATGAGCAGTGAGATAGAATATACTCCCAAAACCAATCCAGGAGGACCCGTTTCATATGCTGTTTAGCTCCATGATATTTTTATGGCTGTTTCTGCCGTTTGTCCTGATCGTAAATCTGATACTTCCCCACAGGATCAGTAACTGGTTCCTCATGGCAGCCAGTTTTATTTTCTATGCCTGGGGGGAGCAGGAATACATATGGCTGCTGCTGGTGTCGCTGCTGGTGAATTTTTACGGCGCCCATATCCTGGGATGCGTTGGCAGTCCCGCTCAGTCCCTGGGCTGCTTATCCCAGAGCCATGTATCCCAGCGCCATGTATTCCAGAACATCCGCCCGTTCTTTTTTGCCCTGCTCCTTGCAGTTAACCTGGGGTTCTTGGGATATTTCAAATATTTTGACTTTTTTACAGGGCTTTTGGGAAGGCTGGCAGGCCGTGAACTCATGGCGCCCAGGAACCTGCTGCTGCCCATCGGCATATCTTTTTACACATTCCAAATGATATCCTATATCGTTGATGTATACAGGGGCGACATTGAGCCGGAGAAAAAACTGTCCCATTTGGCGCTTTACATTTCTTTTTTTCCGAAAATGATCCAGGGCCCCATTGTGCGGTATCGGGGTTTTGGCGCATGCATAGAGACGCGTCATGTCACGCCGGAGACATTTGCCTACGGCGCCAGACGCTTTATCTACGGGCTGGCTAAAAAGCTGATCCTTGCCAATCAGTTCGGCAGTATCGTGGACAAGGTGTTGTCGAGCCCCATGGAGCAGATCAGCGGCGGTCTGGGCTGGTATATAGGGGTTCTCTACACCCTGCAGATTTATTATGATTTTTCAGGCTATTCAGATATGGCTGTGGGCATAGGGAAAATGCTGGGCTTTTATATTCCGGAAAATTTCAATTATCCATACCTTGCAAGGAATGTGGGGGAGTTCTGGCGCCGGTGGCACATTTCCCTGTCCTCCTGGTTTAAGGACTATCTCTATATACCCCTGGGAGGAAGCCGAAGGGGAAGGGCACGCACCTGTGTGAACCTGATGGCAGTGTTTCTCTGTACGGGATTCTGGCATGGGGCCGGCCTGTCCTTTCTTGCATGGGGGATCTATTATGGATGCCTGCAGATATTGGAACGCCTGTTTTTAAAAAAGTTCCTGGACCGGTTTCCGGGATTCTTTTCTTCTGTGATAAGCTATATTTATATGTTCTTTGTCACTGTGGTTGGATGGACCATGTTCCGTGCGGATTCTCTGACCAGGGGCATGACCCTTTTGCGTCAGATGTTTTTCTTAAAGCCCGGGATATATGACCTGTCCATGTTTGTCACCCATAAGACAACGGTATGTATGATGGTCGGTTTTCTGATCTGCGGCCCGGTGCAGAAAATGCTGCCCGGACTGGCCCGGCATATGCTGGATGAAGACAGCGTTTCCCTGACGGAAAGCATGGGGCTTATCCTGCTGTTTGCCTATAGTATGGCCGTGGCTGTGGGAAGTACATATAATCCGTTTATATACTTCAGATTCTAGGAAGGGGGCGCCGGATGAATAAACGTACAAAAGCATACATATTTGCAGCCATGTTCATGGGGATGATGGTGCTGCCCCGGCTTTTGTTCATTCCCCTGAAGGACTATGTTGACACGGAGAATTATGAAAACAGGGTCTACCAGGAAAAGCCTGTTCTTAGGGTCCGTGGAATAAAGACGTATCCGGGGTTGTATGACGCCTATTTTAATGACCACCTGGCTTTTAAGAATCCGCTGGTGGCATTTGTAAAGCTGGCGGATATCCGCGTATTCGGGGAGGTATCCTCAGATGCCGTACTGATGGGACAGGACGATTGGATGTTCTATAAGCTTAAGAACGAGAATGAGGACAGCCTGGCTGATTATCAGGGAACAAACCGGTATCCGGAAGAGAAGCTGGAGTGTTTTGCCCGGCTTTTGGAACAGGCGGACCATCATCTTGCCTCCAGGGACATAAAACTTATATTGTATATTGTGCCAAACAAAGAGCAGGTGTATAGTGAGTATATGCCTTCCAGCATAAAGGTTGTAAATGAGGAGTCCAAGGCGGACAGGCTGTTTGAATATCTGCGGGATCATACGGATGCGGACGTGTACTATCCTCTGGAGGAGTTTAAGAGGGCAAAGGATGACTGGTGTCAGATATACCGCAAGTATGATACTCATTGGAATGATATGGGGGCATTTCTGGCATCCCAGATGGTGATCAGAGATATTGACAATGAGAAATTCGGCCCTGAGTCCTATATGGAGTACCCCATTGAGAACAAGGGATCCTTTAGCGGGGATCTGGCCGTTATGCTGAACCTGCAGAACTATTATGATGACGATCCGTTTCTGAAGGTGGGAGGATACCGGGACGATATAACCATTTCCATGGATTATGAAAATGAAAGGGGCACCGTGACCCACTATTCATCAGATGTTCAGGATGACACCAGGAAAATATTGATCTGCCGTGATTCCTTCGGCGTCCATATGGCAGAATATTTTGCAAAGAATTACCCGGATGTGACCTTGCTGGATTACCGCACCGAGGATTGCGGGGCGGCAGTGATGGACCGGAAACCGGATGTGGTGGTGATAGAGGCCGCGGAACGGTATACGGATTATATGTTTGGGCTGCTGGACCAGCTGGCCGGTATATAGTGGGATCAGAGCAAAGAATGTGCATTGTGTTAAAAAAAGGAGGATTTTAACGATGAGATACAGGACAATGAGATTTGATAACGGAGAGGACAGGGTATCATTTCTGGGATTCGGATGTATGCGTTTTCCGAAGACAGAGGATGGGAGGATCGATGAGGCGCAGGCCGCGAAGATGCTGGACACTGCCATAAAAGCAGGAGTGAATTACATCGATACCGCATATCCCTACCATGACGGAGCCAGTGAGCCGTTTGTGGGCCGCGTGCTGTCAGGATATCCCAGGGATCAATTCTTTTTGGCCACCAAGCTGCCTGTGTGGAAAGCAGATTCAGCCCAGGACGCCCAGGAGTTATTCGAGGAACAGCTGAACCGTCTCCAGGTGAAATATGTGGATTATTACCTTCTCCATGCCCTGAACAGGGAGCGGTGGGACAAGCTGGTCCGCTCCGATATCATTCCGTGGGCAGAGCAGTTAAAGAGGGAAGGGAAGATCCGCCATCTGGGATTTTCATTCCATGATGATTATGAAATGTTCCGGGAAATCATTACCTACAAACAGTGGGATTTCTGTCAGATCCAGTACAATTATATGGACAGGGATGTCCAGGCCGGGGACAGGGGCTATGCGCTGGCGGAGAAGATGGGGGTCCCCATGATCGTTATGGAGCCGGTTAAGGGAGGCACCCTTGCGAATCTTCCGAAAGAGGCGGAGGACGTGTTCCGGGCAGCAGACCCGGATGCCACCTGCGCATCATGGGCCCTGCGCTGGGTGGGGAGCCGTCCCAATGTTAAAGTCATCCTGAGCGGCATGTCATCCCCGGAACAGGTGGAGGACAATTTAAGGTCATTCAGTCCCTTTGTGCCTTTGGATGAAGAGGAAGAACAGGTGGTGAGCCAGGCTGCCCAGGCGATCCGAAGCCGGATCAAGAACAGCTGTACGGCTTGCCGTTACTGCATGCCCTGCCCTGCGGGGGTGGATATTCCCGGAAATTTTGCCATTTGGAATGAAGGAAGCATGTATGACATTGAAGAAAAGGCAAGAAAAGCATTCAGAGAAAAGCAGGAAGCAGGCGCAGGCGCTGAAGCGTGCATTAAGTGCGGAAAGTGCGAGTCGGTCTGTCCCCAGGGGATCCATATAAGGAAAGATCTGGAAACGCTGGCCGGGGAGCTTGGGATGGACCGGGTGAAGGAGGAAGCGCCAAAGGAAGTAGATCCCTGTCTTAAGATCAGGTGATGCGGAAACAATCGAAAATAGAACATAATAAGAAACGGAGCCGCTGCAGCAACAGGCTCCGTTTTGTCAATCCGCTGTAAGCGGATCAGTGATTCTATTGTTGCCGGCCTTTTAATTAGCCAGGAATCCTTTCCCGATAATTTCGCTGGAATTGGAGATCAGCATAAAGGCGGTTGGTTCAATGCCGCGTATATAATTTCGCAGCTTCAGGGCCTGGCTTCTCTTCATGGTGGTCATGATAACTGTCTTTTCGTTGTGGGAAAATGCTCCTTGGGCGTGGTAGACCGTGGCGCTTCTGTGAAGGGTGTTGATGATATAGTCACAGATCGGCTCCGGGTTGTCACAGATAATGTTAAAGCATTTGCACAGGTTCAGGTTCTGGATCACATCATCAATGACAAGGGACTTGGCAGCGAGTCCAATGGTAGAGAACAGTCCTGTCTCCGGTCCGAACACAAAGAATGAGGATGCCACTGCTGCCACATCCACCAGCATCAGGACCGTGCCTATGTTCAGGCTGGTATGCTTTTTTAAGATCATGGCTATGATATCCGTACCTCCGCTGGACGCCCCCAGGTTAAAGAGAATGGCAGTGCCCACTGCGGGGAGGAAGATAGCAAACATAAGCTCCAGCAGAGGTTCGTCAGTCAGAGGCCGCGCCAGCGGGCAGACACGTTCCAGGAGGGATAAGGTAAAGGACATAAGCATGCTTGCGTAAACGGTCTTAATGCCGAATCCTTTTCCCAAAAACATAAATCCAAGCAGCAGTAAAAGCGTATTCACAATGGATGTGAAATCGCCGGCAGACCACCTGGTAACCTCGCTGACCACAGTGGAAAAACCGGTCACTCCTCCAAAGGCAAAATGATTGGGAAACTTAAAAAAGTAAATGCCCACCACCATGATCCAGATACTCAAAGTTATGACACCATACTCGGCGGCTGTGCGCCGGAATGGATTTTTTATTTCTTTCATAATCCCTGCTTTCCGGTTGGAAAGCTTACCCCCTTTGCAGCTCGGGGCTGCATTGTTATTATCATTTCAATGTTACATTTCAACCATATAATAATCGCAAAATGTTACAAGTGCAATCACCTTTTTTGCTGAAACAAGTACAATGCAGGGGCTGTGGAAAGACGTTGAAAATTGAGGGAAATAAAAAATGGTAAATAAAGACAAAACACAGTATTTTGGGTATTTATGTAAAAATACGGCTTGTAACCACAAGATATATGGTTTATAATGGGTTTCGTGACCGTAAGGTCAGTACTGCGCTGCATGTATGGAAGGAGATAAAAATAACATCATGAATGATAGGGATATAGAGACAGGATTGGGGAAATTGGAAGGATGGGGAGACAAAGGCGCCGGTCTGGAGAGATGCCTGAGGGAAATACAGAGGGATTTCCCAAAAGAGGGGGAAGAGGACCGGTATGCTTTGGAGCATCTGTTTGAGCGGTACCGCGCATTTGAAAAAACGGATATGACGTTCCCGGAGCGGATGGATGCCCTGATCCGGTCCGCGGCCGAGCTTACCTCCAAGGAGAATCCCAGATGGGAATTTGTGGCGGCCAGGCTTAAATACTGCCAGTTTTCCATGGAGCTGCAGGACCGCCTGGATGACCTGGGGATCACCTGCCTGTATGAAAAGCTGCAATATCTCACAGAACAGGGGCTTTACGGGGATTACATCCTGGAGCATTATGGAAAGCAGGAGATTGAGCAGGCGGAAGGGTATTTGTGTGAGGACAGGAATCACCTGTTCACATACGCGGGCCTGGACCTGCTTTTAAAACGCTATGTGATCCAGGACCACAGCCGTCACGCCCTGGAGACACCCCAGGAAATGTATCTGGGCATTGCGCTCCATCTGGCCATGAAGGAGGACAGGAACGGGCGCATGGAATGGGTGCGCCGGTTTTACGATATGCTGAGCCTGATGCAGGTCACCATGGCCACGCCAACCCTTTCCAATGCAAGAAAACCATATCACCAGCTGTCCAGCTGCTTTATAGACACAGTGCCCGACAGTTTGGAAGGTATTTACAGAAGTGTGGACAACTTTGCCCAGGTGAGCAAGTTCGGTGGCGGCATGGGCCTGTATTTTGGAAAGGTCAGGGCAACGGGAAGCAGCATACGCGGATTTAAGGGCGCGGCAGGGGGAGTGATCCGCTGGATCAAGCTTGTCAATGATACGGCTGTGGCCGTTGACCAGCTGGGGATGCGCCAGGGCGCCGCGGCAGTGTACCTGGATGTGTGGCATAAGGATCTGCCGGAGTTTCTTCAGCTCCGCACCAATAACGGAGACGACAGGATGAAGGCCCACGACATTTTCCCGGGAGTCTGCTATCCGGATCTGTTCTGGAAAATGGCAAAAGAGAGCCTGGACCAGGACTGGTATCTGATGTGTCCCCATGAGATCAAGGCGGCAAAAGGGTATTGCCTGGAGGATTCCTATGGCGCGGAGTGGGAAGAACGGTACTGGGATTGCGTGAAGGACCGGCGCATTTCCAAGCGGACCGTGCTTTTAAAAGATGTGGTAAGGATGATCCTCAAGTCTGCGGTGGAGACAGGGACTCCCTTTGCTTTTAACAGGGACCTGGTAAACGGCGCAAACCCCAACAGCCATAAGGGAATGATCTATTGCTCCAATCTTTGCACTGAGATTGCCCAGAATATGGAGGCCATTGAAACAGTATCCACGGAAATCGTGGACCAGGACGGGGATACGGTGATCGTGAACACTACCAGGGCCGGAGAATTTGTGGTTTGTAATCTGGCCAGTCTTTGTCTGGGGAACATTGATGTCACAAGGGGCCGGGAGGTGGAGGAGATCGTATCCTGCGCGGTCAGGGCGCTGGACAATGTTATAGACCTGAATTTTTATCCCCTTCCCTATGCCAAGGTGACAAACAGGCGGTACAGAAGTATTGGTCTGGGAGTCAGCGGCTACCATCACATGCTGGCAAAGCATGGTATCAGGTGGGAGAGCGAGGAGCATATCGTATTTGCGGACCAGGTGTTTGAACGAATCAATTACGCCGCCGTCAAAGCAAGCAGCGCTATTGGTGCGGAGAAGGGAAGCTATGCATATTTTCAGGGAAGTGAGTGGCAGACAGGGGAATATTTTGAAAAACGGGGATATGTAAGCGGCAGGTGGCGGGAACTGGCCCGCACCGTGGCCGAACAGGGAATGCGCAACGCCTACCTAATGGCAGTGGCGCCCACCAGCAGCACCAGCATACTCTCAGGCACCACCGCAGGTCTGGACCCGGTGATGAAGCGCTTTTATCTGGAGGAAAAGAAGAACTCCATCATGCCAAGGGTTGCTCCGGAACTGACCATGGGCACGTTCTGGCTGTATAAGAGTGCTTATACCATTGACCAGACCTATACGGTGAGGGCGGCCGGCGCACGCCAGCGCCATATTGACCAGGCGCAGAGCGTGAACCTGTATATTACCAATGAATACACCATGCGTCAGCTTTTAAACCTCTATATTCTGGCATGGGAGCAGGGGGTGAAGACCCTTTATTATGTGCGCAGCCGGTCTCTGGAGGTGGAGGAGTGCGAAAGCTGCTCAAGCTGATTTCAAGGCTGTTAAACGCAGTTTGCAGAGCATGCCAAGGAAGGAAAGGACAGATATGACAGTACTAAAAACAAAACCCCTGTTTAATCCCCAGGGAGACACGGACAAGAACAGCCGAAGGATGATCGGGGGAAATACCACCAATCTCAACGACTTTAATAATATGAAATATACCTGGGCCAGCAGCTGGTACAGACAGGCTATGAATAATTTCTGGATACCGGAGGAGATCAATCTGAGCACGGATGTAAAGGACTATCAGATGCTCTCCGGGCCGGAACGGGATGCATTTGACAAAATACTCAGTTTCCTGGTGTTCCTGGACTCCATTCAGACAGCCAACCTTCCCTGCATCGGCCAGTACATAACGGCCAATGAGGTGAATCTGTGCCTGACCATACAGGGATTCCAGGAAGCGGTCCACAGCCAGAGCTACAGTTATATGCTGGACAGCATCTGCAGTCCTGTGGAGAGGGACCGCATCCTTTACCAGTGGAAGGAGGACAGCCATCTGCTGCAAAGGAATACATTTATCGGAGACCTGTACAACGAATTCCAGGAAAAGAAGGATGATGTGACGCTTCTTCGGGTCATGATGGCTAATTACATTTTGGAGGGCATATACTTTTACAGCGGGTTCATGTTCTTTTATAATCTGGGGCGCAACGGGAAAATGCCGGGAAGCGTCCAGGAGATCCGCTATATCAACAGGGACGAGAACACCCATCTGTGGCTGTTCCGCAACATGATCACAGAACTGAAAAAGGAAGAACCCGGTCTTTTTACCCGGGAGAATGTGAGCATGATGGAGGAAATGCTGCGGGAAGGGGTGAGACAGGAGATCCAGTGGGGATGTTATGTGATCGGTGATGAGGTGCCGGGGCTGACAAAGGATATGGTCACTTCCTATATCCGCTACCTTGGCAACCTGCGCTGGACCAGTCTTGGATTTGAGCCCCTGTACCCCGGATCTGAAAAGGAGCCGGAGTCCATGGCATGGGTCAATCAGTATTCCAATGCCAACATGGTGAAGACGGATTTTTTTGAGGCAAAGAGCACGGCCTATGCAAAGAGCGCGGCGATCATTGATGATCTATAGGAAGCATGTGCTGTAATATAGGATGGATGGAGGAAATGACAGATGGAAGCAGAAGAGTTGGAAGAAGAACGGGAAGGGAAAGAACAGAAAGGGAAAGAACAGAAAGGGAAAGAACAGAAAGGGAAAGAACAGAAAGGGAAAGAACAGAAAGGGAAAGAACAGAAAGGGAAAGAACAGGAAACAGGCAGGCAGAAGTTAAACCGGGAAGCCTGGGAGCTTACCAGGCAGCTGGTGGAGATAGACAGTTCCGATCCCGGAGCCTATGAAGGCGCCATTGAAAAATGGATTTTCCGGTGGCTTGAGCAGAGGATCGGGGAGTATGCCGGGGACCTGGCGGACCAGATCAGGCTGGAGGAATCTGAGGTGCTTCCCGGACGGTTTAATATAATGGCCCGCATACCGGGCAGGGAACCGGGCCCGGGTCTGATCTACATATGCCATATGGATACGGTGATGCTGGGAGATGGGTGGAATGCGGATACACCGGCCCTGGGAGCGGTGGTGAAGGAAAGACGTCTTTACGGCAGGGGGGCCTGCGATATGAAATCCGGCCTGGCCTGCGCCCTGACTGCATTTTCACAGGCAGTCAGACTTGGAGGAGAGACCGGACAGCTTCCAAAGCGTTCCTTTGCCTTTATAGGGACTGTGGATGAGGAGGATTTTATGCGCGGGGTGGAGACCGCCATCAGGGAAGGCTGGGTACACAGGGATGACTGGATCCTGGACACGGAGCCAACGGATGGGCAGATCCAGGTGGCCCACAAGGGCCGGACCTGGTTTGAACTTACCATGGACGGGATCACGGCCCATGCCAGCAATCCATGGAAGGGAGCGGATGCCATCGCGGCCATGGCCGAGGCGGTGAGCTTTATACGCAAGTCCATAGCGGGCTGTCCGTCCCATGCAGACCTTGGAAACTCTACCGTGACCTTTGGCCAGATAACCGGAGGATACCGTCCCTATGTGGTGCCGGATTCCTGTAAGGTGTGGATCGATATGAGGCTGGTGCCGCCCACGGATACCCGGGCGGCAGAAGCGATTATAAAACAGGCCATAGACCTGGCGCAAAAGGAGGTTCCCGGAGTAAAGGGGCATTATATCATAACAGGGGACCGGCCCTACGTGGAAAAGGATAATGGATCTCTGCTCCTGGAATTGCTGAAAAAAACATGCGATCAAGTCACAGGCAAAGATACGGTGATTGGTTCTTTTAATGGTTATACGGACACGGCAGTGATCGCCGGCACCCTGGGCAGCCATAACTGCATGTCCTATGGGCCTGGAAGCCTGGAACTGGCCCACAAGCCCAATGAGTTCGTGCCGTATGAGGATGTGTGCAGGTGCCGGGAGGTGCTGTGGCATCTGGCTGAAAACGCGGTGTTTTAGCAGATCATGACCGTTCCTGATTTCGGTTCATGTATCTCCACAGGGTGGTCCTGCTGATCCCCAGCTGTTTGGCGGCCGCGCTTTGGTTGCCGTTGTGCCTGGACAGCACCTGACTGATTATATCACAGGTAATCTCGTCCAGAGTGCGGTCCACATCCAGACCTGTATGACGGGTCTTTGCTGGCTGGCTGCTGCCGGCAGAAGAGGAGGCCTTTTCTTTTTCTAATAAGTTCCTGACATCCCGGGCGCTTATATAGGGCGTGGAGGTAATGACCGCCAGTTCGTTGACCACCCGCTTAAACTGAGTATAATTATAAGGCCAGTCATATGCCTCAAGCAATGCCATTGCCTCAGACTCAAACCCAATGATCTGCCGGGCCAGCTCCACGTTCAGGTTGCCAAGGTACAAACTGGAGATGGTGGGAAGCTCCTCGGCCCGTTCCCGCAGAGGCGGCAGATGGATGGTCATGCAGGAGAGGAGATTGACAAATTCCCTGGCAGCAGACGGCAGGGCTGTCTGGCTGGCGCTGACACAGGAGAATATGAGCCGGTTCCGCTTGTCCAGATTCATGTCCAGTATGATGGACAAAAGCTGTTTACGCCGTTCCGTGGGAAGTTCTTCAATATTTCTAAAGTAAATCGTATTGCTGTCGTCATTTAGAGGTGAATTGTAGTGATTGGTTAAAAAGCCCCAGCTTTTATCATTCACAAGGCTGCAATTAATGGCGATCAGTGGATTGTGCTGCAGTGCGCTCTGGGCGTAGATGGCCCGGGCAATCTGCTCCTTGCCTGTACCCTCCTCACCGGATATCATAACAGGAAAACTGCTCTGGCTGATCTGCTCCACCGTGCTTCTCAGGCCCTGCATGGAGCCGGTGATGCTGTAAAAACTGTTGTAGAAATGCTGCTCAGCCTCTCTTTTATTTGAAAACAGTATGCCATATTTGCTGGTGGCCATAGGCACCTTGGTGGATGAGACGTAAAATACAACATACCGGTGCAGGGGTTTTTCAATTACACGGCTGTTTATGGAGAAAAGGTTGCCGTCTATGTTGCGGAAAGCCTTGTAGTTATCCCCGTTCAGGGTTTCCGGTATCTCCCTGCGAAGAATGTCGGTGATTTCAGAGCCATCATTGTCCCAGGTGGTGAAATAAAGGTTTTGCTTTTCGTCAAATACAAATGTATCGGAATTTTCCCCCCGGATGATCTCGCCTAAAAGGGAGTTCTCTTCCTTAATATTGGCATAGCTGATACACAGCTTATATGCCTGGTCAAAGGCATTCTCAATGCTCTCGCTTCCTGAGGTGATCAGGATGGAGTTGAGGCCCAGCTTTTTGGCAGTGGTGTTGGCGATCATGTCACACAGGATCATGCGGCAGCCGTTTTTCTTTAAATCCCGCAGGGTGGCCTCCACCTCGCTTTCGCTGTGGATGGTAACAATGTCCAGTTTATACTGGAGCAGGTCGCAGAGCAGATGCGCGCTGCCTGTAATGCCGGGAAATCCCACAACTGCATATTTGTCAGAATAGTTTTCCGCCAGCTTCATGGCTCTCAGGATATCATATACGGACAGGCTGATTTCGATGACGGGTATGTGGGTAACCTTTCCGATCATCTCCGCTGTGCCTCCGCGGGATATGATCACATCATAGTTTGCCTGAGTATACTTCTGTGCAATATCAACCCCTTTCTTTAAATCTCCCACATAGACATCCAGATCCATCTGCGGCCTCTTTCTGGCCAGTTTTTCCATTATAGTTTTCATGGCCTCATAAGGGGCGATTCCAAGGACTTTGATCTTGGGCGAATCCATATGCAACACCTCCACTGTTTCTGTTTGAAACAATTGTAACATATTTGAACACTTAAGTCCAGACGAAAAGAAATGATGTTTCAAAAATATACAAAAAAGTACATGGGACCAGTTGAAAATCCTCTGATTATTTAGTAAACTGAAACAGAACTAAGAAAAAGCTAAAAGACAGAAACGATATGTTCATATATGTAACATAAAAGGAGACGGGTGGTGATTGAGTGATAACCTTACTGATAATAGCAGATGATTTTACAGGTGCCCTGGATACAGGAGTGCAGTTTGCAGCAGCAGGTGCAGGTGTCAGGGTGGTCACGGATATCAGGTATGACTACAGGAAGTCGCAGCCGGGTGTCAGGGTCCTGGTCATGGATGCGGAGACACGGCATCTTGACGGCAGGGAGGCATATGAAGTAGTATGGAATATCACGAAACGGGCCATGGCCTGCGGAGTGCCCTTTATCTATAAGAAGACGGACTCGGCCTTAAGAGGGAATATTGGCAGTGAACTCACAGCCCTGCTGGATGCATCGGGACAGGACAGCCTTCCGTTTATACCTGCGTTTCCCCAGATGGGGAGAATCACAAGGGAAGGTGTTCATTATATAAACAATATCCCGGTAAAGGACAGCGTATTTGGGCGGGATCCCTTTGAGCCGGTGACCTGTTCGTTTATACCGGATATCATCCACCAGCAGAGCAATATACAGGTGGAAGTGATGAGGGAAGAGGATGACAAAAGGGGTATGGACCGGATGGAGACTGCCCGGGAACCAAACAGGGGACAGCAATCTAAAATAGTGGTGTATGATGCCCAGTCACAGGAAAGCCTGATAACAGCTGCCTCTGACCTGTACCGTAAAGGCTGTCTGTCAATCATGGCCGGCTGTGCGGGATTTGCATCCGTACTCCCCAAGCTTTTGGGATTGGAGGGCGGGGAATCACATGTACCTGAATTCATATCCCGCTTCCTGGTGGTTTGCGGCAGTGTGAATCCCATTACAAAGAGCCAGCTGGATTATGCGCAGGCTCATGGGTTTACGAGAATCCGTCTGACCCCGCGTCAGAAGCTGGACAGGGGGTATTGGGACTCGGAGGAAGGCCAGGGGACCTTAAGACGGTGGATGCTGCGCTGCCAGATCGAGAGCCGGTGCATTCTGGACAGCAATGATCCCGATGGTACGGATGAAACCTTGGAATATGCCAGGAAGAAGGGCATCAGCCTGGAGGAAGTGAGGACCAGGATCGCAGATGCCATGGGTTTTGTTTTGGGGAATATGGTGGAACGGGGGCTTAACAGTACGCTTCTGATAACGGGGGGCGACACGCTGATGGGATTTATGAATCAGATAAAGGTCTGTGAGATGGAACCGGTGTGCGAAATGGCTCCCGGAACCGTGCTTTCACGCTTTAGGATCAGCGATCATATGTATCAGGCTATATCCAAGTCGGGCGGCTTTGGCTCTGAGGATTTGCTGGTACAGCTGGCGGATACCATATTGGATAAGAAGGAGAGAGCATTATGTTAACACAGTATACATTAAAAATGCCCCATGGGGTATACAGCGGCCGGGGCGCCCTGGACCACGTGAAAGAGATCGTGGGAAAATGCGCAACAAAGGTGACGGTGTTCAGCGACCAGGGGATCATCGGAGCAGGCCTCCTTGAAAAGCCGTTATCCCTTATAAAGGAAGCGGGAGTGGAATATTCGGTTCTGGACGGACTTCCGGCAGAACCTGACTGCGACCAGGCACAGGCGGTTATTAATAGGTTTAAGGCTGAGAAATCTGATTTTATTGTGGCAGTGGGCGGAGGAAGCGTAATGGATATTGCAAAGCTTGCCTCTGTGCTTGCCACAGACGCATATACGGTGAGGGATCTGCTGGATAACCCCGGGCTTGCAGGTAAATGCGTTCCCACTCTTATGATACCGACCACGGCCGGCACAGGCTCGGAGGCCACGCCCAACAGCATTGTGGCCGTGCCTGAAAAAGAGCTGAAGGTAGGAATTGTCAATGATGCAATGATTGCCGACTACGTGATCCTGGACGGGGAGATGATCAGACATCTCCCAAGAAAGATCGCGGCGGCCACGGGAGTGGATGCCCTGGCCCATGGGATTGAGTGTTACACTTCCAATAAGGCAAACCCATTCAGCGATACCTTTGCCCTGGAGGCCCTGGACCTCATATTCAATCATATTGAGAGGGCCTGTGACGACCCCGATGCCCTGGATGCCAAGAACGCCATGCTGATCGCCGCATTTTACGCAGGGGCAGCCATCACAGCTTCGGGAACAACGGCCGTACATGCATTGTCCTATCCCCTGGGAGGCAAGTACCACATCCCCCATGGCGTATCCAATGCCATGCTGCTTACTCCGGTAATGAAGTTTAATGAACCTGCGTGCAGGGAACGTCTGGCAGCTGTCTATGACCGGGTGGCAAAGGGCGGACGGGAATCCGGATTGCCGCCGGAAGAAAAATCCGCCTGGATCATTAGACGCCTGGATGAGATCGTAAAACATCTGGAAATACCAAACAGCTTGAAAGAATACGGGATCGGGGATGAGGATCTGGATGTTCTGGTGGAAGCGGGAATGGATGTAAAGCGGCTTCTGGTAAACAATATGCGGGAAGTGACTGCGGAGGATGCAAGAAAACTGTATCTGGAGATCATGCGGTAAACATGGATAAATCAGCAGTTACGGATCTTAGCAAAAGGAGGAGAGGAAGAGAAAATGAAAAAAGTAGAGATTAGGGGAATCATCCCGCCGATCATAACTCCCATGAATGAGGACGAGACCATTAACGAAGGGGAACTGAGAAATCAGGTCAACCGTCAGATCAATGGAGGAGTACACGGACTGTTTCCCTTTGGGACAAACGGAGAAGGATACATACTAAGTGAGGCGGAAAAGGAACAGGTGCTGAGTATTGTAATCGATGAGACAAAAGGACGTGTCCCTGTCTATGCGGGAACAGGATGCATCAGTACCAGGGATACCATCCGCCAGTCCGGGATGGCCAAGTCTCTTGGCGCGGACGTGCTCTCCATCATTACCCCGTCATTTGCAGCCGCTTCCCAGAATGAACTGTATGAGCACTACAAGGCAGTGGCGGAGGCGGTGGATATGCCCATCGTACTCTACAATATCCCTGCAAGAACCGGTAATTCCCTGGCTCCGGCCACGGTAGCCCGTCTGAGTAAAATAGAAAATATTGTGGGAGCCAAGGACAGCTCAGGAAACTTTGACAATATGCTCCAGTACATAGAACAGACCCGTGAGAGCGGCGATTTTGCAGTCCTTTCCGGCAATGATTCCCTCATACTCTGGAATCTCCTGGCAGGAGGCGCAGGCGGTATCGCAGGCTGCGCAAATGTATTTCCGGAGGTGATGGCATCTATCTATGATTCCTTTGCGGCAGGAGATCTGGAAGGCGCCAGAAAGGCGCAGGACAGCATCCGGTCCTTCCGCGCGTGCTTTAAGTACGGCAATCCCAACACCATTGTGAAGACGGCTGTAGCCCTTCTTGGATATCCGGTGGGAAAATGCCGTGCGCCCTTTAACCAGGTTCCGGAAGAGGGAATTGAGGCATTAAAGAAAGTCCTGGCTGAAAACCACGAGAAAGGAATGTGCTGATGGAGATGGAGGAACGTCTGATCATAGGAATTACCATGGGCGATCCGGCCAGCATAGGGCCGGAAATAACGGTAAAAGCCCTGTCTTTAGAGGAGATATACCACAAGTGCCGTCCTCTGGTCATTGGGGATGCCAATGTAATGGAGGCAGCGGTCCGTATTGTGGGAAAAGACGGAATTAAGATCCACCCTGTACACTCGGTGGATGAAGCGCTGTTTGAACCGGGTACCATAGATGTATATGATATGGGCCTGGTAGATATGGACCAGCTGGAACGGGGAAAGGTTTCCGCCATGGCAGGGGAGGCTGCATTCCGCTATGTGGAAAAGGTGATCCAGATGGCTCTGGCAGGCGAGGTTGACGGTACTGTCACCAATGCGTTCAGCAAGGAGGCTATTAACCTGGCCGGTCATCATTATTCGGGGCATACGGAAGTGTACGCCGATATGACGGGAACAAAGAAATACACCATGATGCTTGCCCACGAGAATATGAGGGTGGTGCACGTTTCCACCCATGTGTCTTTGCGGGAGGCATGCGAACGGGTAAAGAAGGACCGGGTGCTGGAAGTGATCCGTATTGCATATCAGGCATGCAGGAATCTGGGCATCCAACAGCCTAAGATCGGTGTCGCGGGGCTCAATCCCCACAGCGGTGAGAATGGCCTTTTTGGCAGGGAAGAGATAGAAGAGATCATCCCCGCAATTGAGGCAGCCAATGGGGAGGGGATTTTCGCAGAGGGGCCGGTTCCGCCGGACACGGTTTTTTCAAAAGCCAGAGGAGGCTGGTATGATATGGTGGTGGCCATGTACCACGACCAGGGGCATATCCCCCTCAAGGTGGTAGGATTTGTATATAATCAGGAGCAGCAGAAATGGGATGCTGTTGCAGGCGTCAATATCACGCTGGGACTTCCCATTGTGAGAGCCAGTGTGGATCACGGAACTGCCTTTGACCAGGCTGGCCAGGGTGTGGCAAATGAGTTGAGTCTGATGAATGCCATTGACTATGGCATCCGTCTTTCAAAAAGCAACAGGGAAAAAACTGTCAAAAAACAATAAACGGAGGGATAAGTACATGAAAAAAACAGTGAAGAAATTATTGGCATTGAGTATGGCTGCTGTTATGGCAGCGGGGCTGGCAGGCTGTTCCGGTTCCGCAGAGACAACAACTGCGGCGGATTCCAAGGCGGAAACACAGGCGGAGGCAAAGACGGAGGCACAGGCTGGCGGAGGTGAAAGCCAGGCGGGCGGCGCTTACACGGTTACAGATCCGGTTGAGATCACATTTGCGACCCAGGATGTAGGAACAACCGCATATGTATATGCGTCCACCATGGCCAATCTTTTTTCAGATGCATTTCCAAGCAGTTCCGTCATAGATGTGACCACCACATCTCCGGGCGGTGTGGGATCTCCGGTCATTCTTGAGAATAAACAGTGTAATGTGACCATCAGCAATGGTGCTCCCGCAAAGTGGGCGGCTGAGACAGGCATTCTCGGAAATCCTCCCACAGAGAGCGTCAGGGGGCTGGCAGGCGGTCTGGATAAGGCCATCCTCAATGTGATCTTTACCCAGTCATTTGTTGACAAGACCGGTATTACCACGGTTGAAGAACTGGTTGCCCAGAAGTATCCGGTCCGCATTGCAGTTAAATCCTCCGGAGCATTCGGAGAGCTGGCCTGCAATAAAGTGTTTGAAGTACTTGGCGTAAGCTATGAGGATATTGAGTCATGGGGCGGAAGCGTTACACAGACCGGTTCCGATGCAATCGTCAGCCTGTTAAAGGATGGAAAGGCAGATATGACAATTGACCACATTGCTCCGGGACAGTCCGCCACATCCGAACTTTGTATGACGGCGAAGATGTATTTCCCGCAGTTAAGTGACGATACTCTGGAGAAGCTGACCAAAGAGGGGTTTGATTATACCGTGATTCCGGCCGGAACATGGTCGGGGCAGGAAACGGAAATCAAAACAGTCGGTTCACCCCAGGTCATACTTGTGTCTGCTGATCTGGATGACGCCATTGTCTACACCATGACAAAAGCCCTGTGTGAGAACACACAGACGCTGGTTAACGCAAGCGCTGCCCTGGAGGCATTTGACCCAGAGACAGCCTGGGAGCCGATCAAGCTGGGAGCTCCGATCCATCCAGGCGCTGAAGCATATTACAGAGAAATGGGATACATGAAATAGATGAAATTTGTCTGACAGAAAGGGGCAAATTATGGAAAAAGTAAAAGTACCGCCTAAGAAAATGGCCTATATTGCGATCGGTACGGCCTGGATCCTGTTTCAGCTGTATCTGGCACTGGTGTCACCGCTTCATCCCATGCTGCAAAGCCCGGTCCACCTGATGTTTGCGCTGTTTATTGTGTTTCTCAATAATCCGGCCGACAAAAAGTCCAAAAAACCTTGGATGAAGGTTTTTGATATCCCGATCTATGCAGGTATTGTTTTTATCCTGTATTATGTGATCGCCAATACTGCACGCCTGACATCCCGCGTGCAGTATGTATCACCTGTTACCATGATTGACAAGATTGCCATGGTAGTGTGTATTATCATACTTTTGGAAGCGGTCAGAAGAACACTGGGAACCATTTTGTTTGGGTTTATCCTGTTTTTCATTGTTTATTTCTGGTTTGGAAAATATTTTCCATCCATCTTCCGGTTTAAGGGAACCAACATGCAGCAGTTTACGGAGTTGATGACCATGGGTTCCAGCGGTATTTACGGCACGCCATTGTACACTTCGGCCAGCAGCTTATTCTACTTTATGCTTTTTGGAGTATTCTTCTCCGAGTGCGGAGGCGGACAGCTCCTCATAGATATGGGTATGAAGGTTTCAAAGAACGGCACGGGAGGTCCTGCAAAGGCTGCTGTTATCTCCTCCGGACTGATGGGGATGATTTCCGGAAGTGCGGTTGCCAATGTGGCAACCACCGGTGTCATGACAATTCCCATGATGAAGAAGATCGGCTATGAGCCGCATCAGGCCGGCGCCATTGAGGCGGTTGCATCCACCGGAGGGCAGATCATGCCTCCCATCATGGGTGTGGGCGCTTTCATCATGGCGGAAATGCTGGGCGTTCCGTATAAGACCATTGCATTTGCCGCATTGATTCCAGCCATCGCCTATTTTATGTCGGTGTTCCTTCTGGTCACATTCATGGCGGATAAAAAGAGCATGGTTGACGGGGCGCAGAAGGCGGAGGCGATCCAGACAGAGAAGATCCTTCCCAGGCTGTATCAGCTGATTCCCGCCATTGTGCTGGTGTATTTTATGGTTTCGGGCGCTTCCCTGATGAGAAGCGGAATGATGGGCATTTTTACCTGCCTGATCATAAATGTTGCAAGCAAATTCGTTTTAGACGGCAGGTATTGCGTCAGCCTTAAAAAACTGGGTGAAACTGCGCTTCAGGGCGTAAAACAGGCCTCTGAGATCGCAGTCCCCACGGCAGCATGCGGAATTATTATCGGTGTTGTGATCCAGTCAGGTCTGGCTACCAAGGTTTCCAAACTTATCGCCAATGTGGGTTCCACCTATCTGATCGTAGCGCTTTTGATCACAATGCTGGGGTGTATGCTTTTGGGTATGGCCCTCCCCACAGTGGCTGCCTATCTGGTGGCAAATGTTCTCTTTGTGCCAACCCTGATCGGATTGGATATCCAGCCATTACAGGCTAACATGTTTGTATTCTACTTTGGCATTATGGCCCAGATCACACCGCCGGTTTGTGTGGCTTCGTTTACAGCGGCCGGTATAGCGGGGGCGGATTCCATGAAGACGGGCCTCACGGGGTTCGCATATGCCCTTGTGGCATTCCTTGTACCATTTATTTTCATTTACGATCCGTCCATATTGCTAATTGGCACACCCCTTGAGATCGTTAAGGGAACCCTGATCCTGTTCCTGGGAACCTACCTGCTGGCCTCGGGAATGGCCGGATTCTTCCTGGTACCGCTGAACCGGATAGAGAGGACCATCCTGCTTGCATCTGCAATCCTCATCATCCTTCCGGAGACAATAACGGATATCATAGGTATTGTAGTGGCAGTGGCATTTTTTGTGATCTGTTCGGCAAAAAAACGGAAATTCTACAGCAACAAACGAGAAGAAAATAAAGTCGTGGCGTGATGGAGAAGATGGACATGCTAAAAGGAAAAACAGCCATAGTTACTGGCTCCAGCAAAGGGATCGGCCGGGAAATAGCCCTTGCCCTGGCTGAAAATGGCGCTGATCTGGTGATCAACGGCAATAACCAGGAGCAGCTGGAACATGTAAAGGCACAGATAGAGACCCTGGGTTCAAGATGCCGTGTTGTGAGAGGGGATATCTCTGACAGCAACACGGCTGCCAGGCTTGCGGCTGCCTGTATGGAAGCATTTGGGAAAATAGACATACTGGTAAACAATGCAGGTGTAAACAGCAGGATCCCCTTTCTTGAATTGACGGAAGAAGAATGGCGCAGGATGATGGGGATTAATCTGGATGGTGTGTTTTACTGCTGTAAGGCTGTACTCCCCCACATGGTGCATCAGCAGTCGGGAACCATCATTAATATATCATCCACGGCCAGCAAAACGGCTCATGCCAATGCGTCCATATGTTACGGGGCATCCAAGGCAGCGGTCAACTCCATGACACAAAAGCTTGCATATGAAATGGGACCCCACCATATCCGGGTAAACGGCATATGTCCGGGACCCATTGAGACGGATATGTCGCTGCAGTGGACGGAGGAATACAGGAAAAATGTTGTAAAAAAAATTCCGCTGGGTCTGTTGGGAACAACTAAAAATGTAGCGGATGTGGCGGTTTTCCTGGCCTCCGATATGGCCGGATTCATTAATGGGGAGACGATCAACGTAAACGGCGGAAGCTACATGAATTAAAGGACGATCATATGGTAATTGACAAAATAGAAAACATATTATTTTATAAGCCCATGATTCCTGCTCTTGAAGCAGGAATCGCGGCAGTTAAGGCAATTGAAAAGCTGGAGCCCGGAAAATACAGATTTGACGGGGGATATTTTAATATACAGAAGGGTGAAACAAAGCCCATGAATGAGGGCACCTTTGAGGCACACCGCAGATATATCGATGTGCAGATCCTTGCAAAAGGATGCGAGGAAGTGGCTTGGGCCGATGTGGGGGATCTTAAGACCGTGATCCCATACGACAGGGAAAAGGATGCGGAACGTTTGTCCGGGGATACAAAGAACCATATACGTGTGGACCAGGGGATGTTTTATATCGCATTTCCCCATGACGGGCACAAACCGGTATCCCACACAGATGAGCCCCATTCTTTTACCAAGATCATTATAAAGATACCCGTACCAGAGCGTGTTTAGGCATATTCTGGCGGATAAAATGGAGGTAGTTATGGCAAAAAAGCATGACGTTATCATTGTGGGCATGGGGCTTGCATCCCTGGCAACAGCGGCCAGGCTCTGGGAGCTGGGGGTAAAGGATATTGGAATCTATACCACTGCCTATGGCGGAACCCCTTTTATTGCGGCAATCAATTTTGTCCTGCCGGATAACCCGTATAATGATACCACGGAACAATACAACGATGATATGATCCATGCGGGCTATGGGATCAACAACCGCAGGCTTGTAAAAGAGATGACCGACAGTACCATGGAGGGATATAACCTTCTGCGCAGATGGGGAGTGGAATTTGCCAGTAATGCGGACGGCACTACAAAGCTGAGACATCTGTCAGGGCATACTTATCCCAGATCCCTGTGCTGCACAACCCAGCTGATCGGTGTGGAGATGGTTAAGAAGCTGGTGGACGGACTGGAGGAAAAAGGGATCCCTGTACATATGAATCATGAATGCCTTCATGTTCTGACTGAGGACGGTCATGTGTGCGGCATTACCGTGAAAAATCCGGATGGAGATATTGAAAATGTGTATGCTCCCATTGTGGTGGCAGGCTGGGGAGGCGTTGGGAACCTGTTTGGTGTTTCCACCTATCCGGGTGACATTAAGGGGAATACCCTTGCCATTGCAAAAGAGGCCGGAGCCAAGCTGGTGGATATTGAATTCCTGGAATATGAGCCCATGGTGGTAATGAGCCCGCCGGGAGCAGTGGGAGAACCATGTCCCACCGCCATGCTGGGCGAAGGCGCGCATCTGCTCAATTCAAAAGGAGAGCGCTTCATGTTAAAGGTGAGGCCTCAGGGAGAAGGCGGTTCACCAAAGACCCTGATCAACAAACAGATCTGGAAGGAAGTGGATGCGGGCAGAGGCACACCTCACGGCGGAGCGTGGGCGGACCTGCGCCATATTGACAGGGAAGTGCTGAAAGCATATCCCTGGTTCTTTAACCGTCTGATGGATAACGGAGTGGACCCCAATGAGGAGCTGGTTGAGGTGGGACCCATGGCCCATAGTTTTTCCGGGGGTATTATGGTGGATGAACATTATGAATCCACGGTGCCCGGGTTCTACGCGGTGGGAGAAGCCTGCGGCGGCGTTCACGGAGCCTGCCGGTGCGCGGGCAATGCAGCCAGCCAGGCAACCTTATCCGGCCTTTTGTGTGCACAGGCCATTGCAGAATCAGGTGATTTCCCGGCCCGGGAGGCAGCTGTCCATGAACTTCCGGCAGAATATGCCAGGGATACAGATGTATATGGCAGATTTGTCCCGGAAGCTAAGGAAATCGCTGTGAAAGCCCTGGGGATCTACCGCAGGGGGGAGACACTGGAGCAGGCCCGGATACGTCTGGATGAGATGCTGGCCGATGAAGAGATAAAGAAAGATACACAGGCATGGCAGGTGGTGCAGTCCATCCGTCTTATGGTGGAGGCCGCGTGGAACAGGAAGGAGAGCCGTGGAACCCACATGAGACTGGATTACCCTGAATCGGCAGAAGAGTTTGAAAAGGAGTTTTCCATATAGATGCTTAGATGGTATGGCCGGACCGATTGTCCGGTCATATATATTTGGTATGACCGGGCATGTATGTTTTGATTTTTTCCGACAATTGTGCTATTATGTAACCAGTTTATATCAAAGGAGAAAAAAAGAATGAAAGAGACTGCGCTGGTCATTATGGCTGCCGGCATTGGAAGCCGGTTCGGGGGAGGAATCAAGCAGCTGGAGCCCGTTGGACCGGGAGGAGAGATCATCATGGATTATTCCATCCATGATGCAATGGAAGCCGGATTTAATAAGGTCATATTCATTATCAGGAAAGACCTGGAAAAGGATTTTAAGGAAGTGATCGGAAACCGGATCGAGAAGGTGGTGCCGGTGGAATATGCATATCAGGAGCTGGATGCCCTTCCGGACGGCTATGAGGTGACACCGGGACGCACCAAGCCATGGGGAACCGGACAGGCTGTGCTGGTGGCAAAGGGACTGGTGGACGGTCCGTTCCTTGTGATCAATGCGGATGATTATTATGGCAGGGAAGGCTTTAAGAAGATCCATGATTATATGGTAAATGATATGGACACAAAAGCCGGTGTCTATGATCTGTGCATGGGCGGCTTTGTCCTTTCCAATACCCTTAGCGACAATGGCACCGTGACCAGAGGGGTATGCCAGGTGGATGACAGCCATATCCTTAAGACGGTGAATGAAACCTATAATATCAGAATGACGGAAGACGGACTTCAGGCAACGGATGAACAGGGGAATCCTGTCCGGATCAGTCCGGACCAGCCGGTTTCCATGAACATGTGGGGTATTCCGGCAAGCTTTTTGGACGAGCTGGAAAAAGGCTTTCCACGGTTTCTGGACAGCTTAAAGGAAGGCGATGTAAAGTCGGAGTACCTGCTTCCAAGAATTATTGATGACCTGGTACAGTCCGGGCGTGCCAGGGTGACGGTTCTCGACACCCCCGACAAGTGGTTCGGAGTGACCTACAAGGAGGATAAGCAGGCGGTTGTGGACGCTGTCAGGAAACTGATCGATGCGGGAGTATATAAAGAAAAGTTATATGATTAAGGTAACAGTTCAGAAGATTTCTATTATTAAGAGCACGCGGATGATGTCAATCCATGTGCTCTTTTTTTATGCATAATTTCAAAACCCCAAGCCTATACTATAAAAACAGCCCGTATCAACCGGAACATTTTCAAATACGTTCCAGGGCACGACATTATAATGAGTTTTGGGTGGACAACTTGGATATGAAATTATGGAAGACATTCAGCATACAAAAACGGGAAGATATTGCCTATTACAATACCCAGTCAGAGTTTGAGACAGAGCAGTTTGCAAGGCATCTCAACTGCCTCATCTGTCAGGAGATGGAGGCAAAGGGGAAAGACGGAGTTATGTTTCTGTGTATCGGTACAGACCGGTCAACAGGCGACAGCCTGGGACCGCTGGTCGGCCATAAACTGAGGGGAAGACGCCTGAAAGGGGCTGCAGTCATCGGTACACTGGATAAACCGGTCCATGCAATGAATCTGGACCTGTACGCAAGATATATAAGGCTTCACTATCCGGATTACGTGATCGTGGCCATTGATGCTTCCGTGGGCAGCCCGGACCATGTGGGTTACGCCACCCTGGGACGGGGAGCGCTGCAGCCCGGTCTGGGCGTATCCAAGGAACTGGAGGCAGTGGGGGATATTGCCATTACTGGGATCGTGGGAGGAGCCGGAAGCCGGGATCCCGTGATGCTGCAGAGCGTGCGCCTGTCCATTGTGATGAAGATGGCGGACTGCATTTGCGAAGGAATCTGCCTTGTCGAACGATTATGGGAAAATGCCGCCATAATATGACAGAAACTGCACATGGAATCTGCTATGCTTGTACAGATTAAAGACAGCGGGGTGATTCTATGGGAGAATTATATGAACCCTTTCCCAAGCTGCCGAAAAATATTCGGCAGATAGGGGAACGGGACCAGGTTTTAAAGTTATATTTGGAAGACTATGTGAATACTTATTTAAAACGCCTCCAGCCGGCCAAGGGGGCTGATCTGCGTGTGGGTCTGCTCCTTGGAAGCAGGGAAACCCATGAGGACACGCCCTATGTATTTGTGGACGGCGCCCTGGAAATGGATTCCGTCACCGAGGAAGGCGAAAAGGTTGTATTTACCGAGGATGCCTGGAAAAAGGCATACCAGGATGTGGAGCAGATGTTCCCGAAGAGGACTGTACAGGGATGGTTCCTGTGCGGAGGTCCGGGCTGTACCTTAAGTCCCCTTAATTACTGGCGCCAGCACAGCCAGTACTTCACAGGCAAGAACCAGCTGATGTACCTCAACTGCGGCCTGGAAGGAGAAGAATCAGTTTACATAACATCATCCGATGGCTTTTACAAGCTTCGTGGATACAGTGTATATTATGAACGCAACCAGATGATGCAGGATTATATGATACAGCGCAAGGATGCGCCCAGGGCGGAAACAGAGGTAAACGACAAGGTGATCCGTGATTTTAAGCAGCGCATGGACGAGCGCAAGCATGAGGTGGGACGTCACAGAAGCACCGTGGGCGTATTATCCGGCCTTTGCAGCGCCCTTGCGGTCACTGTTTTGGCAGGCGGTGTTGCCATGTTTAATAATTATCAGAAAATGCACCAGATGGAGAGTGTGATCGCCTCTGTGATGCCCGATGGAAGTGTTAAGGACGGGCTTTTGGCATCCTCCGGAAAACGGCCGGGAATTGCGGAAAATTCTTCAGGCAAAGGATGGTCCGCGGTGGACGAGCCGGACTATGTGATCGAGGAAGCAGCCGGCAAGGTCTATCCAACCACCGCTCCTGCGGCGGAAAGTGGAAAAGAACAGTCCTCTGAAGTGAAACCGGAAACCATGCCCGCGGCAGAGACTAGCGCCCTTGACGGCACGGCCGGAGGAGAAGCTGAAAGAGAGGCGGCAGGAGCGGCTAAAACAGAAGACGCCGGAGGGACGTCAGCCGGGTCAGGAACGACCGAAACAAAAGCGGCCGGAACAGAGAACTCCGGGACAGGGACAGACGGAACAAAGGCAGAGGGGACAACGGCAGCCGCAGGAGATGGAAGCGGTCAGGCTTCCTCCGGCCAGGCCGATCCTGCAAAACCGTCCGGTGACACATCCCCCACAGAGGAAACAACCCTTCCTCCCACCGGAGGCAGAGACGGATCCGCCGAAACCGTGTCCGCTGTCAACTACAGTGTGTACACAGTGGCGGACGGAGAGACATTGTACGGCATTTGTTTTAAGCTGTATCATAACCTGAAACATATTGACGAGATCTGCCGGGTAAATGCCCTGACGGATGAAAACAGCATCTATGCAGGCCAGAAGCTGCTTGTCCCTTAAACTTAATCCATTTCACAAAGGGGAAAGTCCGTCATCCGGAAAAAGATAATGCGTTTTGCCAAAAATTGTTGTATACTATTGCATATATGCGATAGTGGATTGTTGGGAGAACGTAAGATGGGCAGTACCAGTTCAATGAGCCGAGAAAATAAAAAAAAGCAGTTAAAGCGACAGATTGTTCCTCCAAACAGCCGGCACCAGGAAGAGGAAGACAGCCGAGAGATCGTCCATAAGGCCCATAAGCGTGTGGTACGGAAGCGGCTGGCCATATTTTTGGTGCTGGTTATTCTTGCGGCAATTGCAGCCTTAGTGCTGTTCAGATATGACAGGTATCACCAGTTTACGGATTACCAGGTCATATGGGAAAAGAATCTTACCAGCGAGGCCCAGGAAGCCGCCGTGCAGGGAGAGGGCAGCTTTTGCGCGTACAGGGACTATGGAGATGGTGTGTTAAAATACACCAAGGATGGAGCATCCTATATTGATGCCCAGGGC
This sequence comes from Enterocloster citroniae, assembly GCF_040545455.1. Classification (NCBI taxonomy): domain Bacteria; kingdom Bacillati; phylum Bacillota; class Clostridia; order Lachnospirales; family Lachnospiraceae; genus Enterocloster; species Enterocloster citroniae. Next base: position 14,850 of record NZ_JBEPLZ010000006.1, on the reverse strand, counting down.
AAGGTGGTCTGGATCCAGAGCTATGAGATGAAGTCACCGGTGGTTTCCATCAATGGAGAGTATGTTGCCATTGGCGACCAGCAGGGCAATAGTATCTACATATGCAATAAGAGCGGCAAGGTGGGACAGGCCACCACCCTGCTCCCCATCCTCCGGGTGACTGTGTCGGCAAAGGGTGTGGTGGCAGCCCTGCAGGAGGATTCCAAGGCCAGCTACATTTATCTTTATAAAAAAGATGGAAGTACCCTTGACCTCAGTATCAAGTCTCTGTTGTCCGGTGACGGCTATCCTGTGGATATGAGCCTGTCACCCAACGGAACTCAGCTGATCACCTCTTACATGTATCTGGACCAGGGGATCATTAAGTGTAAGATTGTGTTTTATAACTTTGGACTGGGTAAGAATGATCCCAGACGAGTGGTGGGGATCTTCTTTCCCCAGGATCTTGGCGATGCAATGGCAGGAAGGGTCAGATTCCTGGACGAGAGCCATGCCGTGATATTCACGGACAAGGGCATGCAGCTTTTCTCCACCCGTGTGGAGACATCGCCGGAATCCGTGAAGCAGATTCCCATAGAGGAGAATATCCGCAGCATTGCCTATACGGAGGAATATGTGGGACTTGTGACAGATAATGTGGAGGGCGGAGATCCCTATTCCCTGAAGATTTTTGACAAGGAGGGAAATCCTGTATTTGACCGTACCTTTAATTACCAATACACTGGATTTGACATAGACGGAGGGCTTGTACTGTTGTATAATGACAGTTCCTGCAAGGTGTTTAATATGACAGGAACGGAAAAATATAACGGGACCTTTGAGTTTACGGTGTCCAAGGTATCGGCCGGCAGGTTTCCGGGAACCCTCCTGGTCATGGGACCGCAGATGATGATGGAAATAAAACTGCAATAATTAATAAACGGAAAGGATGTATGTACCATGGGGATGAAGTGTATCGGAGTTGACATTGGAGGCACATCTGTAAAGATCGGTCTGTTTGAGGTGACCGGTGAACTGCTTGACAAGTGGGAGGTAAAGACCCGCAAGGAAGACGGGGGATCCCAGATCCTTCCGGACGTGGCTGCCTCCATCCGAGAAAAGATGAAGGAACACGGGCTGGACCTTAAGGCAGACCTGGCAGGCGTGGGAATGGGAGTCCCAGGCCCTGTGCTTCCCGATGGATATGTGGAAGTCTGTGTGAACCTGGGATGGCATGATCTGAACCCTCAGGAGGAACTGAGCAGACTTCTGGATGGGATTCCGGTAAAGAGCGGCAATGATGCAAATGTGGCTGCCCTGGGCGAGATGTGGCAGGGAGGCGGCAAGGGCTACAGCGACCTTGTTATGCTGACACTGGGGACAGGCGTGGGCGGAGCTGTTATCATTGACCAGAAGATCATCGCAGGCAAGCACGGCCTGGGCGGCGAGATCGGACATATCCATGTCCGGGATGAGGAGTGGGAACACTGTAACTGCGGCGGCGTGGGATGTGTGGAGCAGATCTGCTCCGCCACGGGAATCGCCAGGGAGGCAAGGCGCAAGATGGCTGCCAGCGAAAAGCCCTCCCAGCTGCGCGGGTTTGGCGACTCCGTGACAGCCAAGAATGTGCTGGATGCCGCCAAGGAGGGCGATGAACTGGCCATGGAGGTGATGGAGGTGGTAGGCCGTTATCTGGGCCTGGCGCTGTCCATGGCAGTCATGACAGTGGATCCGGAGATCTTTGTTATTGGAGGCGGTGTCTCCAAAGCGGGACAGTTCCTGATCGATGTTGTGCAGAAGCATTATGACCACTTTACGCACATTTCCAAACATAAGGGAAAGCTGGGCCTGGCTACACTGGGCAATGATGCGGGAATCTATGGAGCCGCAAGGCTGATCCTGTAAGTGGGATGTGTGGAGCGGTACGGGACAGGGTATTGTATGGGACAATAATATAGAATAACATAAAAGAGGCAGACCGCCGGTTGCGATTGAAACCGGGGGGCTGCCTCTTTTTATGATTAAGTAAAATGTCATGAATAAATCATCCCCGCCCTCTTTCATCTTGTGCATTTAAATGTTATTCTGAGAATATATCCGGACATAAACCACTTCGGAAATTACATGTTACACAATAGGGAAAAGGCAGGGGACATATGAAGGGGATACGAAAATACTGGAGTAAACAGTCATTTACAAAACAGATATCTGTTGTATTTATCTTGTTATTTACAGCGCAGATCGTATTTCTGGCCGGTATAAGCAATACGTATCTGACGGATATTATTGAGAAAAAGATCATTGGTTTTTTTAGTATAGCAGTGGGACAGGCAGCATCCAATATAGCGGCAACCCTGAACGGATATGAGGAAGCAGTGAATCAGATGATTATAGATGAAAAATTTCTGGATCAGATGGAGCGGTTTGAAGAAGCCCAGGGGCAGATGGAGCTGAGTGTAAAGCAGGAACTGAGAAAGCAGATGCGGACCTATATGTCCTACCGGCCTCAGGTATGGTGCATGGCCGTTGAGACTGAGAATGGAAAAATATTCAGTTCGGACAGGCTTCAGATCGATTCTTTATACCAAAAAAGTCCGGAACTGTATGGCCGGTATTTTTCACAGGTGGCAAAACAGGAGATCCTTAAGGGGGAGTGGATTCCTACAGAGTATTATGACAGACAGGGAACCTCGGATTATTATCTTTTCACATACCGGAAGCGGCTGATGGATTTCTACACGACCAAGTATGTGGGAACCTTTCTCATGGGCGTTAATGAACTGGTACTTTCAGATATATGCCAGGAGGCTCAGATCACACCGGACAGGGATACGAATTATAATTTTATCGTGGACCGGAACAACCGGATCGTTTCTCATTATGACAAGTCCAGGATAGGCACGGATATTACTGATATGGACGGATGGGAACAGCTGGTTTTGGGAGACGGCCGGAATGTGCATCTGGTAAAAGATAACCATGAGGAAAAAACAGTGGTGCTGGTGGATATTCCAAAGACATCCTGGCGCCTGGCCGGTGTTCTGGATAATGACTACATACTGAAGGAAATCAGAAATTTCCAAAAGATCATATGGATGATAACCATTTGTCTGATGGTACTGGGTGGATTCTTCATATGGATCCTGTCCCGAAGGTTGTCGGCTTCTGTTAAGCAGGTTGTAAACACCATGAAGGAGGTAAGGGCCGGGGAAATGTCCGCCCATATGGAGATGGAAGGCAAAAATGAAATATCCATCATAGCCAATCAGTTTAATAAGATGATGAAACAGATCAATAATCAGATGGACGAGATCAAGCAGGTAAGTGAAATGAAAAAAGACGCGGAGATCAGGGCCCTCGAAGCCCAGATCAATCCTCATTTCATCTATAATACCCTGGATTCCATCCATTGGCTTGCCATAGAAAACGGGGAGGATGAGATCAGTGAAATGCTCAGTGAGTTTGCCCAGATCCTCAGGTACCAGATCAGTGGAAGCAATGCTGTGGTTAAAATAAAGGATGAGATGGAGTACCTGAAAAAGTACCTCTTTCTTCAAAAAATCCGATTCATGGATAATTTTGAATATGCGATTGACTGTGAGGAAGGAATCCTGGATTGTCATATCCATAAGATGATATTCCAGCCTTTTATTGAAAATGCGATAATCCATGGATACGCAAACATACGCCATGGAGGACTCCTGCGCATAAAGATTTATCATATAAATGAAACCGAGATCTGTTTTTCCATTATGGACAATGGACGGGGAATGTCGCCGGATAAATTAGGGGAAGTTTTTGGGAATGATGGAGGTACTCCGTCTATTGGCGTATCAAATGTATTGGCCAGGCTGAAGCTTTATTATGGGGATAACTACAGGCTGGAAGTACACTCAGAGGTAAACAGGGGGACTTCCATTAAAATTACCATACCAAAAATGTGATGCAAAAGAGGATGATGAGATGAAGATCATAATTGTGGAGGATGAAAGAAAGTCATTAATGGGACTTACAGCCCTGATCAGCCAGCTGGAAGAAAGATGGAATATCGTGGGGACAGCCGGGAATGGAGAAGATGGGACACGGCTGATCGCTAGGGAACAGCCGGATGTGGTCATCACGGATGTCATGATGGAGCAGATGGATGGATTGGAAATGATGGAGGCGGTGAGGAATCAAGGCAATGAGTGTAAATTTATTGTTTTAAGCGGGTTTGCTGATTTTAAATTTGCCCAGAAAGCAATTCAGCTTGGGAGTGTGGACTATCTCTTAAAACCCGTAACTAAAAAAACATTGAGGGAAGTGCTGGAACGGGTGGAACAAAAGATCAGGGAAGAAAAGCATCAGATACGGCCGTCCACCTTTTCTGAGCAGGAATTATGGGAGCGGTTATATTCAGTTCCTGAAGATGCAGCCGAGAGTTACCGGAGGGAGCTGGAAACCAGGATGGCGGGCAGAGGCGTATATCTGCTGATGCTGAAAGGGGATACTGGTTTTACCGTATCAGAAGAAAAAAGTGGAAGGAAATCATGAAGTATTACCTGGCAGACTTGGTATTTTATTCATTTTCCGGAGATAGGCATAAACTGTTTTATACAATTGAGCCACAAGGGTTTTCATGCCCTGAAACGCGGATACGGGAAGCGCTGAAGCGCGGGAAAAGCCTGTTCCACAAGCCCGTTGTAGCGGTATCATACCCACTTGGGAGGTTAAGTGAATTTTACAGAGCGCTTAAAGTGATGGAGGATAACAGTAACTGGGGACTGTCCGTTATACAGATGGATATTGTAAATGAGGAAAACCTTAAGACAGTGGCCTGCAGTAAGTTTATTTATCCAATGGAGATTGAACGGAATATGATCTGTCATATTGCGGACCTGGACATGGAAGCAGTCCGGGAGGATCTGCGGGAATTTGAGGAGTATCTGAAAAAACAGGTTTACCATTATGCTGATATACGTGAGGCAATGCTGTGTATGACAGTTGCTATTTTGTATGAAATCCGAAAAACAAGCTATGGAATATATGAGGAGATCAGTCATCTGAATGTACTGGAGTGGGTAAAAACCAGAATATCCACGGACACCTATGCAACCATGATGTTGAATATTCTGAGCGAATTTAAACGTTATAAAGATAATGTACATCACTGTGATAATGCGGTGATTAATGAAATATTAAATATTATTGAAAAGGAATACAAAGAAAATATTCTTGTGGAGGAAATGGCGCGCCGTTTTAACCTTACTCCTGAGTATCTGAGCACTCTGTTTGTACGGGAACTGGGAATCAAGTACACGGCATACTGCACCCAGGTTAAGATCGAGCATGCAAAAAAGCTTTTAAGAAACAACAATATGAAGATTTACGAAGTAGCTGAACAGAGCGGATACCTGGATGTAAAATATTTTTGTAAGGTGTTTAAAAAGTATACGGGAAAAAGCCCCAAGGAATATATCCAGATGTAACGTTTGTTTTGGACACCTTTCTTAGAAATGTAGAATGGGAAAAAAGATAAGGAGATGGTATTCTTTAATCAGAAAATAAACAGGGAGGGATTTCAATGAGAAAAGAACACAAATGGTTATGGGCGGCAGCAGCGGTCGCAATGGCGGCAGGAATCTGTATGGGGTGTGGCGCAAAGTCTGACGGGGGAAAAGACCAGGCCGCTGTGCAGGAGGAAAAAGGCCGGGAGGAAAGCACAGAGCAGGCAGCTGCATCACAGAATGGGGGGGATCAAAAGATCACATTACTTTTAACATATCCCAAAGAAAAGGCGGTTCTTTATCAATGCATCGAGGATTTTACAGCTGAAACCGGGATACAGGTGGAGATTCAGTATATGCCTCTGGCGGATTCCAGGAAGCAGATCAATATCATGGTGGCCAGCGACAGTCTTCCGGATGTAATGGATGTGGACAACACAGATACCGCTACTTATGCAAAAATGGGAATCCTGGCAGATATCACGGACCATGTTAATTCAGAACTGGAGCTGGACCAGTATTATAGCAGCATCCTGGGACAGAACCAGTATGAAGGAAGGTATTATGGCCTTCCATTTACATCCAATAATCTGTGTCTTTATTATAATCAGGAATTACTTGATAAAGCAGGTGTGACAGAGGTCCCGGCAAGCTGGGATGAGGTTCTTGAGGCATGTGGGAAACTAAAGGAAATTGGGGTCAATGGATTTGGTGTGGCGGGAAGCCAGACAACAGATACCACGTTCCAGATGTGGCCCTTTATATGGGGATCCGGCTCTGATGTAGACCATATTGATTCTCCCGAGACAGTAGAAACGCTGAAATTCTATGAGACAATGGTGGAAAACCAGTACATGAGTACGGAAGTGGTGAACTATAATTCCGGTGATAATGCAAACCAGTTTATTGCAGGCAAAACCGCAATGATCGTTGACGGTCCATGGCGTCTCAGTTCGATTCAGGCTGATGCCGGTTTTGAATTTGGCGTGGCCAAGATCCCTGAGGGAAACGCCGGATTTAAGACCGTTCTGGGAGGCCATAATTTTGCAATTTCCAATACGGGAAATGTGGATCTAAGCTGGGAATTTGTCAAATATATGAACAGGCCGGAGGTCATGGTAAAGTACAGTGAGGCCGAGAATTATATTCCGTCCAGAAAAGATGTAGCTGCAGAATCTGAGTATTTTGCTAAAGAACCTATACGGACATTTGTGGAAATGCAGGATTATGCAGTGGCAATGCCGGTGGAAAATTATAATAAGATCAGCGATATTCTGATCGAGATGTGGCAGTCGGTTGTGCTTGGAGCCAAGGATCCGGAACAGGCAGCCAAAGATGCAGGTGCATCCATAGCAGGATTATAATAAAACAAGATATATAACAAAGCGCTGCAAACACATGGCAATTGTGCTTTGCAGCACTTTTTATGCCAAAAATCACGTTAAATGAGTTGGAAAGCGGTGATCATTGATGATAAGAAAGAAAAAAGTTCCCATTTATAACAGATATACAAAGCGGGAGATTATGGCCGGATACTGTTTTATTCTTCCAGCAGCAGTGTTTCTGGCACTGATCGTAATATATCCGTTAATATACAACTTGAGTATGAGCTTTCATGAAGTAACGCTGGAAACCTTCCGGGGAGGACAGCCCTTTATCGGCCTTGAGAATTACAAGGAAGTCCTGGCCATGCCAATGGTGAGAAAGGCCATATGGAACACGATCTATTTTACGGTAATGTCCATTATATTTCAGTTTGTAATAGGGTTTGCCCTGGCCCTTCTGTTTTCCAAGGCATTCAGGCTCAGCAAGATATCCAGGGGCCTCTTGATGGTGTGCTGGCTGGTTCCTGTTATTGTATTTGCCTCTGTATGGAAATGGATATTTGCAGGGGACGGTTCCGGCATTTTGAATTATTTCCTGACACAGCTGCATATTGTTAAGGCGCCGGTTTCCTGGCTGACCACGGAAAGGGGAGCCATGACAGCCCTGATCATTACCAATATCTGGAGAGGCGTGCCCTTTAACATGCTTTTGCTTGCCACAGGGCTGACTACATTGCCGGAAGAGCTGTTTGAGGCAGCTGCCATTGACGGGGCAAACCGCATCCAGAGATTCCGCCATATTACACTTCCACTGCTTAAGCCCACCATCCTCAGTGTGGTGACACTTGGGTTTATCTATACATTTAAGGCATTTGACCTGATCTACATTATGACAAACGGAGGTCCCTTAGATTCCACACAGATACTGGCAACAGCCTCTTATAAACTGACATTCTCCAATTTTGAATTTGGACAGGGGGCAGCAGTGGCCAATATTATGCTGATCCTCTTACTGGTAGTTGCCATATTTAATTTGAAATTAATGGAGAAAGATGAGGTGATGTAACATGGATAAACGGAAAAAACGGGAACAGGTACTGTTTAATCTGATCGCACTTGCTGTTCTGATCTTATTTTTGTTTCCCATCTATTGGATGGTGATCACCTCCCTCAAATCTTCCAGAGAAATTTTTGCTGAGGTTCCAACCTTTTTTCCTAAGAAGATTGAACTTGAGGGATATATTTCCCAGTTGTTTGTCAGAGGAAGCGTACCTATCTGGATCAGCTTTAGGAACAGTTTTGTTATAGCAGCAGCCACAACTGTCATATCTACACTGCTGGCCACCCTGTCCGCGTATGGTCTGGCCCGCTTTAAACTGAGTATCAACCGGGCGGTACTGCTGGCGATCCTTATTACACAGATGCTGCCCACCGTGCTGTTCCTCTCCCCTCTTTTTATGACATTTAAAAAGATAGCAATATTAGACACCCTGGCAGCGCCTGTTATTTTTACCTGCCTGCACAGTATTCCTTTCTGTATCATTACACTCCGGCCATATTTTCTGGATATTCCAAAAGAGCTGGAGGACGCCGCTATTATTGACGGGTGCGGCCGGTTCCAGGTGTTCTGGAGAGTCATGGTACCCATTACGTATCCCGGCATTGTAGTCTCGGCTGCATTTACCTTTCTCTGGGGATGGGGGGACCTGATGGGAGCCCTCACCTTTATTAAGACAGACCGCCTATATCCTCTGACTGTTAATATGTATAAGGCAATAGGGGAATATGGGATCGAGTGGAACAGCCTGATGGCATTTGCGGTTATTTTGACCATACCTGTGCTTTTGATATTTATATGTCTTCAAAAGTATCTTATCACCGGTATTACGGCTGGTGCGGTAAAAGGATGAGTGCGCCCAGACAAGGAATATGAAAGGATGAATATATGAATGAGAGATGGCAGAGATCCCTCCCTGTAAGCTGGAAAAAGGTAAGATTTACAGGAGGGTTCTGGAAGAAGAGACAGGAGATCAACGAACAGGTAACACTTCCTGCTGAATATGAGCAATGCAGGAGTTCAGGCAGGGTGGATTCAATAAAATGTATTTATGATCCCGTGGAAAACAGTGGCCCGGCAAAGGGCGTGTTTACCATAGATGGTGTCCTGGAGGAGAATCTGACAGATGGGGAAAAAGTCCCCAGGCCGCATCACTACTGGGATTCTGATCTGGCAAAATGGATTGAGGGAGCATCCTATGCCCTCTGGTATCAGAGAGATCCGGAGACAGAAGCAGTCATTGATGAAATCGTTGATGACTTTGAAAGGCTGCAGATGCCCGATGGATATGTGAATACCTATTATACGGTAGTTGAACCTGGAAAACGCTGGACCAATGTCCACCGCATGCATGAACTTTATTGTGCCGGGCATTTGATCGAGGCAGCTGTTGCATATTATGAGGCCACGGGAAAAACAAAACTGTTGGATATCGTAGAGCGGTATGCCCATCATATTAACCGTGTATTCGGTCCGGCAGACGGTCAGATCCATGGATATCCAGGCCATCAGGAGATAGAACTGGCCCTTGTAAAGCTGTATCGGTTGACTAAAAATCAGACCTATCTGGAACTGGCAGCGTATTTCCTGAATGAGAGAGGAAAGCAGCCGTACTTTTTTGAGGAGGAGGCAAGACAGCAGGGAAGGGACCCGGAGGACGGCGGACCAAAGGGGATATTAGGGAAGAGTTTTCTGGCACAGGGCCCATATGCACTGTTTCAGGCTCATCTGCCTGTCAGGGAACAGATGACGGCGGAAGGTCATGCAGTCCGGCTGGCTTATATGGGAGGAAGTATGGCGGATGTGGCGGCAGAGACCGGAGATAAGAGCCTATGGCAGGCATGCGTCCGTCTATGGGATAATGTTACATTAAAGAGAATGTATATTACCGGAGGCATAGGTTCACAGGATGGGTGCGAGAGGTTCAACTTTGATTACCAGCTCCCCAATGAAGAATCATATCATGAGACATGTGCATCTGTTGCCATGGTAATGTGGGGATTCAGGATGCTTCAGGTGGTACCGGACCGCAGATATGGGGATGTGATGGAACGGGCATTGTACAATGGGGTGCTCAGCGGGGTTTCACTTAGCGGTGACCGCTTTTTCTATGCGAATCATCTGGCTGCCCATCCGGAAATGTTCCGGGACAGGATCATTAAGAACCCGCGTATGCTTCCTAAGCGTCAGCGCTGGTTTGCCGTATCCTGCTGCCCCATGAACCTGGCCAGACTGCTGGAATCCCTCAGCGGTTACCAGTATACCCAGGGGGAACTGGCTGACGGGGGACAGGCGGTATACGTGCACCTCTACCAGGAAGGCAGGGCTGATATTGAAGTTAAGGATAAAAGGGTTGTCATCCGGCAGGAGACAGCCTATCCATGGAAGGGAGATATCTCTGTGACGGTAGAGACAGACCTGGACGAGGCATGGGCCCTGGCTTTCCGGATACCGGAATGGGCCGGGCAGCCCGCACTGGAGACAGAGGATGCGGATATCTGGGAAGACAGAGGGTATCTTTATGTAAGAAAAAAATGGAACAGGAATGGACAACTGAATTTAAGCCTGCCAATGCAGCCGGTATTAGTGGAGGCACACCCGGGAGTCAGGATGGATTGCGGTAAAACCGCTATTCAATATGGTCCGTTGGTTTACTGCGTGGAGGAAGCGGATAATGGTGCGGATCTGTTTGACTGTACCCTGACCAGTGACAGCCGGTTTGAGGTGAACTTTGAAGAAGGGCTTTTGGGAGGAATCTGTACCGTCCAGGTACAGGGCATCAGGCGGGACCGGGAACAGTGGAAGGGCAGACTGTATCGGCCTGTATCCGGGTGCTATTTTGAACCGGTAAAACTGAGGGCTGTTCCATATTATGCCTGGGCCAACCGGGGAGATGGTCAGATGACTGTGTGGATGAACCACATTCCTGATATAGGCCATATGGGAATGGGTCGAATCGGTAAGGATAAGGAAGACAGGAGGAATCAGGATGAAAGGAATTGTTTATGAGGGACCCAATACCCTCACTTGCAGGGACGTACCGGATGTAGCGCCCCGGCGGGGAGAAGTAAAGATCAGGGTAAAGGCATGCGGTATCTGCGGAAGTGATGTGCACGGTTATCTGGGCATCACAGGCAGGAGGACAGCGCCAATGATAATGGGGCATGAATTCGCCGGGGAAATAGAAGCGCTGGGAGCGGATGTAGACGGATTAAGGCCTGGAGACAGGGTTTCTGTCTATCCGGTAGACTTTTGCGGAAATTGTGAAATGTGCAAAAAGGGTATGGTCCACTTGTGCCTGAATAAACGGGCCTTTGGTGTTCTGGATGTGAACGGAGCGTTTGCGGAATATATCTGCGTGCCCGCAAAATGCTGTTTTTCCTTATCAGATAAGGTTTCCTATTCAGTGGGTTCCCTGTTTGAGCCCCTGGCGGTTGCGTACAGGAGCGTGGAGCATGCAGGGGAACTGAAAGGAAAAACCGTGTTGATCGTTGGTGCAGGAACCATTGGACTGCTGGCATTGGCATGTGTAAAAATGAAGGGGGCCGCCAGGATCATCCAGTCTGATCTAAGCGATCACCGTCTAAAGGTTGCCAGGGAGATGGGGGCGGATGTGACCGTCAACCCGGGAAGCAGCGGATGGAAGGCGGAAATTCTTGCACAGACAGGTGGCAAGGGTGTGGATGTGGCCATCGAAGCAGTAGGCGCAGAACCTACGGTACAGCAGGCCATGTCTGCTCTGAGGTTTGCAGGCAAAGCCATTTGGATAGGCAATAACAAACCCATGGTTGCGGTCAACATGCAGGAGATCGTTACAAGGGAACTGTCCGTCCAGGGGTCGTTCTTGTACGGTTATGAGGAGTTTAGGACCGTGGTCGATCTTGTGAACCGGGGCAGGATCCATGTGGCCCCGCTCATAAGCAAAGAGGTAAGTATGGAGGAAACACCTGCCTATTTTGAAAAGCTGGCAAAGGATCCGGGTAACCTGATCAAGGTAGTAATGGTGGATCAGGAGTGAGGACTGTTTGGAAATAAATCATAAACACGCTCTGGGAAAGGATGGGATCCGTGATGGGATACGATGAAAAACTGATAGAAAATGAAAAACTGATAGAAGGATTAAAGAAAAAGGCCCAAAAGCTGAGACGGGATGTGATCATCAGCATGGGAGTGGGAGTGGCCGGCCACATCGGAGGGTCTAACTCTTCAGCGGATATAGTGGCAGCACTCTATTTTTATAAGATGAAGCATGATCCGAAAAATCCCAAATGGAAGGAGAGGGACAGGTTCCTGTTAAGCAAGGGACATGTTGGGATCCTTCAGTATGCGGCACTGGCGGAGAGCGGGTATTTCCCTGTGGAGGATCTAAAGCATACCAAGGAGATCGGCTCCTACCTGCAGGGGCATCCGGATGTGCAGAAGACCCCCGGTATCGAGGCCGGCACAGGTTCCCTGGGACAAGGGCTCTCCATTGGCCTGGGCATGGCCCTGGGACAGAGGCTGGATCATCTGGACAGCAGGACTTACGTGCTGGTAGGGGATGGCGAGATCGCCGAGGGCCAGATCTGGGAGGCAGCCATGGCGGCCAGCGCCTTTAAGGCCGACAACCTGACAGCCATTGTGGACAGGAACCGGCTGCAGGCCAACGGTAAGACCAAGGAGAGGTTTGACACAGGGGATATCATGGCAAAATTCCTGAGCTTTGGCTGGCATGTGATCGAGATCAATGGACATGACATGAGAGAGATCTTAGGGGCATTGGACGAGGCGGAGACGGTAAAGGGAGTGCCCACGGCCATCATAGCCAACACGGTCAAGGGAAAGGGCGTCAGCTTTGCGGAGAACGTGGTGGGTTACCACAACGGGATGCTGACAGAGGAGACCTACAGACAGGCGCTTCAGGAATTAACCGAACAGGAACAGGAGGCATAGAAATGGGGTATACAAATCAGAGAGTTGCATATGGCAATACATTAGTGGAACTGGGAAGACAGGATGAGCGGATCGTGGTGCTGGATGCGGATCTGGGAGCGTCCACCATGGGGAAGCTGTTCGAGACGGAATTTCCCGGGAGGCATTTTGAAATGGGGATCGCGGAGGCCAATATGACCAGCGTGGCGGCAGGTCTGGCCCAGACAGGAAAGATCCCGTTCACCAACTCTTTTGCAGTGTTTGCAGGCGGGCGGGCCTATGATCAGATACGCCAGACCATTGCCATAGGAAAACTGAATGTAAAGATCTGCGGATCATCTTCGGGATTATCCGATTTTGGAGACGGCGCCACCCATCAGTGCGTGGAGGACCTGGCTATTTTCCGTGCAGTGCCAAACATGACAGTCGTCTGCCCGGCGGACGCCAATGAGACTGTGGAGGCGGTAAAGGCCATAGCAGCCATGGACGGTCCCTGTTATCTGCGCTTGAACAGGAATGATTATCCCAATGTGACAAAAGAGGGAGAGAAATTCACCTTGGGCGTGCCCGGTGTTCTGAAGGAAGGAACGGATATTGCCCTGTTTGCCACCGGATATATGACAGGACTCGCCCTGGAAGCGGCCGCAGAGCTGGAGGGAAGCGTATCCGTAAAGGTCATCAATGTTTCCACCATCAAACCCATGGATGCAGAAGCTGTGAGAAAAATGGCAGAAGGCTGCCGGGCTGTGGTAACAGCGGAGGAACACAATGTTACAGGCGGATTGGGAAGCGCCCTGGCCGAGGTACTCTGCGGGAACCCCAAACCCATGAAGATGGTAGGGATCAAGGATACCTTCGGATGCAGCGGACACAATTATCAGGAGGTATTGGAGTTCCACGGCCTGACAAAGGCAGCCATTATGGAGGCGGTCATGGAGATGGCAGAGTTGTGACAGGAAAAGATGTGTACTCTCGGAATCCCCGAGAGTACACAGATATAAAAAGGAGCAAAAAGTGATGAAAATAGGATTTATCGGCTTGGGGATCATGGGAAAACCCATGGTTAGGAATCTGCTGAAGGCAGGACATGAATTGATCGTATATGATGTGGTTAGATCCAATGTGGATGAAGTAGTAAAAGGTGGTGCAAAGGCGGCTTCCTCCTCCAAGGATGCAGCTGCTCAGTGCAGCCTTATTATCACAATGCTGCCCAACTCCCCCCATGTTAAGAGTGTGGTCCTGGGAACGGACGGAGTTTTGGAAGGGGCTGCCCCGGGTACTATTCTGGTTGATATGAGTTCCATCGCGCCCCTGGCATCTCAGGAGATATGCCGGGAATGCGAAAAAAAGGGTGTAAAAATGATAGATGCGCCCGTGTCGGGAGGTGAGCCTAAAGCTATAGACGGCACCCCTTCCATTATGGCAGGCGGTGAAAAGGAGGTATTTGAACAGGTCTATGATGTGCTCATGACCATGGGGGCAAGCGCGGTCCACTGCGGGGATATCGGCGCCGGAAATACCGCTAAGCTGGCAAACCAGGTAATTGTAGCCCTTAATATTGCAGCGGTATCGGAAGCCTTCATGCTAAGCACCAGAGCTGGTGTGGATCCCCTTAAAGTTTTTGATGCCATCAAAGGCGGTCTGGCCGGTTCCACGGTTATGAATGCCAAGGTTCCTATGATCACAGGGGGAAATTTTACTCCCGGGTTTAAGATCGACCTTCACATCAAGGATTTGGGGAATGCGTTGGAGACTGGCCACGGAGTCGGCGCCCCGCTCCCCCTCACCGCTCAGGTGATGGAGATAATGCAGAACCTGCACGCGGACGGACTGGGGGAAAATGACCACAGTGCCATAGCAAGGTATTATGAAAAATTGACGGGGACAGAAATACGGAAATAGGAGTGCCTTCAGTGGTGGGGCAGTGTGTGAAGAAGTGTCCGCTGGCGGTGCGGATGAAACTGGAGAGGACTCAAAATTTTGTATGGAAATGAAAAGGGGCTGTCGGGAAATAGATGGTTCCGAACAGGGGCAGGCGTGACTCATGCGAGTCACGCCTGCCCCTGAAATTTATCCTCTAAAAAGAAAAAAA